>CAYXTJ010000006.1:0-46683 GCA_964467715.1 uncultured Sphingomonadaceae bacterium
TTCTCGGTATGCCACTCGTCCCACTTTTCCAGGTTCAGGGAGGACAGGCAGCACACGGCCGTGCGGTCATTGCCAAGGTGGTCGATACCGGTGGGCAGGGTTATTTCGCTGCACAGGTTGGAGGTCGAGACCTTCAGCCCCAGATCGCGGTGATGCTTGGGCATCATGCGGTTCACCGTGTCGTTGAACACGATGTAGGGCTCACCGGTGGCAAGGCGAGTTTCCACCAGCTTCTGGAACAGGCTGCGGGCGTTGACCTTGCCGCGCACGGAACCGTCCTTCGGGCTCTTCAGCTCGAATTCCTCGCCAGCGCGCACGGCTTCCATGAACTCGTCGGTCAGCAGCACGCCGTGGTGCAGGTTCAGCGCCTTGCGGTTGAAGTCCCCCGAAGGCTTGCGGATTTCGAGGAACTCCTCGATTTCCGGGTGGTGGATATCGATGTAGCAGGCCGCCGAGCCGCGACGCAACGAACCTTGTGAGATCGCCAGCGTCAGGCTGTCCATCACGCGCACGAAGGGAATGATGCCGCTGGTCTTGCCATTGAGGCCCACCGGCTCGCCAATGCCGCGCACATTGCCCCAATAGGTGCCGATGCCGCCGCCCTTGGAAGCGAGCCACACGTTCTCGTTCCACGTGCCGACGATTCCGTCGAGGCTGTCGGAAACCGAGTTCAGATAGCAGCTGATCGGCAGGCCGCGACCGGTGCCGCCATTCGACAGCACGGGCGTTGCCGGCATGAACCACAGGTTGGAGATATAGTCATACAGGCGCTGGGCGTGTTCCTGATCATCCGCATAGGCATCGGCCACGCGGGCGAACAGGTCCTGATACGTCTCGTTCGGCAGCAGGTAGCGGTCAGTCAGCGTTTCCTTGCCGAACGCCGTCAGGTTCGCATCGCGCGCAGCATCGGTGACGACGTTGAACCGGCGCGGGTTCACCGTCTTGGAATCGCTCACGGGCTTGGCGGCGACCTTCATCGCCTCTGCCAGCGCTTCTGCCGCTGCTTCGCTCACCAGCTCTTCGCTGCCGGCATCTTTCTTTTCCATCGTGACTGCTTTCCTGGTCGTCTTTTCGGGAGCCGCTGCAGTCGTGTTTTCGTCCAGACCCATTGCCGCTTCGTCCGTGTTCCTGAATTCCATAATGCGCCCGTCCCCGATCAGATTTGCCAAACCAATGTTCCGCATGCGTTCGAATCGGCGGGAAGCTTCCAGCCTATCCTTTTTCACGCGACGGCAGGGAAAAACTTATCCCCCGCCTGCCCACAGCTGCAGCTTGCATGACCCACGAATCAGACCCGGAATTGCCGCCCTTCCCGAAGCCGGGCGTCATTGCCTTGAATCTAGCTCTTGTGGGTGCCCCCGGCAGCCGTAACACAACCCATAGTGAATCGGACCGAGTCGGTACGCAAGAGGGTTAATCCCGATTTACTGCCGCTGATGAGCAAATCTTAGGGGTGTATCACATAGGCAATACGCCGCGACGCGTGGAGAGTCCTCCACTCGCGGCATGCGCAAGCCCTAAAATCGATCTGCGGAAAAAAAGCTGTGCAGTTTCTCTCCCGTGAATCATTCGAATCCGGCAGTGAAATTTTGCTGCGTTGCGGCACACGGATGTGGGTATGCGGCGCGAAAAGCCGGACCGCTGCGACACCTTGCGACAATGTGCGCGGCAGTTGAGGTAGGATGCTCTTATGATCGCCTTTTTGAAGGCCATCCCCTTGGGGATATTCCTGACGCTTCTGGTCTGCTTGTTCATCGGCTCTGCCGGTTCGAGCGGCGGTTTCCTCAAAATCTTCAAGTTCGACGTGACCATTCGCGAGATCAGCGTGAATTTCGACCTCTACTGGTCCTGGCCGATGTTCCTCATCGGTACCGTCCTGTCCTGGGCCATCCTCTACATGATGGATTGAAGGCCGAGCTATTTATACGCGATGGCCGCACTGCTTGGCCCGGCAAGGTGGAGCACTTCGCATCGCTGGAAACCCGCATCCCGGCACCAGCTCGCAAAGTCGGCGCCGGTATAGTCGAAAGCATCGCCACCTTCGATCAACATGTTCAGGCTCATCAGCAGCCCGAACGTGTTCACACGGCGGGCGTCGTCAATCAGCTGCTCGATCACGATGAAGGCCCCGCCTTCGGGCAGCGCATCATAGGCTTTGGCAATCAGCATCCGCTTGGTCGGCAGGTCCCAGTCGTGGAGGATCATACCCATGGTTATGACGTCTGCCTTGGGCAGCTCGTCCTTGAAGAAATCGACCACCGCCGGGCGCACCCGGTCAGCCAGGCCCGCTGAAACTATCTTGTCACGCGCGATCGGCTCCACCGGGGCCAGGTCTGCGGTGATACATTGCATGTGCGGATTGGCGCGCGCCACACACATGGCGAGGATCCCTTCCGCGCCACCAACGTCGCACAGCGTTGCATAGGGGCCAAAATCGAATTTCTCCGCCAGCGCTTCGAAGTTGCCGGTGGAAATACCGCTCATAGCCGACAGGAACTGCTCCAGTCGCTCTCGATCTGCATAGAGCCTGTCGAAGATACCCTCCATGCCGTGACTCTGCTAGTTCTGAGACTCTCCGGTCTTAAGAGCGATATCCAGATCGCCCCAGAAGCGATAGAGTCGGTCATGCGCCATCTCCACGAAGCCGCCAATATAGGCCGGACTCGCCTTGTCGAGAAACAGCGCGGTCTCGGCGGTGTTGGCGTAAAACGCTTCGGGTCCGTCGCCCTCGCGTTCAAGGAAGCCGAGTGAAACGAGAGCGTCAGTAAAGTCTGGAACAGCTCGCGGTGCCAGGCCGAGGCCTTCGCGGATCTGTTCCGCTGTCAGTTGCCCTTTGCCGAGCAAGCTGAACAGGCCGAGCTTGGTAGCAGTCTGCAATACCCTTGCAGGCCCGAAGCCGAAGGTGGTTTCTACGATCCTGGCAGGTGTAAGCTGCGTCATCCGAGCTTCCCCGAGTGTCACGGAAGAGGGCAGGATGGTCCCACCACAGCATGCGGTCAATCGCCTATGGCACCAGCACCGTATCCACCGGCTCTTCTGCCAGCCCGAGGTAATCCAGCGTGTAGTGCAGTCCGCGGCTCTCGTGCCGGCGCAGCGCGCTTTCGACGATCAGCTGGGCGCACTGGTGCAGATTGCGCAGTTCGATGAGGTCGGTCGCCACGCGGAAGTGGCCGTAATAGTCCTCGATCTCCTCGCCCAGCAGCTTGATCCGGTGCGCAGCGCGCTCCAGCCGCTTGGTGGTGCGGACAATGCCGACATAGTTCCACATGAAGCGGCGGATCTCGGTCCAGTTCTGCTTGATGATCACCTCTTCATCGGAATCGGTGACGCGGCTTTCGTCCCATTCGCGCACTTGCGGCGGGGCGGCGAGGCTGTCCCAATTGGCGAGGATGTCCTTCGCCGCGGCATCGCCGAACACGAAGCATTCGAGCAGGGAGTTGGAGGCAAGACGGTTGGCGCCGTGGAGCCCGCTTTCGGTGCATTCGCCAGCAGCCCACAGGCCGGGCAGGTCGGTGCGCGCATCCAGCCCGATCACCACGCCGCCGCAGGTATAATGCTGCGCGGGCACCACCGGGATCGGCTGGCGCGTCATATCGATGCCAAGGCCGGTGAGCTTTTCATGGATGGTCGGGAAATGTTCACGCACGAATTCGGGCGGCTGGTGGCTGATGTCGAGGTGGACATAGTCGAGGCCGAAGCGCTTGATCTGGTCATCGATCGCGCGGGCGACCACGTCACGCGGAGCAAGCTCCATCCGTTCGGGGTCGTAATCGACCATAAAACGGTGGCCGGTTTCCGGGTGCAGCAAGTGCCCGCCCTCGCCGCGCACGGCCTCGGTGATGAGGAAGTTCTTGACCTCGAGATTGTAGAGGCAGGTGGGGTGGAACTGCATCATCTCCATGTTGGAGACGCGGGCACCCGCGCGCCACGCCATGGCGATGCCATCGCCCGTCGCGCCGCGCGGCGCGGTGGAGAACTGGTACACACGCCCTGCCCCGCCTGCAGCCAGCACCGTGGCGCGGGCGACATGGGCCTTCACCTCGCCGGTCTGCTCGTCCAGCGCATAGGCACCCCAGACATGGCCTGATCCGGAGTATTTCTGCTCGTGCCTGCCGGTGATGAGGTCAATGCAGCTCTGGTAGGGGAGCAGGGTGATGTTGGGACTTTCTTCTGCCGCCTTCAGCAAGGCCGCCTGCACAGCCCAGCCGGTGGCATCGTCCACATGCACGATGCGCCGGTGCGAATGCCCGCCTTCGCGCGTCAGGTGCAAGTCCCCGCTGTCCTGGTTGAAGGGCACACCCAGCTTGCACAGCCGGTCAATTGCGGCAGGGGCGGCCTCGATCACGAATTCCACCGTCTCGCGGTCATTCAGGCCAGCGCCCGCCACCATCGTGTCGCGGATATGGTCATCGAAAGTATCGCCCGCATCGAGCACGGCGGCAATACCGCCTTGCGCCCATGCGGTGGAGCCTGAGTTGAGCTTGCCCTTGGCCAGCACCAGCACTTTCAGCTCCGTCGCCAGCGTCAGCGCCGCCGTCAGTCCGGCCGCGCCGGAGCCGATCACAAGAACGTCATAGGGTTCGCTTATTGTCATCACGCTGCCTCATGCCTTCAGCCAAGCGGCGGGGCAAGCGGCTTGACCATACAGCGGCCCGCAGGCGCTAACCGCGAATTAACCCTGTTCGCATAGTCCCGCAGGCTGACGGGCAGGCAATATGGCTGCCTTCTGACGGAGATCTGCCGGGTGAAAGCCGAACGCGACTGGATTTATGCGGCCACTGCGCTCACCGCGCTGTGCGTGGTGCTGGCGCTGGGGCTGATGCCGCGGATCGACGGACTGCTGCCCGCGCTGCGCATACTGCCTGTGTGGATGCTCGGCACGGTGATGGCAGGGGTGATCATGCTGTTCGGCCAGATGGCCCTGAACAAGGTGGAAAGCCCCGCAGCCGAATTTGCGACAATCTGGCGCAACCAGCGCGGGCGGGTGATCGCGGCGCTCGCCACCCTGCTGCTGGCGGGCCTCAACATGGTGTCCTTCATTTGGGTGAAGACGCTGCTCAACTACCTCGTGCCCTTCTGGGCGGACCCGATGCTGGCGCGCGCCGATGCGGCGATATTCCTGGGGCATGACCCTTGGCGGCTGCTGGCACCTTATGTCTTCCCGCAGGCAGGGCAGGTCTACCACCCGCTGTGGTTCCTGATCATGATCGTGCTGCTGGTGATCGCGGCTTGGGGCCCGAAAAGCCCGCAGCGCAGCGCCGTGCTGATGAGCTATTTCCTGCTGTGGTCCGTCGCCGGGCCGCTGGTCCACTGCCTGCTGCCTGCTGGTGGGCCGATCTTCTATGAAGCGATGGGTTACGGCCCGCGCTTTGCCGATATCACCCCCACGCCCGAAACCGCCGGCGTGGCGCAATATCTGTGGGCGACCTATTCCACCGGATCATTCGGCGCAGGCTCGGGCATTTCCGCCATGCCATCAATGCACGTGACCATGGCGGCATCGATGGTGATCGCCAGCGCAGTGATCGCGCGACGTATTCTGGTGCCGGTATCGATTGCCTTTGGCGTGGTTGCGCTCCTGTCTGTCGCGCTAGGGTGGCATTATGCGCTGGATGGTATCGTCGGCAGCATCGTGGCGCTCGCCGTCTATCGCGCAAACCTCGCATGGTTCACGCGGCGCGACAGGAGGATGGGCGAGGCCGTCCTCGCCTGAGCCGGTAAATCAGGCCGCTTCCACCGCGCTGGTGAGCTGCACGAACACGTCTTCAAGATCAGCCTCGCGGGTCGACACGTCCTCGATTGCAAAGCCTTGTTCCTGCAGCTTGGCGAGGACCTGGCCGGCGGTCATTTCCGCCTTGTCATAGGTCACCTCGATCACCCGCTCGCCCGCCTTCTCGCACTTGCGGAAGCGCGGATCCTGCGGCAGCTCGTCAATGTCCCTGTCCACCGTGACGGCGACGATCTTCTCGCCCATCATGCCCACCAGTTCGCGGGTCGGATTGTTGGTGATCAGCTCGCCGTGGTTGATGATGGCGATGCGGTCACACAGCGCTTCTGCCTCTTCGAGGTAATGCGTGGTGAGCACCACGGTCACGCCTTCGGCATTGAGCTCGCCCACCAGTTCCCACAGCTGCTTGCGCAGTTCCACGTCCACGCCCGCGGTCGGTTCGTCCAGCACCAGGATCGGCGGCGAATGGACCATTGCCTTGGCGATCAGCAGGCGGCGCTTCATCCCGCCAGACAGCGTACGGGCATAGGCGTTGCGCTTGTCTTCCAGCCGCACCGCGCGCAGCAATTCGTCAGACCGGCGCAGCGCCTTGGCGATGCCATACATGCCGCCCTGGTTTTCCAGCACCTCGTATGGCGTGAAGAAGGGATCGAAGATGATCTCCTGCGGGACGATGCCGATGGAAAGCTTCGCGTTACGCGGGTTCTCGTCAATGTCATGGCCCCAGATGCGGATCGATCCGCCGGTCTTGTTGACCGTGCCCGCCATGATGTTGATCAGCGTGGACTTGCCCGCGCCATTGGGGCCGAGCAGGCCGAACACACCGCCTTGCGGCACATCGAAGCTGAGGCCTTTCAGGGCCAGCTTGGGTTCTGCCTTCTTGCTGCCGGCATAGCGCTTGACGACGTCGCGGATCTCGATGGCGGGAGTGGTGTCAGACATGGCGCTCCTATGGGGTTTCCCCACCGCGCCGTAAAGGGCAGGAACGATGCCCGAAGCCATATTGCCTGAATCGCGCTGGCGCATTAGGGGTTGGACCATGAGCGACACACCCGAAACCACCCTAGTTGAAAACCACCGTGTCTGGTGCGATGGCGCTGGCGATATCCGGAATGGCGAGAACTATCGTTCCGCGGCGCTCGGCCATCCGCGTGTTTTCATGGAAATCGACGAAAAAGGCTTTGTCGATTGTGGTTATTGCGACAGGCGTTTCATCCTGAAGGGCGGCCCGGCAGACGCGACATCGGGTGACAAGGCCGCCTGAACCGACGCTGAAACGTGGTCAGCAAGCCTTCAGCCGACTCATGGAATAGTGTCTCCAATCATGGGAGAAATGACGTGAAAAAGCTTATTGCACTTGCTGCCGCAGGCACCGCGCTTGCCCTTGGCGCAACTGCCGCACAGGCAGAAACGCGCCAGGAGCGGAACGAAGCCCGCCTTGCAGAAATGATCGAGGGCCGCACCGCTGGCGAACCGCAGGCTTGCGTCACCTCTTTCCGTTCGAACGACATCGAGGTGATCCCCTATGTCGGCATCGTCTATGACGCTGGCGACACGATCTATGTCGCGCGCGCCACGCGGCCCAACCAGCTGCGCAGCAGCGATGTGCCGATCATCGAACGCCATGGCAGCCAGCTGTGCCGCCATGACGTGATGCGCACGATCGACCGCCACAGCGGCTTCACCACCGGTGGCTTGTTCCTGGAAGACTTTGTTCCTTACACAAAGCCGAAAGCCGAAGGCTGACGAGGATTGGCTGCCCCGCACAGAAGCTGGGCAGCCAGCCTCCTTCATCTCTGGTTTCACGAGCTGGAACCGTCTGATTGGTGGGGCGGATTGGCCAGGGTCGACGCCCTGCTGGCATCACGATACCAACGCTGGCTCGAAGCGCTGAAAACGCGCTCGCCGCGGGAATTCCTCGACAATCCGCAGACTGCGCTTGCCGCGGTGATCCTGTTCGATCAGGCACCGCGCAATCTCTATTCCGGCACGGCGCGGGCCTTTGCTTACGGCCCGCTCGCCCGCGCGATCATGGAGGGCGCTCTGGCGCGCGGCTGGGACAAGGATCTGCCACCCGTCCAGCGCCAGTTCCTCGGCATGCCGCTGATGCATAGCGAGGCGATTGCCGACCAGCGCCGCTCGCTTGCCTATTTCCGCCACATGCACCGCCGATATGGCTTCCCTTTCGCGCGCGACCATTATCGCATGATCGCCCGTTTCGGCCGCTACCCCCATCGCAACGAAGTGCTCGGCCGAAGGAGCACCAAGGCCGAGGAACGTGCCATCGCTGCGGGCTTTGCCTGGTAGGTTGCTTGCCCCCGGAGGCGCGCGGCAATACCAAGGCTTCCATAATGATTAGACCATACAAAACCGAAGACACAGACGCGCTGGTTGGCGTGTGGCGCGCTGCCACGGCCCTTGCGCATCCCTTCCTGCCTGCCGCTTTCGTTGAGCAGGAAGCGCACAATCTGCGCCACATCTATTTCCCCAATGCCGAGAGCTACACTTGCGAAGTGGCTGGCGAGCCAGCCGGCTTCATCGCCATGGTCGGCCCGGAAATCGGCGGGCTGTTCCTCGATCCTGCCTTTCACAAACGCGGGCTTGGCCGGGCACTGGTGGACCATGCCCGCCAGAAATGCCCCGCCCTTGAAGTGGAGGTGTTCGAGCGCAACGCGGTGGGCCGCCCCTTCTATGAAGCTTACGGCTTCCGCGAGGTGCGGCGCTTTGTCCATGAAGGCTCGGGCGAGATGACCATTCGCATGGCACTGCAACCCGAAAGCTGAATTCGCATCGCCCGGCGGCTGGCCTTGCCCATGCCGCCGGGCATTTACTTTGCCCGCGCCCCATGCCTTACTGTCGCATCGCGGACCTGCCGCAAGCGCAGGCCGTGGAGAGAATGCGGGAGGGGACACATGCGATACGCCGTCTGGCTGGTGCGCCTGATCTATGCCGGGTGGATGATCCCGGCGGGGCTCAACCACTTCTACCAGCTCTATCCGCAGCCGCTGGGCAACCAGCTGATCAGCACGGGCGTGTTCACCGCCTTGCTCGACAGCGGGCTGTTCACGCTGGTCAAGGCGGTTGAGCTGCTTGCCGGAGTGATGCTGCTGATCGGCTGGCGGGTGCCATTGGCGCTGATCATGGTGCTGCCGGTCAGCTTTACCGTGTGGTACTGGGA
This sequence comes from uncultured Sphingomonadaceae bacterium, assembly GCA_964467715.1. Taxonomy (GTDB): domain Bacteria; phylum Pseudomonadota; class Alphaproteobacteria; order Sphingomonadales; family Sphingomonadaceae; genus Alteraurantiacibacter. The sequence continues at coordinate 8,907 of CAYXTJ010000006.1, forward strand.
TACGGAGCTGCAAGGCTGGTGGACGGGATCTGCCATCTATGGCTGGGCCGTGGGCGGCTGCAATGCCGTGCTGCTGCTCGCCTATTGGGACAGCTACAAGGATTTCTTCGTGCGCAACGCCCGCGCGCGCCTTCCCTTTGGCGGTGCGCCGCAGGAAGAGGGTTCTTCTATCGAGGCGCAGCTATGACCCGCCCCCTCGATATCCTGCGCGTGGCTCTTGGCGTGATCATGGTGGTGACCGCGCTCGACTGGTTCATGCCGTTCCTGATGCCTTTTATGCCCGATCGAACGTTCAGCGATCCGATGGCGCTGCGCATTGTCGATGTGCTGACGATCAGCGGCTTGCTGGCGGTTGCGAAGTTCATCCAGCTGGCAGGCGGCGCGCTGCTGATCCTCAACCGCGCGGCCCCCTTCGCGCTGGCAGCGATGATGCCGGTAAACGTCTGCGGCACCTTCATCGCGCTGCTGCTGGAAGGGGATGTGCTGCTGTCCGTTCTGGCGCTGGCGCTGCTTGCCCTCAATGGCCTGCTGATGCTGGCGAATCTGCCCTATTACCATGGCGTGCTGCAAAGCGGCCGCACCGGCGGCGGGCTGGCTGACGGGGAGAGCGCGGCAGAGGGTGAATATTACAACAGCCTGTTCGCCAACCCGTTCAGCGGTGCTCCGGCCAAGGCCTATATCGGCGGAATCGCCATATGGGCGGTGGCCATGTGGTTCTTCTGGTATGTTGTGCCCTTCACCAACGGCACCACGGGCATGATCACCCTCGCATATCCCGGCGTGATCCTGCTGATCGGGCTGGTGAACGCACTGCGCAAGGACAAAGCCGCCTGACCCGTTTCCACCGGCGGTGAAGCGCTGTATGGGGCGCTGGCAAGAGCAACGCCCCCATACTCGTCCTCACCACCGGCGGGACGATCGACAAGCAGTATTTCGACGCGCTGAGCGAATATCAGGTGGGCGAAACCGCCGTGGGCATGCTGCTGCGCATCGCCCGCGTGGCCGCGCCTTTCCGGATCGAGGAAGTGCTACGCAAGGACAGCCTCGAACTGACGGATGCAGACCGCGCGCTGATCGCCGCGAAGGTGGCCAAGGCACCCGAAACCCACATCGTGATCACCCATGGCACGGATACCATGACAGATACCGCCAAGGTGCTGGCGGGGATCGAAGGCAAGACCGTGGTGCTGACAGGCGCACTGATCGCAGGCGCGCTTTGCGGAAAGCGATGCCGCCTTCAACCTGGGCATGGCTTTCGCCGCTGCGCAGACCTGCGCGCCCGGCACCTATATCGCGATGAGCGGGCAGGTGTTCGACGGGCTGAAGGTGCGCAAGGACCGTGCGGCGGGCAAATTCATGCCTATCGATTGATCGCCTGCGCTCCGGTGCGGCAGTCTCGCAGCACCGGGCAGTTCGGGCAATCCATCGAGCGAGGCTTGCAGAAGCGCTGGCCCAGCTTCTTCAGCAGCAGGTGATGCTGGTCCACGTCAGCCGCGCTCCATTCCTCGGGCAGGATCGGCATCAGCGTGTCATAGGTCTTCGCCGTATCCGCCTTGTCCGCCACGATCCCGATGCGCTGCATGGTGCGGCGGTGATGCCCGTCGATCACCATCGCCTTGCGGTTGAAGGTCGAGGCATTCATCACCCCCGCGCTGTTCTTGCGCGCCACGCCCGGCAGCGTTTCCAGCCACGCCATCGCCTCCCCGGTCGGCAGGTTGGAGAGATGGGTGAGCGTGACAGTACCGCGCGCATCGCGAATGCGGTTGAGGCTGGCGGACAGGCGTTCTGCCGCTACGCGCGGAAAGCTCTGCGCCGCCAGCATCGCCTCCAGCTCTGCCAGCGGCGCATCAGCCACCGCGTCCCAGCTGCCATATCGGGCGAGCAGGGCGTCGGTCGAGGCATTGGAGATTGCGGTCTTCGTCTGCGCCCCGATCACGCCCTGCACCAGCGTCCATTCCGGCGTGCGCCGCTTGTCCGGCGGACGGATGATGCGCCCGAAACAGCCGATCAGCGCGGCCTGTATGCGGCGCAGCTGGTCTGTGCGGGGATCGTCGAGCGGGAGTTGCATGGGCTCCTTGGCCGGATCAGGCTTCCTTGCGCGTCAGCACGCCTGCGATCAGTGCGCCGGCAACACCGCCCGCCACCTTCAGCCCGTGATTGACCCATGCCATCAGCGGAAACTCGATTTCGCCGGCAAGGATCGTGGGGATGGAAATGGCGTAGTAGAAGAGGATACCAACCACGCCCACGGCGGCACCAATGGCGAGCCGGGAATCAGCGGCAGGCCGCGCGGCCCAGAGCCCGCCGATAGCGAAGAGGATGAAGGCTACAGCCAGCCCTTCCGGCTTGTAGCCAACCAGATCCTGCGTCGCGAGATTGTAGACATAGACCGCGTAGAGCGCTTCTACCGCGATCCCGGCAATCAGGATGCGCTTCCAGTAATGTGTCATAGTGTCCCCTCCCTGTTGCGGCGTCAGCGTCTGCGCACTTGTTCGCCTATTCCCACTCGATCGTGCCGGGCGGCTTTGACGTATAGTCATAGACCACGCGGTTCACGCCTTGCACTTCGTTGACGATGCGCGTGGCGCAGCCGGTCAGGAAGGCGGCATCGAAGGGATAGACGTCTGCCGTCATGCCATCGGTGCTGGTCACGGCGCGCAGGCCACAGACGCTGTCGTAAGTGCGGTAATCGCCCATCACGCCCACGGTCTTGACCGGCAGCAGCACAGCGAAGGCCTGCCAGATCGCATCGTAGAGGCCGGCCTTGCGGATCTCGTCGAGATAGATCGCGTCGGCCTTGCGCAGGATATCGCAGCGTTCCTTGTTCACTTCGCCGGGAATGCGGATGGCAAGGCCCGGCCCCGGGAAGGGATGGCGGCCCACGAAGATATCGGGCAGGCCCAGCTCTCGGCCCAGTTCGCGTACCTCGTCCTTGAACAGTTCGCGAAGCGGCTCGACCAGCTTCATGTTCATGCGTTCGGGCAGGCCGCCCACGTTGTGGTGGCTCTTGATCGTGACCGAAGGTCCGCCAGTGAAGGAAACGCTTTCGATCACGTCGGGATAAAGCGTGCCCTGGGCAAGGAAATCGGCCCCGCCGATCTTCTGCGCTTCTTCCTCGAACACGTTGATGAATTCCGCGCCGATGAACTTGCGCTTCTTTTCCGGGTCGGTGACGCCTTCGAGGCCCGCCATGAAGCGCTCCTCTGCATCCACCACCACCAGCGGGATGTTGTAATGGTCGCGGAACATGGTCTCGACCTGTTCACGCTCGTTCAGACGCAGCAGTCCGTGATCAACGAAGACGCAGGTCAGCTGGTCGCCAATGGCTTCGTGGATCAGGATCGCGGCTACCGAACTGTCGACACCGCCGGAGAGCCCGCAGATCACGCTACCATCACCCACCTGTTCGCGGATTTCGGCGATCTTCGTCTCGCGATAGGCGGCCATGGTCCAGTCACCGGCGAGGCCGCAGACATTGTGCACGAAATTGGCGAGCAGCTTTGCGCCATCGGGCGTGTGCACCACTTCGGGGTGGAACTGCGTACCGTAATATTTGCGAGCCTCGTCCGCAATCACCGCGAAGGGCGCGCCGTCACTGGTGGCGACGATTTCGAAGCCCGGCGCAAACTGCGTCACCTTGTCGCCGTGGCTCATCCACACCTGGTGGCGTTCGCCTTCGGCCCACAGTCCGTCGAACAGCGCGCAGTTCTTGGTGACGGTAAGATAGGCACGGCCGAATTCGCCGCCTTCGCCGGTTTCGTGGCCGGGCCGCACTTCGCCACCCAGCTGCTTGCTCATCACCTGTTGGCCATAACAGATGCCGAGGATCGGCAAGCCTGAGTCAAACAGCATCTGCGGTGCACGCGGAGAACCTTCATCGGGCACGCTGGCGGGCGAGCCGGACAGGATGATGCCCTTGGGCTTCAGCCTGCCGAACGCCTCTTCCGCCAGGGTGAAGGGTGCGATTTCGCAATAGACGCCGGCTTCGCGAACGCGGCGCGCGATCAGCTGGGTCACCTGGCTGCCGAAATCGACGATAAGGATGGAATCGGGAATGTGGTCTTGGTCCATGGGGAAAAGGCATTGCCGCCTTGCGCACGCCCTGTCCAGCCACCCCCGCATGGCGAAAGCGATCAGCCCACAGCGTTGCGCAGGGTCGGACGCGTAAAAAGTTGCAAATGTGATGGTTTCACAGCCAACCAATGGTGAAAAATGCGCAACAATTGCCGCGGTTTTCGCATTTGAGTCGGTTCATGGTGCAGTGCACAACGATGGGGAAGGAACAAGCCGCCACCCACAAGGGGACAGCAACCACCAAGCTGGAGTTCACATCATGAAGACCATTTTCCTTGCCGCCATGGCCACGCTGGTCGCCATTCCCGCTGCTGCTGCAACCGCTCCGGTAGTCATCTACCAGAGCATGCCTGACCGCGTGACCCAAAGCGCCGAAGCGAACACTGCCGAACGCATCGAGATCGCTGCCCAGGCCGCCTGCGAAGCGCCGTTCCTGCGTGACCTCAAGGGCCAGCAACTCCATGCCGAATGCCTTGCCGAAGCCCGTGCCGCAGCAAAGGCCGCGCTGGCGCAAACCGAGCTGGCCGCCCGCTGACCGAATTGCCGGTGGGGCGGCGAGGCTCTCTCCTCTCCCCCTCGCCTCCCTGCCGGCAACCCTTGAAAGTTAGACAAAAAGTCTGTTGCAAGAAACGCAACGATTGTCGAATTTTTCGCAATTGCACAACTTTATTACGCGCCTATTTAGCACTCGCACAACGGGGCACCCCTCTCCCAACAGCCCCAAGTCCAGGAGTTCAAAACATGCGCAATTTCGCAACCACCCTCTTCGCCGCATTCGCTTCGATCGCAATCACCGCCACCACGCTGAACGCAATCATCGTCTGATCGGTCCCTTCCACCCTCTCTCCCGAAGGAACAAGACAATGAAGAAGCTCGTGAAAGCCATCTTCCAGTCCTATTTCAACAGCGTGTCGCGCCTGCCCTATCCGGCAATCTGGATGGCCTGAGGCCTCCACGCGCAAGCTGAGCAGACGGCCGCCCCGCAACGGGCGGCCGTTTTCGTTTGGGCACCGGGCTTCTTCACTGCCCGAAAACATGTGGAACAAAGCCGCGCCAGCTTTCCTTGGGGGTCTGCGGTTCCTATATGTTTCCCATGACGGACAACGCAGAAAACACCCCCCAGAACGGATCGAAGCCAGAGAAGCGCCAGGGCGAATACGGCGCAGACAGTATCAAGGTGCTCAAGGGCCTCGATGCAGTGCGCAAGCGCCCCGGCATGTATATCGGCGATACCGATGACGGTTCGGGCCTGCACCACATGGTGTTCGAAGTATCCGACAACGCGATTGACGAGGCGCTGGCCGGCCATTGCGATCTGGTGCTGATCGAACTCAACGCCGATGGCTCCGTCTCCGTGGAAGACAACGGCCGCGGCATCCCGGTGGACATGCACAAGGAAGAAGGCGTGTCCGCGGCGGAAGTGATCATGACCCAGCTGCACGCCGGCGGGAAGTTCGAAAACACCAGCGACGACAACGCCTACAAGGTATCGGGCGGCCTCCACGGCGTGGGCGTTTCGGTGGTGAATGCGCTGTCCGAATGGCTGGAACTGGTGATCTGGCGCAACGGCAAGGAACACTGGATGCGCTTTGAGCACGGCGATGCCGTGAATAGCCTCGAGGTGCGCGGCGATGCCCCGAAGGTGGACCAGAACCCGGACGACAACGGCTTCAAGAAGGGCACCCGCGTCACCTTCAAGGCGTCCGAAGACACCTTCAAGAACGTCATCGAGTTCGACTTCGACAAGCTCGAGCACCGCTATCGCGAACTCGCCTTCCTCAATTCCGGCGTGCGCATCCTGATTCGCGACAACCGGCCCGAAGAAGCGCTGGAACATGACCTGTTCTATGAAGGCGGAATCGCGGCCTTCGTGAAATATCTCGATCGCAACAAGCAGCCGCTGATTGCCGAGCCGATCTCGGTGAGTGCGGAGAAGGACGGCATCGGCATCGACGTGGCGCTGGAATGGAACGATTCCTACTACGAGAACGTGCTCTGCTTCACCAACAACATCCCGCAGCGCGATGGCGGCACGCATCTGGCCGCGTTCCGCGCCGCGCTGACCCGCACGCTCAACAACTATGCCCAGTCATCGGGCCTGATGAAGAAGGAAAAGGTCAGCCTTTCGGGCGAGGACATGCGCGAAGGCCTGACCGCCATCGTATCGGTCAAGCTGCCGGACCCCAAGTTCTCCAGCCAGACGAAGGACAAGCTGGTCAGCTCCGAAGTCCGTCAGCCACTGGAAAGCCTGATGGGCGAGAAGATGACCGAGTGGCTGGAGGAAAACCCGGCTGACGCAAAATCCATCATCCAGAAGGTCATCGACGCGGCAGCAGCACGCGAAGCCGCCCGCAAGGCGCGCGAGATGAGCCGCAAGGGCGCGATGAGCGTGGCCAGCCTGCCGGGCAAGCTGGCGGACTGCCAGGAACGCGATCCGGCCAAGTCCGAACTCTTCCTGGTGGAGGGCGATTCGGCAGGCGGTTCGGCAAAGCAGGGTCGTGACCGCAAGACGCAGGCGATCCTGCCCTTGCGCGGCAAGATCCTGAATGTCGAGCGCGCAAGGTTTGACCGGATCATCGGCTCCAAGGAAGTGGGCACATTGATCCAAGCGATGGGCACCGGCCTGCGCGACGAATTCAACCTCGAAAAGCTGCGCTATCACAAGATCGTGATCATGACCGACGCTGACGTCGACGGTGCGCATATCCGCACGCTGCTGCTCACCTTCTTCCACCGGCAGATGCCGGAAATCGTCAAGGCTGGGCACCTCTTCATCGCCCAGCCCCCGCTTTACAAGGTCAGCAAAAACCGCAGCGAGGTCTATCTGAAGGACCAGGCGGCACTGGATCGCTATCTGGTCGAGGCGGGTCTGCAGAACCGCGTGCTCGAAACCAGCGGCGGCGCGCGCGGCGGGCCGGAACTGGCCGATATCGTGGCCAAGGCATTGCGCCTGAAGAACACGCTGGGCTTCGTGCCGCGCAAGTATGAAAGCGACGTGGTGGAAGCCATGGCGCTGAACGGCGCGCTGGCACCGGGCCTTTCGGCAGCAGATCGCAGCGCACGGCTTGCCGATGCCGCCGCGCATTTGCAGATGGCCGACAGCGAAGCAGAGTGGTCTGCCGAACTGACCGATGCCGGCTATGTCCGCTTCAACCGCAAGTGGCGCGGCGTGACCGATGCGCACCTGATCGAGCCGAAGTTCCTCGACAGCGCCGAAGCGCGCAAGCTGCATGACCGCGCGATCGAGCAGGGCGATATCTTCTCCTCGCCCGTCAGGCTGGTTCGTTCCGGCGCGGGCACTGACCCCGAAGCCGTGGAAGCGGCCGAAGGCGAAGACCTTGAAGCCGCAACCGAAGCTGCCATCGCCGCAGCACCCGATGCGATCATCCTGCCCTCCCAGTTGCTCAATGCCGTGATGGCGGCGGGCCGCAAGGGTCTGGCCGTTCAGCGCTACAAGGGGCTGGGCGAGATGAATGCCGAGCAGCTGTGGGAGACCACGCTCGATCCGGACAACCGCGCGCTGTTGCAGGTAAAGGTCGAGGATGCCGACGTGACCGACGAGATCTTCACCCGCCTGATGGGCGATATCGTGGAACCGCGCCGCGAGTTCATCCAGGACAATGCGCTCAACGTGGCCAACCTCGATATCTGATGGTGGATCGCAACGCGATGACGGGCACCGAACGCGGGGGCTTCCTGCTGTTCCTGGCGCTCGTTACCGCGGCAATGCTGCTGGTGGTCTGGCCCTTCGTCGCCCCGCTGGTGTGGGCGACGCTGGCCGCGATCATGTTCCAGCCGCTCTACCAGTGGATGCTGGCCAAGCGGAAGGGCCGCGAAAATCAGGCTGCGGTGCTGGCGCTGCTGGTCATCACCATCGCGGTGATCATTCCTTCGGTGATCATCGGCAGCATGGTGGTGCAGGAAGCCATTGCCATGTTCGCTGCCCTGCGCGCCGGCGATATCGACGTGGCGGGAGAGCTCGACACGGTCATCGCCGCCCTGCCGGATGGCGTGGGATCAAGGCTGGTGGAATCGGGCTGGGGCGACATGGCGACCTTGCAGGCCCGCGCGCAGGAAGTGGCCGAGGATTCGATCGGCCTGATCGCGCGCCATGCCGTCTCCATCGGCGGCGGCCTTGCGGGCTGGCTCCTCGCATTCGGCGTGGGGCTTTACGTCACCTTTTTCCTGCTGCGCGACGGAAAGCAGATCACGCCGCGCCTGATCCACGCCTTCCCCATCGAACGCAGCATTGCCGAACGCATGGCGGAACGCTTCCTCACCATCGTGCGCGCCACGATCAAGGGGTCAGTGGTCGTGGGCCTGGTGCAAGGCGCGTTGGGCGCCATTACCTTCTGGATCGCCGGCATTCCTTCAGCAATCCTGTTCGGCGTGATCATGGCGCTGTTCTCGCTGCTGCCGGCCATCGGGCCTGCCATCGTGTGGGCACCGGCCGCGATCTACCTGCTGGCGGTGGGCGAATACTGGCAGGGCATTTTCGTGATCGTTTCGGGCGTCGCCATCATCGGCATGGCGGACAACATCCTGCGCCCGATCCTGGTGGGCCGCGACACAGGCATTCCCGACTGGCTGATCCTCGTCACCACGCTGGGCGGAATTGCCACGCTGGGCTTGTCGGGCATCGTGCTCGGCCCGCTGGTGGCCGGCCTGTTCATCGCTGCATGGAATGTCTTTGCCGAGCAGGACGAGGCGGCAGAAACCGCCTAGCTGATCGTCTTGCCGTGACCGGCTGTCGCCGCCGCGATCATGGCATCGGCATCCATGGAGGTTTCCTCGTCAAGGAAGGCGAACAGCTTCGCCATGTCCGCATGGTAATCGCCCGTGGGCATCACCGCCGGGCCGAGGCCCGCCACCTTGCGCTGGTGATCGGCAAAACCGCACACCAGCGGCACGCCTGCCAGCATGGCGATGCGATAGAAGCCGGTCTTCCACTTCAGCGCCCCCTTGCGCGTGCCTTCGGGCGCGATCACCAGCATGAACTCGTCCCGCGCGGCGAACTCGTCCACCACTTGCCGCACCACGCCGATACCGGCGCTGCGATCCACCGGCACGCCGCCCATCTCGCGCATGAAGCCGCCCATCGGCCATTTGAACAGCGTGTGCTTGCCCATGAAGGCGGGCGTCACGCCATTGGCATCGGCGATGCCCATGAAGGTGATGAAGTCCCAGTTGGTGGTATGCGGCACCGCCACGAACATGCAGCGGTGCTCAGATGGCGGCGTACGCCCCTCCACCCGCCAGCCACGGGCACGGAAAAGCCACACCAGCACGCGTCGCGTAATCCGGGTGAGCAGGGACAGGCGGGGCGGGTTCAAAGCGGCTTCGCAATCCGGAAAGAGGGGTGAGGAAAGCCCTCACTCCCCCATATCGAGATGCTCTGCAAGCCACGGCAGCACCACGTCCTTGAAGCGCGGGCCGATCTTGTCCGTATGGGTGCCTTCGTAGACCGCCCATTCGTGATCGATCCCGAACTTTTCCAGCTCCTGATGGATCAGCGTGTCGTCACGCACCAGCCCGTCCTTGTCACCCACGTCGAGGCCGATGCCGTCGAAGCTTTCCAAAGCGGTGATGTGGCTTGAAACCATGGCCAGCGGTGAGTTGGCGGCCCAGCGCGCCAGCACGTGCTCGTCGATCGCGCCATCTGCGTTCACTGCCCAGTCCACATAGAACGGCGGTTTCTGCGGGTTGGGAGACCATGCCACCGCGCTCGCCAGCCCGGCGCGCATGCCGAAGCCGGACTGGTCCACACCGTCGCGCGGCACGCTGGCCATGGCGGTGGCGCTTTCCACACTCTCGCGCCGCGGCGAAATGCAGCAGGCGCTCTGTGCCCAGATGCTGTCGAACACCTCCGGATGCGTCATGGCGACCACCCATGTGCCGTAACCGCCCATCGAATGGCCGACGAGGCCGCGCCCTTCGCGGGTCGGGATCGTGCGGTAATTGGCATCGATGTAGGCGACGAGATCGGTCGCGATGAAATCGCGGAAATTGCCCGTGGTGACGGAGTTCGAATACATCGATCCGCCCATCGCGGTGAGCGTATCGGGGACCACCACGATGAACTCGCGGCCCGCTGCGGCATTTTCGGCCACGGCGGTGGGCACCTGCATGTAGTCATAGAAATCGCGGCCCGAGATGGCGAAACCGTGGAGGTAGTAGACCACGGGGTAATGCCGCGTCGGGTCCTCGCCATAACTGGGCGGGAGGACGACCATCACCTCGCGTTCCAGCGCATTGCCTTCAAGGTTGCCTTCCAGCGTTGCGCCGTGGACCATCACCGCTTCCACGGTGATCCCTTCGGGCACGACAGCATCGGGCGCGGTGATGTTCTGCGCGGCGGCAGGAACAGCGGCGAGCGAGAGCAGCGCGGCAGCGGCGAGCAGTGCGGATTTCATGCGCGTCACTCGCCTTCAGCCGTGCGTGCCATCACGTCGAGATGCTCGACGAAGAAAGGCAGCATGCTGGTGCGGATACGCTCGCGAATGCGGTTGCCGTGATCGCCTTCGTAAAGCTCGAAGATGTATTCCACGCCGAACCGGTCCAGCTCCGCCATGAAAGCGCGGTTGCCTTCCAGCAGGAAGTCTTGATCGCCGATATCGATGGCGATGGCTTCCAGGCTTTCCAGTGCGGGCAGATATTGCGGCAGCATCACCAGCGGTGAATTGGCGGCCATGCGGTATTCCGCCAGCTTTTCCACCGTGCCGTCTTCCTGAAGACCGGTGTAGGCCTTGAGGAAATTGTCAGCAGTCGGGTCAGGCGACCATGCAGCAAGGGTGGAAACGCCCGCCAGTTCGCCGAAACCGGCATTGGCCACGTCTTCCTCGATCATGCCCTCAATCCGCGCGGCATCTGCGGCGTTGACCGGCTGCGGCGGCAGGCAGCAGGCGCTCATCATGTAGATGCTGGAAAAGACCTCCGGATGCTTCATGGCGATGCGGATGGTGCCATATCCGCCCATCGAATGACCGGCGAGACCGCGGCTGGCGCGTTCCGGGATGGTGCGGAAATTGGCATCGACCCAGCTGACGAGGTCTTCAGCCACCATGCTCTCGTAATCGCCGACGGTCGGACCGCTGGAATAGAAACCGCCACGCCGCAGCGAGAAACCGTCGGGCATCACCATGATGACATCGTTGCCGTTGTCGGATGCTTCCTGCACCGCTTCCTGAATCTGGAAGCCCTGCTGCTGCACTTCCACCGGCATCCAGTAGCCATGCAGGTAATAAACCACAGGGTAGTGGCGGGTGCTGTCCTCGTCATAACCGGGCGGGGTCACGACATAGACCTTGCGTTCAGGATCATTGCCTTCAAGGTTCCCCTCGAGCGCGGGCGAATGGAAGGTCATCAGTTCGATCCGCGCCTGTTCCTGCGCAAGGGCGGGGGCAGCAATGGCAAGGGCGGCAGCGCCAAGCGCGCCAATGGCAAATTTCAACATGGTCTCTCCTCCACGGCCCGCAGCGGGCGCGCCTTATCTTGCAATATTTCCACCTCCCGGCGGTTCATGTCCAGCATCAGAATGTAAGATAAAGGCCCCGTTTGCGCGGGCGAACAGATGATTTCTGGCCATGCGGCAGCGCAACATCTACCCTTGGCTGCAGGACGGAAAAGACCACAACATGCTTGATTCGACTTCCAAGGCCCTGATGCCCGAACCTTCGGCCGAGTTTGCCGATGAGAGCGCGCGCCTTGAAGTGCTGGCTGATTTCCAGTCCGACGCGCTGGAGGACGATGCCGAATTGCAGGCCATCGTCAATTTCGCGGCGAAGCTGTGCAATGCGCCCGCTTCAATGGTCAGCCTGCTGGATGACAAGCGGCAGTATTTCCTCGCCCGCACCGGGATCGAACAGCGCGAGACGCCGCGCGACATCGCCTTTTGTGCCCACGCGCTTGGCCGGTCCGACGTGCTGGAGGTGGAAGATGCCACGAAGGACCCGCGCTTTGCCGAAAACCCGCTGGTGACCGGCGCTCCGGGCATTCGCTATTATGCCGGGCAGCCGCTGGTTTCCGTGGAAGGCGCCCCGCTGGGCACGCTGTGCGTGGTCGATACGCAGGCCCATGCTCCGCTCAATGATTTCCAGCGCGAAGGCATGGCCGTGCTGGCGCAGGCCGCCATGCGCCGCCTGCGCGCCCGCCGCGCCAGCATCATCGCCAGCCGCGAGATTGCCGAGGGCGAGCAACGCTTCGAGGCGCTGGCCGATTCCATGCCGGACATTGCCTTCTCGGCCGACGAGGACGGTACCTTCGACTATTTCAACCGGCGCTGGCAGGAATTTACCGGTATCGACGGCCTGTTCGATGCAGAGATCGGACGCCAGGTCCTGCATCCCGATGAATATGACACGATCATGCAGCACTGGGCCGATTGCATTGCGAGCGGCGAGCCATACGAATTCGAGAACCGGCTGCGCCGGGCTGAAGGCCAGTGGCGCTGGGTGATCGTGCGCGCGCTGCCGGTGCAAGTGGGCGAAACGGGCCGCACCCGCTGGTTCGGCACCGTTACCGACATCCACGATGCGCACGAGCTTTCCGAAACCCGTGACATGCTGGCCAAGGAACTTTCGCACCGGATCAAGAACATCTTCGCGGTGATCAGCGGGCTAATTTCGCTGGAAGCGCGCAAGGAACCGGAACACGCCGATTTCGCTGACCGGCTGACGCAGGTGCTGCAGGCGCTGGGCCGCGCGCATGATTTCGTGCGCCCATCAGGCGGGACCGCGCGCGAGAATCTGCAAGGCCTGCTGCAGGTGATCTTCGCACCCTATCGTGATCGCGCCGGAAAGCCACGCGTGACCGTGTCCGGCGATGACGCCGAAGTGAGCCACAAGGCAGCCACCCCGCTGGCGCTGGTGTTCAACGAACTGGCCACCAATTCGGCCAAATATGGGGCGCTGTCAGTTGAAGGTGGCCATGTCTCGCTGGTCATCGAGAATGATGGCGAGCGGGTGCACCTTTTGTGGAAGGAACACGGCGGACCGCAGGTTGTCGCCACAGAGGAAACGGGCTTCGGATCGCGCATGGTCCAGCTGGCTGTCACCGGCCAGTTGCAAGGCAATTGGGATCGCCAGTTCCAGCCGGACGGCCTGCTTGCAAAGCTGGATTTCCCTGCCGGCGCCATCGCGCCCTGACACGGAACGCAGCGAAGCTAATCTTCCTTCGCCACAAAGCCCATTGCGTCGGGCCAGTCTGGGTCTGCCAGCGCCAGCACCTTGAACAAGTCGCCCATCTGGTCCGGCAGCACCAGCCGGTCCCGCGCACGGGCCAGCGCTTCGCGATATTGCGGCGCAAATTCCGACAATGCCTCGGCACGCTGGTGGATGCCGAGCGCGGTCAGCCACTCGCCTTGCGTGGTGGTGCCGAGCCATTTCGCCTCGCGTGACAGGGCGATCTGCTTCATCTGCTCGAAATCGACATGCGCGGTAAGGTCCATCTCGCCCGGCGCGGACAGCGGGTCCAGCTTCTGGTGGTTGCGGATCGCCTGCAGGGTGGAGCCGTTGCGCTGCTCGACATAGCCATAGTCGATGAACAGGGCCACGCCGCCCTGGTTCACCAGCCGCCCGGCCACTTCGAACATGGTCGCAGCGGCGCCTGGACAGGTCTCGATCACCGTGCCGACATCGGCCTTGCGGCGCTTTTCGGGCACGGCGCTGTCCATCGGCTGCTTGCCGGCGACGAAGCAGAAATTCTCGCCATCAGGCGCGACATCCACCATCACCTCGCGCCAGCCCTCGCCAGTCATCACCAGTTGGCGAACAGGCAGGGCGTCGAGGAATTCATTGGCCACCACCAGCACCGGCCCATCGGGCGCGATGGTGGACAGGTCGTGATGGAAGATCGCATCGGGCACCTGCTGCAGCTGGATATCGCGCAGGCGGGTGGAGCCTTCGACAAGGTTGATGCGCGGTTCCAGCCCGTATCGCTTCATCGCCCGCTGCGCATCGCGCGCCAGAAAGCCGCGGCCCGGCCCCAGTTCCACATAATGCACCGGCTCGATGCGGCCCGCGCGGATCCACAGATCAGCCAGCCACAGCCCGATCAGTTCCCCGAACATCTGGCTGATTTCGGGCGCGGTGATGAAGTCGCCCTCTTCACCGAACACCTCTTCGCGCGAGTAATAACGGGCGTTGCTCTCGCCCATGAACTGCATCAGGCTGATTGGCCCGGTGGCAGAAATCAGCCGGCGGAATGTGTCTGCCAGCCACCGTTCAGCCATTGGCAGCCTGCCCTCGCGGTGCGGAATAGGCGGCATCGACCGGCTTCTGCCGCAGCGACCAGGCGATCAGGCCAAGACCCAGCAGAATCAGCGGAATGGTGAGCCACTGGCCGCGGCTGAGGCCGGTTTCCGTGACCACCCAGGCAAGGTGGGAATCGGGTTCGCGAAAATATTCGACGATGAAGCGCCCGGCAGAAATCATCGCGGTGAACACGCCCACCAGCAGGCCAGGGCGATAGCGCGCGCGGGTGAGCCAGAACAGCGCATAGAGCCCCACGGCTACCAGCAGGCCTTCCAGCAGCGCTTCGTAAAGCTGGCTGGGGTGGCGCGGTTCAGGGCCTGCACCGGGGAAGGTCATCGCCCATGGAACTGCGCTTTCGACCGGCCTGCCCCACAGCTCGCCATTGATAAAATTGGCAAGGCGGCCCAGCAGCATCGCCGCGCCGACATTGACCGCGATGTAATCGCACACGCGGATGAAGGAGAGGCCGCCGCGCCACGAGACATAGCCGATCGCCAGCAACACGCCGATCAGCCCGCCGTGGAAGCTCATCCCGCCTTCCCATGTCTTGAACATGTCCAGCGTGCCGATCAGGTCAGGCCGGTAGAACAATACATAGCCCAGCCTGCCGCCCACGATCACGCCCAGCATGCAGTAGAAGAACAGGTCATCCGCATGGTGCTTCGCCATCGGCGCGCCGGGCGCGGCGAGCATCTTGCGCAGGTGCACATAGGCGATGATCAGGCCGAAGATATAGGCCAGCGAATAGAACTTCAGGGTGAAAAAGCCGAGGTCGATCCCGTTGACCAGCCCGAGGTCAGCCCAGTTGATCGCGTTGCTCGCGGTTGCGAGGAATTCAAGCATAAGTCCAAGCCTCTCTTGCTGGATGCGGCCATGGCACAGCGCGTGGCAAGGCGAAAGCCCCGAGCGCACGGGGACATGGCGCGAGCAAGGTTTTGCACAATTGCCCGGCCCGCACTATCTGCAGGGACGTGACCCATTTCAAGATTGCCCGCCAGCGCGAAATCGTCGATCGCCGCGCCATTGTCTCCGAGATCGAGGCCGTCGTGGCCGAGCTCGGCGTTGCCAAGGCGCGCCAGCCGATTGTCGAACTGCTGCGCAAGGCGCTGGCCAATGGCCGCGCGGAACTGACCGCGCGTCTGGCAGACAAGCCCGGCGCCGGGCACGAGATCACCCACGGCTATGCCTTCCTGATCGACCAGTTGATCCGCGTGGTGCACGACCATGTGGTGGAGCAGGTCCACCCCAAGGAAAAGCCTTCTGTCGGCGAGCGGCTGGCGCTGATCGCGGTGGGCGGTTACGGGCGCGGGGAAATGGCGCCCTTCTCGGACGTCGATATCGCTTTCATCACGCCCGCCAAGGCTTCCGCCTGGTGCGAGCAGGTGATCGAGGCGCTCCTCTATTTCCTGTGGGACCTCAACCTGACCGTGGGCCATTCCAGCCGCTCGCTGGACGAGATGGTGCGCATGGCGAAGGAAGACCTGACGATCCGCACCGCCATCCTGGAAGGGCGATATCTTTGGGGCGACAGGGACGTTTACGAAATGGCCGAAAGCCGTTTCTGGAATGACGTGGTGCCCGGCTCGGAACGGCAATTCGTGTCCGAAAAGCTGGCCGAGCGCGATGCGCGGCACAAGCGCATGGGCGATTCCCGCTATGTCGTGGAACCCAATGTGAAGGACGGCAAGGGCGGCCTGCGCGATTTGCAGACGCTCTACTGGATCGGCAAATATGTCTACCGCGTGCGCGAGGCGGCAGAACTGGTCGACAAGGGGCTGTTCACCGCGCAGGAATATCGCAGCTTCCGCCGTGCGGAACGCTTCATGCTGGCAGTGCGCAGCCACTTGCACACCATCGCGAAGCGCGGCGAGGACCGTCTGACATTCGACCTGCAGCGCGAAGTCGCCCGCCGGATGAATTACTCGGACAGGCCGGGAAAGAGCGCGGTCGAGCGTTTCATGCAGTTCTATTTCATGCAGGCACAGCACGTCGGCAACCTCACCGGCGTGTTCCTTGCCCAGCTGGAAGAGCAGACGGCGGAAAAGAAGCCGCGCAACCGCCTGCTGGAACGCTTTCTTGGCCGGCGCTCGGCTGACGAGCGGACGATCGATGGCTACCGCGTGCGCAGCGGCAAGCTGGCCGCACCTGATGATCGCTGGTTCCGGGATGATCCCGTGCGGCTGGTCGAGATCTTCACGCTGGCAGAGCGCGAAGGGCTGGAAATCCACCCCGAGACAGTGCGCATGATCCGCCGCGATGCCAGCCTGATCCACCAGAACGTGCGCGAGAACGCACGGGCCAATGCGGCATTCCTTGACCTGCTGACCGGCCGCAACGATCCCGAAATGGTACTGCGCTGGATGAACGAGGCGGGCGTCTTCGGCCGCTTCGTGCCCGATTTCGGCAAGGTCAACGCGCAGATGCAGTTCGACATGTACCACCATTATACGGTGGACGAGCACACTGTCCGCGCTATCGGCCTGCTCGCCAAGATCGAGAAGGGCGAGCTTGAGGAAGACCATCCGCTTGCCACCAAGATCCTGCCCGGCCTGAAGTATCGCCGCGCTCTCTATGTCTCGGTGCTGCTGCACGATATCGCCAAGGGCCGCGGCGGGGACCATTCGGTGCTGGGTGCGGATGTGGCGCTGGAACTGTGCCCGCGCCTTGGCCTGACCGAACAGGAAACGCAGCTGGTCAGCTGGCTGGTGCGCTATCACCTGCTGATGAGCGCGATGGCCTTCAAGCGCGACCTGTCTGATCCCAAGACGATCGAGGATTTCCTCGAGGTGGTGGAGGACAGCGAGCACCTTGGCCAGCTGACCGTGCTTACCATTGTCGATATCCGCGCCGTGGGGCCGGGCATCTGGAACAGCTGGAAGCGCCAGTTGCTGGGCGATCTCTACATGCTGGCGGACGAGCAACTGCGCCTGGGCGCCGATGACGAGGACCGCCAGCGCCAGCGCTACCAGCGCAAGCGCGAGGAAGTGACGCGGCTGCTCGGCCCGGACCGGGCGCATTTCGTGGAGGAGCTGGATAGCCGGTTCGACCGCGATTACTGGATGGCCGAACCTGCCGACATCATCGCCATCAACCTGCCGCATTACGAAGCGGCCAAGCGGCTCAACCACTCGCTGTCGATCCACGCCGAATATTACCCGGCGCGTGGTGCCACGCTGATCACCGTGATCGGCGATGACCACCCCGGCCTGTTCTTCCGCATCGCCGGGGCGATCAACCTGGCTGGTGCCAACGTGATCGACGCGCGCATCCACACCACCAAGGTGGGCAAGGCGGTCGACAACTTCCTGGTGCAGGACCCGCTGGGCAAGCCGTTCAAGGAAGAAGCCCAGATCAACCGCCTGAAGCAGAGCATTGAGGATGGCCTGCTGGGCAAGATCGATATGGTCCGCAACCTCGCCCAGCGTCCGCTTCCGCGCACCCGTGCCGAAGCTTTTACGGTGGCTCCGGAAATCTTCTTCGACAACGAGGCGTCAGACCGCTTCACCGTGGTGGAAGTCCATGCGCGGGACAGGCCGGCGCTTCTCAATCGCCTGACCCGGGCGATGTTCGAACGCAGTCTGATCATCAACTCCGCCCACATCACCCAATATGGCGAAAAGGCGGAAGACACCTTCTATGTGACCGACCTGCTAGGCCACAAGATCTACAGCAAGGACCGGCTGAAATCGGTGGAAGAGGCGCTGCTGGGGGCCATCGCGGCGGGTGAGCCGAAGACCGAGGCGGCGGAGTAAGGCTGCTATTGCGGGGTGATCCGGAATTCGATGTCCGGATAGCCTGCCAACAGCGCGGCAAAGCCCGCACCCGCCACACAATGCCAGGGCGTATCAGGAGCGGACTGGATCGTGGCGCGCGTGCTGGCGAATTGCGGGTCATCCAGAAAGGCCTGCACACCGCCTGCACCCTGCACCCAGTCATCCAGCCGGGTGAAGGAGCGGTCATACAGCGCTTCATGCGCCAGCATCATGCCATCGAGCGAGGCCACGCATTGCCGGCTCGCTTCGTCCATCCCCGTCCACACCGGCAGTTCAAAAGCATCCGTTGCGCCGCGGTAGGCCTGTCCCTCACCCGGCAAGGCGCCATTGCGGGCGGGATCGCCGAACGCGCGATAGGGCGCAAAGCCATCGGGCAACATACGCAGCCCTGCAGTGCTCTCTATGACCGCCATTACCGGCAGGACATCGGCAAAGGGCATATCGCCATCCACAACCAGCGACAGCTTCGTATCGCCCCTTGCAGCCTCTCGCTCCAGCGCCGGGCCGAGTTGGGCAAAGGCGATCCTATTGCCATTGAGGCTAAGCGAGCCATCGCGCGCCATTGCCAGTTCGGCGGTCACATCATGGTTTTGACTCGGCTCGACGATGCCGAAAGGGAGCCGCGCCTGCCGCACGTCAACCCTGCCCGCCGGGGCCGGATCGCCGGTCACGCAAGCCGAAAGCAGGGCGGCCACCATCGCCAGACCGCTGCAGGTTGCCAGTTTGCGCATGGTCCGTCTCTCCCTCTGCCGCGCCTTCAGGCTCAGCCCCGCTCCCCGAACAGCGCCGTGCCCACTCGGATATGCGTAGCGCCCAGCATGATAGCGGTCGCATAATCGCCGCTCATACCCATGCTGCGGCCTTCCAACCCGTTGTCGCGCGCCAGCTTGTCGAGCAGAGCGAAGAAGGGCGCAGGCTCGATCCCCAAAGGAGGGACGCACATCAGCCCGGCGAGCGGGATCCTTGCGGCGCGCGCCTGTTCGACCAGTGCGGGCACATCGGCGATTGCGCAGCCGCCTTTCTGGTCCTCGTCCCCGATATTGACCTGAATGAAGCACGGCACGCGTTTGCCCGCCTTGTCCATTGCCTTGGCCAGCGCGGTCAGCAGGCTGGGCCGGTCAAGCGAATGGATGCAGTCGAACAGCGCCACCGCATCATCCGCCTTGTTCGATTGCAGCTGGCCGACGAGGTGCAGTTCCACGCCCTCATAGGCCTCTTTCAGCGCGGGCCATTTGCCTTGCGCTTCCTGCACGCGGTTTTCACCGAACACGCGCTGCCCGGCTTCGAGCAGCGGGGTGATGGCATCGGCATCATGCGTCTTGCTGATCGCGATCAGCGTGACATCTTCCACCTTGCGGCGGGCAATCTTGCAGGTGCGGGCGATCTCTGCCTGCACGTCTTCCAGCAATTGGGCTGCGTTTTCGCTCATGGCCGCGCTATAGCGTGGGCATGGCAGCAATCCAGCCCTTCCCGAATGTCTGGCTCATCTCGGACGAACGAAACGATGCCGTGCTGGAGCGAGCGCTCGCCAGCCTGCCGCGCGGCAGCGGGTTCATCTACCGCCACTATCACCTGCCCGATGCCGAGCGCGTGGCGCGCTATTTTGCGCTGGCGCGGATCGCCCGCGCGCGCGGCCATGTGGTGGTGCTGGCAGACAGCGCGCTGACCGCGCTGGAATGGGGGGCGGATGGCATTTACGGCGCGCCCTTGTCGCTCTATCCCACGCGCGACCTGCTAACGCTGGCGACGGTGCACGACATGCGCGAGATCGGTGAGGCCAACCGCATGGGCGCAGACGCCGCGCTGCTATCCCCTGCCTTCACCACCAACAGCCACCCCGGCGCGCCGTCGCTCGGCCCGGTAAAATGGTGGCTATTGGCGAGATACGCGCAAATGCCGGTGATCGCATTGGGCGGGATGGATCGGCGCAATGCAGGCAGACTGGGCTGCGAACGGTGGGCGGCCATCGACGGCCTCAGCGGTTAGTTTGTTTTAGCCCCTCAGACGCCGGGCGCAGGCCATCCGGCCAGCTTGGCTTCCGGCCTACCGGCCGGCGCGTGGTCACGCGCTGGCTTCACCTGCGGCTCAGCAACTATTCCAGGCCAATCAGTTCGCGTCAAAGAACGGTTGCTCAGCAACCGCAAGGGCGACCGCCCGCCCGGACCGGCCCCGTAGCGTAGCGAAGGGAACAGCCGGGAGGACGAAGGCGCGGATGGGCCTTCGCAAAACTAACAATTGACCTCGAGTCCGCGCGGATTCACTATGCGCATCCGCGGGACATCGAGGGAGCAGAACAATGGCGACAACCGCCCGCAATTCGGCGCAGCCAAGTGACTGGAAAGTGGCATTCCGCCGCTCGCTTTCGCGCATCCTGCAGCGCGGCGGCGCGATTGTGCTCTATGCGCTGATGGGTTTCCTCGCCCTGTCGCTGATCAGCTATACACAGACCGATCCCTCGCCCTCCACCGCTGCAGGCGATATCGTGCAGAACTGGATGGGCAGGCCCGGCGCCTGGCTGGCAGACCGCGCGCTGCTGTCCTTCGGCATCGTCTCGGTGCTGTTCCTGCCGTTGCTCTATGCCTTTGCCAGCAAGCTCTGGCGCGATTCCGAAGCGGTTGATGAAGACGATGCGCCCGCCATGGCGCAGGGCAAGTGGTGGAAAACGCTGCTGGTGCTGCTGGCCGGCATGGCGCTGCTGTCCACCGTGCTGGCGCTGGTGACCGATCCTGCCAAGCCCAACCTGCCTGCCGGATGGGGCGGGCTGGCTGGCTTGCTGGG
Source organism: uncultured Sphingomonadaceae bacterium (assembly GCA_964467715.1). GTDB lineage: Bacteria > Pseudomonadota > Alphaproteobacteria > Sphingomonadales > Sphingomonadaceae > Alteraurantiacibacter. The sequence goes on from CAYXTJ010000006.1 coordinate 29,782, forward strand.
CGAAGGGGGGTTGCGCGCGCTGGCCGGTCGCTTGCCCGATGTGGCGCAATTCTGGGTGATCCTTGCAGGCGGGTTTGCCGCTCTGTTTGGCGGCGCATTGCTGGCTGGCAAGGTCTTCGCCATTGACTGGGCGGGCCTGCTGACCATACCCGAATGGGCACGCCGCGCCCCCAGCCTGCCACGCAGCGCACCCAATCCGTTCAAGGAACAGGCCGAAAAGCGCAAGGCCACGGCGGAAAAGACCAGGGCCGAGCCGGTCACCATTCCCGCGTCCGATCGCAAGCCGCCGGAAATCTCGGATCCTTCCGCCCCGCCGCGCCCCGCACAGCCGACCAAGGCCAAGCAGAAGGACCTGTTTGCCGAGTTCGACCTGCCCAGCCTCGACCTGCTGGAAGACCCGCCCGCCAACAACGCCCCCGCGCTGGACAAGCATGCTCTGGAGCGGAACGCGCGCCTGCTGGAAAACGTGCTCGACGATTTCAACGTGAAGGGCGAGATCACAGCCGTGCGCACCGGCCCGGTGGTGACCATGTACGAGCTGGAACCCGCGCCCGGCATCAAGGCCAGCCGAGTCGTCGGCCTTGCGGAGGACATTGCCCGCAACATGTCCGCCATTTCTGCACGCGTCAGCCCGATCCCGGGCAAGACGGTGATGGGCATCGAATTGCCCAATGCAGACCGGCAGATGGTCAGCTTCAAGGAAATGGTCGGCTCCGAAGCCTTCGCCTCGGCCAAGGGCAATCTGCCGGTGATCCTGGGCAAGGACATTGCCGGTGAACCCGTGGTGGCAGACCTTGCCGCCATGCCGCACCTGCTGGTGGCGGGCACCACCGGATCCGGCAAGTCGGTGGGTATCAACTGCATCCTGCTGTCGCTGCTCTATCGTTTCAGCCCAACCGAATGCCGCATGATCCTGGTCGATCCCAAGGTGCTCGAGTTGAAGAGCTATGACGATATCCCGCACCTTCTCTCGCCCGTGGTGACAGAGCCGCACAAGTCCGTGCGCGCGCTGAAATGGGCGGTGGAGGAGATGGAGAAGCGCTATCGCATGATGTCCGAAATCGGCGCGCGCAATATCGGCGGCTTCAACGAACGCGTGAAGGCCGCTGCCGCCAAGGGCCAGCCGCTGGGCCGCCGCGTGCAGACCGGCTTCGATCCCGATACGGGCGAGGAACTGTTCGAGGAAAAGCAGCTCGATTACGAAGTGCTGCCGCAGATCGTGGTGATCGTGGACGAGCTGGCTGACCTGATGGTCACCGTCGGCAAGGAAATCGAGGTGCTGATCCAGCGGCTGGCGCAGAAATCGCGTGCTGCCGGTATCCACCTGATCATGGCCACGCAGCGCCCATCGGTCGACGTGATCACCGGCGTGATCAAGGCCAACATGCCCACCCGCATCGCCTTCAACGTCACCAGCCGGATCGATTCCCGCACCATCCTGGGCGAACAGGGCGCGGAGCAGCTGCTGGGCAAGGGCGACATGCTCTACAAGCCCACATCGGGCGCGCTGCGCCGGGTGCACGGGCCGTTCGTGTCGGACGAGGAGGTGGAGAAGGTGGCGAGCCACTGGCGCAGCCAGGGCGAGCCGGACTACATCGATTCGGTCACCGAGGAGCCGGAAGACGGTGGCCTCAGCTTCAACGATGATGTCACCGCTTCGGACGATCCCGAAGAACGGCGTTACCTGCAGGCCTGCCAGATCGTGTGGGAGAACCAGAAGGCGTCCGGCTCGTGGCTGCAGCGCCAGCTGGGCGTGGGCTACAACACCGCTGCCAAGCTGATCGAACGGATGGAGGATGACGGCCTGGTCGGCCCCGCCAACCACGTCGGCCGCCGCGAGATCTACCGCGACCGGGATGGCAATCCGCTCTAGCTGGGAAGTTCGCTTCTGCACCTGACCCGCGTCGCGTGAGTCCTAGCCGGGCAGCGCCGAGGGGTGCATGATCGCTTTCATAAAACAGATGGAGAGGATCACATGGCCAGCAAATATGAACGCGAAGTCTATGACTGCATGAACCCGACGCTCGAACTGCTCGAGAAGACGGAAAACCCGCACCACCGCGCCATCCTGAAGAACTATTGCCGCCACGTGCACCTTGAAGGTGCCGCCATGTTCGAGGAAATCACCTCGCCCGACATGATGGCCGATGATCCGGTCTATCACATCACCTGGGGCGACAGCCCGTTTCAGGTGAAGGGCCGCAAGGGCGTGTTCGATTTCTACTCCGGCATCGGCGACATCGTGCTGTGGAACAGCGGCGACAAGGTTGCCGTGGCCGACTGGGGCATCGCCGACGAGATGTGGTTCCACCAGATGTCCACCGGCGCCGAGCTAAAGAAGTTGGGCCACAAGGTGGAAAAGGATGATGGTCTCTACCTCGTCGATTCACTGCAGGCCTTCATCTGGCCCTATGACGAAAACGCGCTGCTGAAGGGCGAGCACCTGTATGAGGACAAGTCCACCCTCACCATCCGCGAGATCGATCCGGCAGACTACATGACGCCCGAGCGTGTGCGCGAGATCCACAAGGAATGCCTTGCCGAACTCGAGGAGCGCTGGGGCCCCGAATACTGGGTGTGGCAGCGCTAGGCGGTGGGCGCGTAATCACGCGCCCACGCCCTGTCGCTCAGCTTTCCGGCATACGGCAGGAATAGCTCGAAGCCACGCCTTCCGGCCCGCCGTCAAAATGCGCATATTGCGGGTGCGGGCACAGCTTCATCTGGCTGTCGTCATTGCTTGCAGGGCCGCGCGATGCGGGGATGGACGCAGGCGCCTTGCCTTCCTCCACCCATTCCACCAGCGGGCCGAGAAGGTCGAACTGCTCGTAAGAATCGCCTCCCTGGCAGTGCATCATGCCCGGCACCATGTAGAAGCGCGCGGCATCGTCCCAGCGCTCGCCATTGGTCTGCCCAGCGCGCTGGAACCAGTCCCAGGTGTCAAAGGCAGAGAACCACGGATCGGACACGCCGTGGAAGAACAACATCTTGCCGCCATGGTCGAGGAAGGTGGACAGGTTCGTCCAGTATGCTGTGTCCGTCAGGCGGCCTGTCGCATCCCAGCGGATCTGGTGGATACGCTCGTCAATATCGATGTCGCGCGCGGTCGATGCCGGGCCGAAGGGGCTGGGCTGGCCCACCGGCAGGAAGCCGGGCAGGCCGGGGCCGGAATAGGTAATGCCCGTATCCCACGGATAGGGCACATAGAGCGCACGGCCAGTGGCATCTCGATAGCCCGCCATCGCGCCCTTCATGGCCTCTACACGGTCCGCCGCGATGCAGCCATCGGTTTGCCCCGCTTCGCAGGTCAGGGCATCGGCATCGAAGCTGCGGCAGCCTTCGACATTGGCGATGATGCCGTCTGCCAGCCCATCCTGCGCATCGCACTGACGAGCCAGTTCGCTGCTGACCAGCGATAGTTCGGCAGGGGTGAACCCGGCAGGGCCCTGTGCCCCGGCCGGTAGAGTGCGGTTGAGCAGTACCTGCGCATATTCGGCCGAAAGGTTTGAGAAACCGGGCCGCATGGCAGGCGCGCCCACCACGATCCCGTCAAACAGTTCGGGGTAACGCTGGCTGGCCAGCATCCCTTCGCGCCCGCCGGTGGAACAACCCGTCATATAGGAGTGATGCGGCGCCTCGCCGTAATAGGACTGCACCAGTTCGCGCGTTGCCAGCGTGACGGTGCGCACCGATGCTTCGGCAAAGTCGAGCGCGGCGCGCTGGTCCGCCATGAAGCTGGAATCGAAACCGGCACCCTTGTGGCCACTGTCGTGGCTGGTCACTGCAAACCCGCGGGAAAGCGCGTTCCGCGCGCCCGCGGCGACCGGGCCCACTGCGGGCCTGATCGAACCGTTCAGCCCGCCGCCGCCCTGCAGCAGGTAACGCCCGTTCCAGTCCGCCGGCAGCGCCAGCTCGAAGCCGATGCCATAGGTGTTGCCGCCTGCGCCCGTCCGTTCGTTGATCATGCCTTCGACAAGGCAGTGCGGGGGCATGGCGGTGGGCGGGCCGCCCTGCCATCCGGGAAGCTCGCGCCTCTCGGGATAGTAGGTCGCAGCAGTAATGGCGACATCGCCCATATGCGTGCCGCCAAGCGCTGCGCAGCGTTCGCCCGGCGTGGCCCTGGATTCGCCCAGTGCGGAACTGGCCGTGATGGGTGCGGCAACGGCGGTGCAGAGCAGCAGCGAGGCGATCATGCGGTTGCGGTTGGTCATGTTTCTGGGTTCCCCTTCTCTTCGTGCCGCAGCGCTACCAAGCCGGCACGCGATACACAACGTGACTTGTATCGCGTGCCAGCAAAGCTAACCTCCCGCCTCAAACGGGAGAGCACACAATGCGCAAACTTACGACAGGACTTGCCCTGGCCGCAGGGCTGCTGGCGGCAACGCCTGCGCTGGCAGAGCATCACGCCGAAGGCACCTGGGTGGGCAGTTGGACAGCCAGCCCGCACGCTCCGCTTACGACCGAAGGGCCCTTTGCCGCTGCCAGCTATGACGATGTGACCATCAGCCAGGTGATCCACCTGTCCGAAGGCGGCACGGCGCTGCGGGTGCGCTTCACCAACCGCTATGGCGGGGCGCCGCTGCACATCGGCGAAGCGCGGATCGTGCTGCTGGATGATGATGGGAAGGAGGTGGCAGGCTCCAGCCGCGCGCTGACCTTCGGCGGCGAAGCTGGCGCGGTGGTCCCGCGCGGCGCGCCCTTCGCCAGCGACGTGGTCGAACTTGCGACGCAGGATTTCCAGAAAGCGAAGGTTGTGATGTATCTGCCGGAAGATACCGGCCCGTGCACCTGCCATCTGACCGGCCTCGATACGCTGGCGGTATCTGCACCTGGCAACCATGTGGGCGAGGATTTCGCGCCTGCCAGCACCGCCATGCACCGCGCTTTCCTGCACACGGTGGAAGTGCTGTCCGACGACGCACAGGGCACCATCGTCACCTTCGGCGATTCGATCACCGATGGTGTGGGGTCCACACCGGGCGAGGACCGCCGCTGGCCCGATGTGCTGGCCGAACGGCTCGAAGCGGCAGGCATGGAATATGCCGTGGCCAATGCCGGCATCTCGGGCAACCGCGTGCTCAGCCCCGGCATGGGCGAAAGTGCGCTGTCCCGCTTTGACGAAGATGTGCTGAGCCTGCCCAATGTCACCCACATGATCATCTTCGTAGGCGTGAACGACATCGGCAACCGCTATGGCCCGCAGCGCGGCGGCGTGGGCGGGCTGACGCTGGACCAGCCGGAAATCGACGCAGCGCAGATGATCGCCGGATATCGCCAGCTGATCGCCCGCGCGAAGGCCGAAGGGATCACCGTGATCGGCTCCCCCATCGGCCCCTACAAGGGCGCAGGATACTGGAGCGAGGAAGGCGAGGCCGCGCGCCAGGCGATCAATAGCTGGATCCTCGATTCGGGCGAATTCGATGCCACGGTGCGGCTGGATACGGCCTTTGCCGATCCGGCTGATCCGCAGCAGATGCGCGAAGGCTATCACATGGGTGATTTCCTGCATGGCAGCGACGCCGGGCTGAAGGCAGTGGGCGAAAGCATCCCGCTGGAGCTGTTTGCACAGCGATAATCAGCCCTGCTGATCCCCGGATCACTGGATAACTGGCCGTCCGCAGCTTTCCGGCTTCGGGCGGCCTGCTATTTTGCATTCCGTGCAGGCAAATATCGAAATCGGCAGGGATTCGGGCGGCAAGCCCGTGAGTATCGACGTGGAGGAGCTTCTCGCCACGCGCCTGCTGGTGCAGGGCAACTCTGGCAGCGGCAAGTCGCACCTGCTGCGCCGCCTGCTGGAACAGAGTGCGCATCTGGTGCAGCAGGTGGTGATCGACCCGGAAGGGGACTTCGTCTCGCTGGCGGACGAGTTCGGCCATATCGTGATCGAGGGCGGCAGCTATACCAGCCGCGAGATCGAGGCGCTGGCAGGCCGCATCCGCCAGCATCGTGCTTCGGTGGTCCTCTCTCTGGATGACCTTGAGGTTGAACAGCAGATCCGCTGCGCCGCGCTGTTCCTGACCGCGCTGTTCGATGCCCCGCGCGAGCACTGGTATCCTGCGCTCGTGGCGGTGGACGAGGCGCAGATGTTCGCCCCCTCTGCCGCAGGTGAAATGGCCGAGGACACGCGGCGGATGACACTGTCTGCCATGACCAACCTCATGTGCCGCGGGCGCAAGCGCGGCCTTGCCGGGATCGTCGCCACGCAGCGGCTGGCAAAGCTTGCCAAGAATGTCGCAGCGGAAGCCTCCAACTTCCTGATGGGGCGCACCTTCCTCGATATCGACATGCAGCGTGCCGCCGATTTGCTCGGCATGGACCGCAGGCAGGCCGAACGTATCCGTGACCTCGAGCGCGGACATTTCCTCGGCCTTGGCCCGGCTGTCAGCCGCACGCCGGTGGCGGTAATGATCGGTTCCGTGAAGACCGGCGGCAAGAACGCCGCATCGGGCCTGATGCCGCTGCCCGATGCGCCGAGCGAGGACATTGAGGCCCTGCTCCACGCCTCTCTGGCAGAGGAAGCGGCTGAGACCGCCCCGCCGCGCCCCAAACCCGCACCGCCGCCTTCGCCGCCGGTTGAGGAACTGGCCGAAGCGATCTCGCTCGCCTCTGCTGAAGAGTCGCTGGTGGAAACATCCGCAAATGCAGACGCAGTAACAGCCGCGCCGCCAACAGGCGAAGGCGGTATCGATGCCATATTGCAGGAAATGGCGGCAGAAGACGGCGCGACCTTCCAGCCTGCCGCCAACCTGTTCCGCGATTTCGCGATCCGCTGCCGCCAGCGCGGCGTCGCTTCCGCCCATATCGACATGATGGCCTTCAAGCGCCTGTTCGCCATTGCCAGCGCCGGTCTGGGCAGGCTCGGCGATGCGCAGCGCAGCGCGGTGGAACAGCTGGCCGAAACTGTCAGCGACGATGTGCTGGCGCCTTATCTCGCCATCGCTGCGGCGGCCGCCGAAGGGCGCAGCGCACCCGACGAGGACGAGCTGGCGCGCGTCTATGGCACCTCATCGCCCGGCCGCATCCGCCGCTTGCTCGAACATCTGGAAAAGACCGGCCTGATCGTGGTGCGCGAGGATTTTGGCGGCGAACGCTCGATCACCGTGCCGGGTCTGGAAGAGTTCGCCAGCTAATCGCCGGACAGGTCTTTCCAGCTCAGGCGGTCCATGTGCAGTGGGCTGTCGGTCTTAACATATTCGCCAGCGGCATAGGTGCGGCCCACCAGCTTCATCGCCGGATTGTCGATCCGCAGCTTGCCGTCCTCCTCTCCTACGAAGGCATCGTCGATATGGCTGACGATGACCTCGCCGATCACGATGGCCGAATGCGCGCCGGTTTCGACGATTTTCCAGACCTTGCATTCGAACTGCACCGGCGCGCCCGCGATCAGCGGCGCATCCACCTGCGCGGCATCCAGCGCTTCAAGGCCTGCCAGCGCAAGCTCGTCCACTCCTGCCGGGGAATCGACGGCGGTCACGTTCATCGCCTCTGCCTGCCCCTCGCTCACCAGCGCCACGGCGAACTCGCCCGATGCGCGGATATTGGCGAGGCTGTCCTTCACCTCCACCCCTGCGCGCTGGCCATCTGCCGCCATGCCGATGGCCACCAGCGGCGGCGATCCGCCCATGGCGTTGAAGAAGGAATAGGGTGCCGCGTTGTTGGAGCCCTCGCCATCGCGGGTCAGCACCCATGCGATGGGTCGCGGGGTGATGGTGTTCACCAGCAGCTTGTAGCGCGTGGCGGGATCGAGTTGGTTCATCGCGAATTGCATGACAGGAGAGCTAGAAACCTTGCTGGCCTGACGCAATGCGCTTGCCCGCGCCGAACACCGGCGCAAGGCCATTCCGCTTGCCGTGGCCCATGCCGTGCAGCTGGACTGGCCAGTTACCGCCAGCATGGGCGTGGTGGACATCCCCATAGAGGCCATGCCCAAGGCCCGTTTCGATACGATCTACCGCCATGCCGACCGCCTGCTGTATGAAGCCAAGGCCACCGGCCGCAACCGGACCTTGAGCGAGAAGCTGCAAGGCTTTGCCAAGCGCAAGGCACGCCCGGCGAAGAAGGCTGCCGCCTGAGGGATCAGCCCTCGTCAGGCGCCGCCATTAACGGAGCCGCCACTTCGGCAGGCACGCGCATCAGCCGCCCGCTTGCCCGGTCCACCATCGCCCAGGTCGTCTTCGCCTTGACGATGGCCTTGCCGCTGGCATCGCTGAAGGTGATGTGGCGATCAAACCGCGCCCCGCTTGGCCCTTCGCGGATTTCGGTGACCGCTTCGACCACATCGCCCTCACGCACATTGCCGCGATAATCGATCTCGTGCCGGGTCACGACCCAGGCATAGGCGGCCACGTCCTCGGGCCGTCCGTCGTGCTTCCAGTGCGATGTGGCCACGTCCTCCATCCAGCCCACCCAGACAGCGTTGTTGACGTGGCCCATCTCGTCGATGTGCTCCGCCTTGGCGGTGAAGGTCATCGCGAAGCGGTTCGCCATTATTCTGCGCCTGCCGCCACACCCAGCTGCCACAGGATGAAAGCAGCTTCCTCGGCCGTTTCGCGCAAACCTTCAAACCGGCCCGAGCGGCCGGCATGGCCTGCGCCCATGTTGGTCTTGAGCAGCAGCACATTGTCATCGGTCTTCGTGACGCGCAGCTTGGCGACCCACTTGGCCGGTTCCCAATAAGTGACGCGCGGATCGTTGAGGCCAGCCGTCACCAGCATCGGCGGGTAATCCTGAGCCACTACCTGATCATAGGGCGAATAGGACAGGATGTGGGTGAAGGCGGCCTTGCTGGTCACGGGATTGCCCCATTCGGGCCATTCGCCCGGTGTCAGCGGCAGGCTTTCATCCAGCATGGTGTTGAGCACGTCCACGAAAGGCACATGCGCCACAATTGCGCCGAACAATTCGGGCGCCTGGTTGATGATCGCGCCCATCAGCTCGCCACCGGCAGAGCCGCCGCTGACGCTGATCTCGCCCTCGCGGGTGTAGCCGCGCTCGGCAAGGCCGCGGGCAACGTCCACGAAGTCGTTGAAGGTGTTGGTCCGCGCTTCCATCTTGCCTTGCAGATACCAGTTGCGACCCAGGTCATCGCCGCCGCGGATATGGGCGATGGCATAGGCCATGCCGCGATCCACGAAGGAAAAGCGCGTGGTCGAAAAGCCCGGCGGCACGGCATAGCCATAGGCGCCATAGGCATAGAGGTGCAGAGGCGCAGGCTGGCCTTCGGCCGCCATCGGACGATCCTTGCGATAGACGATGCTGACGGGCACCAGCGCGCCATCGCGCGCCGGGATGTTGAGCCGCTCGACCGTGTAGAGCGAGGGGTCGAAACCGCTCGGGATCTCCTGCACCTTGAGGACTTCCAGCTCGCGCGTGGCAACGTGATAGTCATAGACCGTGTCTGGCGTGATCATCGATTCATAACCGATGCGGATCGTGTCCATCGCCCATTCGGTATTGTTGCCAAGGCCTGCGGAATAGGATGCTTCGGGGAAGCTGATCGGCTCTATCCGGTCCGGCTCGTCGTAATAACGCAGCTGGATCTGGTCGAGGCCTGCAAGCCGGCCTTCGGTGATGTAGAAATCGCGGAACAGGTCGAGCCCGGTCAGGTAGAAATCGTCAGACCCCTCGATCAGCGTTGTCCAGTTGTCCTTGTCGCTCATCGGCGCGGTCATCACGGAAAAGTTCACGTGGTCGCGGTTGGTGAGGATGTAGAGCGTATCCTCCCTCACATCGACCGCATATTCCACCCCGGTCTGGCGGGCGCGGACCAGCTGCTGTTCGGCAAAGGGATCGCTGGCAGGCACCAGCCACACTTCGCTGGTCTCGTTATCGCCGGTGCTGATCTCCAGCCACTCTTCATTGGCGGAAAGATCGGCGCTGACGGTGAAGCCGAGTTGCTTTTCGGTGAAAATCTCCTCGTCCTCGCTGGCATCGGTGCCCATGCGGTGGACACGGACATTCTCCACGCGCCAGTTCTCGTTCGCGCGGCCATAGATCAGCACGCTGTCATCCGCTGCCCAGATGAGGGCAGAGTTGGTGTCCTCGATCACGTCGGGCAGCATTTCGCCGGTTTCGAGGTCCTTCACGAAGACGTCGAACCGCTCGGAACCTTCGGTATCGACCGACCAGGCGACATAGCGGCCGTTCTTGCTGACCGAGATATCGTGGAGGCTGATGTATTCATGCCCCTCGGCCAGCTGGTTCACGTCAAGATAGAGTTCGGCATCGCCGCCGCTCACCGGCCTGCGGTAGTACTTCCGGTATTCCGCACCTTCCTCGTATTCCGACCAGTAGAGGTAATCGCCATCCTTCTGCGGCACGCTGGAATCGTCTTCCTTGATGCGCGCGCGCATTTCCTTGAACAGCTCTTCCACCAGCGGCTTGTGCGGTTCCATCTGAGCTTCGAACCAGGCGTTCTCGGCCTTCACGTAATCGAGCACATCCTCGTCATCGATCACCGGATAGGATTCGTCCTTCAGCCAGTGATACGGGTCCTCGATCGTGATACCGTGGCGCGAATAGCTGTAGGGGCGCTGCTCGGCGATGGGTGGTGCGGATGGTGTGGCTTCGCTCACGCTGGATGTCTCGCTACTCTGGGCTGCCGCGCCGGACGCCATTGCAGCAAGCATGGCGGCGGCGTTGGATAGGTTGGTTTTCAATGGTCCGTGCGTCCCTTTGGCAGGAGCGGCTGCGGGTTTAAAGTCCGCAAGTGCGCCCCTAGCTATGGTGTGAAGATGTGCTAGGGCACTTAGTTACAAATTATACCGGATGCAAACCGCCATGCTGATGAAGACCCACGAAGCCCGCCTTGCCGCCTTGCGCGAGGAACTGTCGCGCCGCGACCTCGCCGGGTTCGTGATCCCGATCAGCGATGAACACCTGTCCGAATATGTCGGCGCCTATGCCCAAAGGCTGGCGTGGCTTACCGGCTTTGGCGGCTCTGCGGGCACCGTGGCCGTACTGAAGGACAAGGCAGCGATCTTTGTCGATGGCCGCTACACCATCCAGGTCCGCGATCAGGTGGATGGCAGCCATTACGAATACAAATCGGTGCCTCAGGATTCGCTGGCGCAATGGCTGGCAGACAATACCGCAAAGGGTGAGAAGGTCGCTTACTACCCTTGGTTGCACACGCAGGGCTGGGCCAGGGCTACGGCCAAGGTGCTGGCCAAGGCGGGCAGCGAACTGGTGGCGGTGGAGAGCAACCCGGTTGATGCGGTGTGGGATGACCAGCCCGAACCCTCGCCAGCTCCCGCTTTCCTGCAGGACGAGGCGCTCGCCGGGCGCAGCAGCGCGGACAAGCGCAGCGCCATTGCCGAATGGCTGCAGGAAGAGAACCTCGATGCCGTGGTGATCTCGGCGCTCGATTCGGTGGCGTGGGTGCTCAACATCCGCGGTTCGGACGTCGAGCGCACGCCGGTGGCGCTGTCCTACCTCACCGTACGCGCAGACGGCACGGCGGACTGGTTCATCGCTCCCGGCAAGGTGCCTGCCGATGTTGCCAGCGCGCTTGGCAATGCCGTGCGCATTCGCGACCGGGCAGAGTTCGAAGCCGCTCTCGGTGAATTTGCGGGCAAGCGCGTCTCTACCGATCCGGCGCGGTCCGTCGCCGCGATCTTCGAAGCGCTGGAAGCAGGCGGGGCGACCATCGTGCCCGATACGGACCCTGCCGTGCTGCCCAAGGCAATCAAGACGCTGGCCGAACAGCAGGGCCACCGCGCTGCCCAGCGGCGCGACGGTGCGGCCGTTTCGAACTTCCTCCACTGGCTGTCCGTCGAAGGCCCCAAGGGCGAAATCGACGAGCTTTCCGCTGCGGCAAAGCTGCAAGGATACCGCGAGGCTTGCGGCGACCTGCGCGACCTGTCGTTCGACACGATCAGCGGTTCTGGCCCCAATGGCGCCATCGTGCATTACCGCGTGAGCGAGGAAACAAACCGCGCGCTGGAGCCGAACAGCGTCTACCTTGTCGACAGCGGCGGCCAGTATCCTGACGGGACGACCGACATCACCCGCACCGTTTGGATCGGGCCTGATGCCCCGCCGCAAGAGGTGCGCGATCGCTACACCCGCGTGCTCAAGGGCCATATCGCGCTGGCGCTGCAGACCTTCCCCGCAGGCACCACCGGATCGCAGCTGGACGTGCTGGCGCGCCAGCACCTGTGGTTTGCAGGCGTGGATTATGCCCATGGCACCGGCCACGGCGTCGGCAGCTTCCTGGGCGTGCACGAAGGCCCGCAGCGCATCGCCAAGCCGCGCGGATCGCAAGCCGGGACCGAGCAGGAATTGCTTGCCGGCATGATCCTTTCCAACGAGCCGGGCTATTACAAGACCGGCGCATACGGCATCCGCATCGAGAACCTGGTGCTGGTGGAACCGCGCGAGATCGCCGGGATGGAAGGCGAATGGCTGGGCTTCGAAACGCTGACCCTGGCCCCCATAGACAAGGTGCTGGTGGACCCGGCGCTGCTCTCCGCAGCCGAGATAGCCTGGTGGAACGCCTACCACGCGCAAGTGCTGGAAGTAGTCGGCCCGCAGCTGGAAGGCGCGGCGAAGGCATGGCTCGAAGAGGCCTGTCAGCCGCTGTGACCCGCCTCCCCGGTGGCAAGCTGAACGCCCGCTAAACGCTTGCTTGCGGGCGGGTGAACCGGCTTGGCGATACGCGACAAATTGCGACACAAAGCCCGCGCGCCGGGATATGCTTGCGACAAACCCGGCCTATAACCGGAATCCTGAGCAGCGGGGTGTCGCCCCTTCCCCCCTTCTTCAGCGACACACCGCTGCTCTAAACCATGCCAACAAGTTTGGAGAGTGACATGCACAAGACCCTCACATTGTCCCTTGCCGCAATTGCCCTTGCCACCGGCGGCGTTGCCGTGGCGCAGACCACAACCGCCGCCGCTGCCGGGGAGGAAGCGCGCAGCCCGATGCGGGCGATGGAACACACCCGCGAACAGGCGCAGCAGCGCGCTGCAACCATGTTCTCGCGCCTTGACGTGAACGGTGATGGCCAGCTGAGCGATGCCGACCGCGAGGTCCGCGCTGACCAGCAGTTCGACAAGATGGACGCGAACGGTGACGGCGCGATCAGCCGCGAAGAATTCGCAGCGATGCGCGAAAACCGCACCGAACGCCGCGAGGACCGTCGAGCAGCCCGCACTGAACGCGGCGGTGAGCGCATGGCTCGCGGCGAAGGCCGCCGTGGCGGACCGGGAATGCGCGGCGACGGCATGCGCGGTACCCGCCGAATGCTGCGCGCAGCCGATGCTGACGGCAACGGCGCGATCACCCAGGAAGAATTCACATCTGCCGCCCTCGCCCGCTTCGATGCAGCCGACGCCGACAATGACGGCACCGTAACCCGTGAAGAACGTCGCAATGCCCGCCCCGAAGGCAGGCTTGGACGTGGCCGCGCAAGGGGCTAAGCAGGTTTTCAGAAGAGGGGGCTGATAACAAGAATGAGCGAACAGGCCGAAATCAGGATCCTGCTTGTCGATGACGAAGCAAGCCTGCGTGAACCCCTGGCAGAGTATCTCTCTCGCCAGGGGTTCAGCGTGGAACAGGCCGCTGATGCCGCCAAGGCCCGCAGCCTGCTGCTCGATGGCAAGCCGGATCTCGTGCTGCTGGATATCATGATGCCCGGGGAAGACGGCCTGTCACTCTGCCGTCACCTGATCGAGGCGAAGCAGTTGCCGGTGATTTTCCTGTCCGCCAAGGGGGAGGCGACGGACCGCATCGTCGGGCTGGAAATCGGCGCGGACGATTACGTCGTAAAACCCTTCGAGCCGCGCGAACTGGTCGCCCGCATCCGCTCTGTATTGCGCCGCGCATCGAAGCCGGCGGTGCCGGTGGAGGCCGATGCGCAATATGAGTTCGAAGGCTGGAAGCTCGACCCGCTGAAGCGCCGCCTAACCGATCCCGAAGGCACGATCATCCCGATCTCCTCTGCCGAATTCCGCTTGCTGTGCGCCTTCCTAGACCACCCGCGACAGGTGCTCGACCGGGACCGGCTGCTGGACATGGTGCAGGGCCGCGAGGCGCATCTGTTCGATCGCGCGGTGGACAACCAGGTCAGCCGCCTGCGCCGCAAGATCGAAGAGGACAGCCGCGATCCCAAGCTGATCCAGACCGTCTGGGGCGGCGGATATCGGCTTGCCGCTGACGTGAAGCGCTGCGCTGCGGACGAAGTCTGATGCGTCGCCTACTACCCAAGAGCCTGCTGGGGCAGATGCTCCTGGCCGTGGCGCTGGCATTGCTGGTGGCGCAGACGCTGTCTGGCTTCCTGCGCTTCAGAGCAGAGGAAACGCGGCGCGAAAACGGGCTGATCAACGCCCTTGCCTTCCAGCTGATTTCGGACCCGCGCGTGGATTACCGCACCGGCGAAACCGATCGCGACAACCGCCGCCAGGAGCGCCGCCGGCTGCGCATCGAGCGCGCGCTGCAATCACCGGTGCACGATGGCGAGGCTCCCGATGCCGAGCGGCTGGAACGCCTGCGCGAAGTGCTGACCGAACAGGGTGCGCAGATCGAGCAGCTGATCGTTCTCACCCGCCCCGTGGCGGAAGATGAATATATCATGCGCGGGCTCGACCGGATCCGCAACGAACCGCGCTTCAACAACCGCGACGGGTGGGATCCGCAAGGCGACATGCTCCTCGCCGGCCTGAAGCGCGAAGGGCAGGACCAATGGCTGGTCGCCCGCGTGCCGCTGCCCAGTGTCGATCCGGGCCGCTATGTCGGCATCGTGGTGCAAACGCTGCTGATCTACATCATCCTTGTCGGTGGCCTCGCCCTGCTGCTGCGCCGGATCACCCGCCCGCTGGCAGCGCTGCGCAACCGCATGGAAACCTTCGCCGCCACGCGCGAAACCACCGGCCAGCTTGAACCTTCCGGCCCCGACGATACCCGCCGCCTGATCGTGGTGCACAATGCCATGGAAGCGCGCATTGCCGCGCTACTGGGCGAGAAGGACGTGATGCTCGGCGCAATCGGGCATGACCTCAAGACACCGCTCGCCGCGCTGCGCGTGCGCATCGAATCGGTCGAAGACGATAGCGAGCGCGCCAAGATGGCCGCCACGATCGAGGACATCACCAACTCGCTCGACGATATCCTCTCGCTTGCCCGCGTCGGCCGCCCCAGCGACCCGCTTGAACGTACCGAGCTTTCCGCTCTCGTCGCCTCCGTGGTCGAGGAATACGAGGACATGGGCGAAAACGTGGAACTGGCCGATACCCAGCGCATTGCCTTGCGTCTGCGCTCCACCTGGCTGCGCCGTGCGCTGCGCAACCTGATCGGTAACGCGCTGCGCTACGGCGAGAAGGCCGTCGTCTCGGTCGAGAAGACTGGCGGCGAGGCCGTGATCCGCATCGAGGACAACGGCCCCGGCATCGCGCAAGACCAGATCGCCGACATGCTGGAACCCTTCACCCGCGGCGAAGCCTCACGCAATCGCGAAACCGGCGGCGCAGGACTCGGCCTCACCCTGGCGCGCGCCATCGCCGAACAGCACGGCGGCACGCTGACGCTGGCCAACCGGCTGAGCGCGAGTGGCGATGTGATCGGACTGGTGGCGCAGATCCGGCTACCGCTGGATTAGTGACCTTGGAGGCCCACCCACAACCCCTACCGCGAGCGGGAGGGGAGCGAGACTTGCCGAGCCGCAGGCGAGGTTAGTCGCAGCGGGGTGGGCAGCCGTCCCCCTCACCCCCTACCGCATCAACCCGCCGATAATATTGCGCACGAAGGCGTTGGCGCCGGTGCGGATCGGGTCTGCGCTGGATTTGCGGCCCATCGCGGTGGCCACTGCCACCGAAGCGAGTGAACCTGCCGCAGCGCGCAGGCCTGCCTTGCCGGCCTTTTCCCACCAGGAAGGCGTCTTGCGTTGGCGCTTGCGGACTTCTTCCTCGCCCTTTTCTTCGACTTCCTTCGCGGTTTCGACAGCGTCGGCAGTCTTCTGCGCCAGCACTTCTGCCGCGCTCTCGCGATCGACCTTGTCGTCATACTTGCCATCGACCGGGCTGACAGACTGGATGATCGCGCGTTCCTTCGCCGTCACCGGGCCAAGGCGAGAGCGTGGCGGCTTTACCAGCGTGCGCTCCACGATGGAGGGCGCGCCGTCTTCCATCAGGGTGGAGACCAGCGCCTCGCCCACCTTCAGTTCGGTGATCGCCTCTTCCACGTCGAGTTCGGGGTTGATGCGGAAGGTTTCGGCAGCATCCTTGATGGCGCGCTGGTCCTTCGGGGTGAAGGCGCGCAGCGCGTGCTGGATGCGGTTGCCCAGCTGGCCGGCCACTTCCTCCGGAATATCGATCGGGTTCTGCGTCACGAAATAGACGCCCACGCCCTTTGAGCGGATCAGGCGCACGACCTGCTCGATCTTGTCTTCCAGAGCCTTGGGCGCATCGTCGAACAGCAAATGCGCTTCATCAAAGAAGAACACCAGCTTGGGCTTTTCCGGGTCACCCACTTCGGGCAGGCTTTCGAACAGTTCGGCCAGCAGCCAAAGCAGGAAGGTGGCGTAAAGCTTGGGGCTGCGCATCAGCTTGTCTGCCGCCAGCACGTTGATGTAACCGCGGCCCTGTTCGTCCACCTTCAGGAAATCGTCGATCTCCAGCGCGGGTTCGCCGAAGAACAGGTTCGCGCCCTGGCTCTCGAAGCTGAGCAACTGGCGCTGGATCGCGCCCACGCTGGCCTTGGTGACATTGCCGTACTCGCCGGACAGTTCCTTGGAATTTTCCGCCGCCCATGCCAGCACCGACTGCAGATCCTCGAAATCGAGCAACAGCAGCCCTTCATCGTCAGCATGGCGGAAGACGATCTGCAGCACGCCTTCCTGCGTGTCGTTGAGGCCCAGCAGGCGCGACAGCAGCAGCGGCCCCATCTCGGAAACCGTGGTGCGCACCGGGT
>CAYXTJ010000007.1:0-27965 GCA_964467715.1 uncultured Sphingomonadaceae bacterium
GCCAGGAAGTGCGGTTGAACGCGGAAGTGACCGAAACGCTCTTCGTGACGGTCGGCGGTTATTATTTCGAACAGTCGTCGGTTTATGATTCGGTGCAGGACTTGCGTTATGTGCCGCCTTACCCGCTGCAGTTCCGCCAGCCTGACACGGTTGACGCCGATGCTCAGGCGTTGTTCGCCAACATTGGCTGGGAAATCATGCCTGACCTTAACCTCAACGCGGGCATTCGCTACACTGAGGAAAGTAAGGGGCAGAACTACTTCCGCTACAACCTTGATGGCACCATAAACCGCTTCCTCGATCCGGTCGGTGTTGCTTGCGGAGCCGGTTTCCAGGGCATCGACACCAACGATTGCAACAACAACGGAGACACGACTGAAGAGCTGCGCGCTCTGACGGGTAACACCGCCAGTTACTCGGGCGACAAGATCGACTACCGCGTGGCACTGGACTATCGCTTCAGCGAGCAGTTCCTAGCCTATGCCTCGATTGCGACCGGTTTCAAGGGCGGCGGTTCCAACCCGCGTCCGTTCAACGCTTTCCAGCTGCTGGCTTTCGGGCCGGAAACGCTGACCGCGTATGAAATCGGCTTCAAGTCCGACTTCCTCGATCGCCGGGTGCGCCTGAACGCGTCGGCGTTCCTGAACAAGTATTCGGACATCCAGTCGAGCGCCAGCCCCTGCCCGGGTGTGGCCCCGCAGTACGCCACGCCGTCTGCTTGCCGCATCAACCTCGGCAGCGCGGACATCAAGGGTGTGGAAATCGAACTGTTCGCCGAACCGGTCGATGACTTCACCATCGATGCCTCGCTGAGCCACATTGACTTCGACTATACCGAAGTGAACCCGGCCGGCGGTGCAACGCTTGACGATCCAGGCACGGGCATGCCGCCGTGGAAGGCCAGCATCGGTGCGCAGTACCGGGCCGATCTCGGCAGCGCCGGCTCGCTAACGCCGCGTGTCGACGTGTTCTATCAGGACGAAACCTTCGCAGGTTTCCAGGGCACAGGTGCAGCCCGCCTTGTCCAGACGCTGCCTAGCTTCACGACGGTCAATGCCCGTCTGACCTGGCGCAACGAGGAAGAGGACCTGTCGATCGCTTTGGAAGTGACCAACCTGACGGACAAGTACTACTTCTATTCGAGCTTCGACCAGCGCGCCAACAACGGTGGTCGTATCGTAACCCCTGCGCGGCCGCGCGAATGGGCACTGACGGTGAAGAAGGAATTCTGATCCGGCTTTGAATGAATGGGCAGGGGGCAGCGCCAATGGCGCTGCCCCCTGTTTTATGTTGCAGGAGTTGACGGATCAACATCGGCTGACGTAATAGCTCCCCATACCGTAGCGATGGGAGGGCTATCGGATGGGAAGGGCGCATACCGCCTCAACAGCAGCGGTTGATCCTGCCGAACGGATAGATTTCTGGAATTCCGGATCGAGCATGATCGGCGGCGTGAGGGCCGAAGCCATGAGCGAGGTTTTCGACGCCGAGGTGGTATTCCGGCGGCTTGACCAGCTTACCGTGGGCCAATTGTCATCATCGCCCCATCGCGTATCGATATTCCCGCTCAGGCGTGAAGCCAGAGCCTTGCGCCTGCGCTACCAGCAATCAGGTACCAGCACCCTGTTCGAGGGGCATCGCAGTTTCACGCTGCACCCCGGGGAATGGATGGTGATCGATCCACAACTGCCCCACACGGCGGTCAATTCCGGTGACGTCTCCAATCTGTGGCTGCAGGTGCCGTGTGCCTGCCTTCCCGAGATCGATGTCGCAGCCTCGCTGGCGGGCAATCCCCTGTTGCCGATGAGCAGAGCGCTTGGCGCAAGCCTAATCGATTGTATGCATTACCTGCTTACAGAAAGCGGGGATCTGTCTCACGACGAAGAACGCGCCATCTCGCAGCAGTTGACTGGCATGTTTTGCCAGGCCTTACAGGAGAGGCCGGAGGCACCGCCCCGGCTTAGCTCGCGCGAGGAAATGGCAAGACGCGCGCGTGCCTATGTGGAGCGGAACCTCCAGAATCCGGAACTTTCGGTAAAGCAGATCGCGCAAGAGCTGGGCTGCACGCCGCGTTACGTGCACAAGGCTTTCGAAGGCGCGGAAACCGTTTCACGCTACATCTGGAACAGGCGGCTGGACATGTGCCGCAACCGGCTGGAAAAGCAGCCACTGGAATCGGAAACGCTGACCACGCTTGCGTTCGATTATGGCTTCAACAGCTCTTCGCATTTCAGCCGGTCGTTCCGCGAACGTTTCGGTACGAGCCCCAGCTCCTACCTTGCAAACCTCACGCGCAGGCAGGATTGATCCGGGCGGTTACAGCACCACGAAATAGTGAATGCAGTTTGCACCGGGCAGCTTTTCCGCCACGCCTACGAACACGTGCTTGCTCATCCATTCATGCGGCCCGGCAGGCGCATCGAACTTCGGGGTCACGCGCATGTAGTAGTCATCGAAAGAGACTGCTTCATTGTTGCGCATCTTCTGGGCGATCTGTTCGTCGCGTGCCCAGCGATACCCCCGGTTTTCGAGGTAGATGATCGCCCCGTCATCCGCTTCGATCAGATAGCGCGCGTCGAAATCGATCACCCCGTCCTCACGCGCCAGCGGGAAGTCACCGCCGGACATGGGCACGATGATGCCGTTCAGACGTGGCCCTTCGACCTTGCCCGACTTGGCATAGATCGCCGCGCGCGTCTCACCGCGCACGGTCGGCTTCACCCAGTAGGGTGCCGAGAGGTCGATCGAAATGGTGAATGCGTGCTCCGTCCGCGGAGCAAAGCGGTGTCCTTCTCTCATAGCTTCATAATGTTGGCAGGGAATTGATGCGTCAACTACTTTGGGATTGCATTCAAGCGGGGGACTTGGCACCGCATTCGCCGTGAGTGTTCCCGACGTCTGGAATCTGTTCGGTAAAGGTCACCTGCCCTACAGGTTGCTGCTGCTTGCCCGCATGATCGAGCGCGAGAGCCAGCGAAATATCCAGGAAAAGTTCGGTCTCGCTCTGGCAGACTGGCGCTTGCTGGCAATTGCCACCAGCATCTGCCCTTGCACCGCCAGCGAGATCAGCGAGGCGGGCGAGATCGACAGGGCCGAAATCAGCCGCGCGATGCAACGGCTTGAACCGATGGGCCTGCTCACCCGCAAGCCCGATCCGCAACATGGCAAACGTCTGATAATCGAGGCCACCCCTGCGGGCGAGGAACTGGCGGAAAAGGTCAAGGTGGACAGGCGCGCCTTTTTCGACACGATCATGTCTGGTTTGTCGGGTGAAGAGCGCGGGGCGATTGATGCCCAGCTCAAGGTCATGGCGGAAAACCTGTTGCGGTCCTGCGACCACGGCAACTGATCGTGACGCACGCTTGCCGGCAGTTCAGGCAAGCCCGCCGCGCAGCTTCGCGAGCAGCGTAACCAGCGTTTCCATCTCTTCGTCGCTAAGCAAGGTCTCGAATGGGGCCTCCAGTGACTCGCTCGCCTTTGCGGCAGACCTGGCAAACTCCTCACCGGCTGCCGTAAGGTGCAGTTCCACCACCCGGCCATCGCTTGCCGACCTGGTCCGCGTGACAAGGCCTCTCTCGTCGAATTCGCGCAGGAACAGCGCCACTTTTGAGGCGTCGAGGTGCAAGGCATTGGCCAGTTGCATCGGCGTGGTGCCGGGATTGAGGCCGATCAGGATCGGGATCGAGTAGGACCCGCGAAAAACCTTGTCCTCGCCTTTTTCAAGCTCGGCCAGCAAGGCCTTTCTGGCTGCGCGCCAGGTCAGATGCATCTGGAAGGCAATATGGTTGCGAAGCGGTCCGAATTCCAAGGGCATGTCCTCTCCCGTTGGCGCGACGCCGGGCGCGGTGCTGCACGGTCACCAGTCCTTTACAAAAATAATTATCTAAAATAAATATCTGTTGGAGGAGGCAGCGGCGAATCCTGCCGCTGGACCAGAGGGAGTGCGGGGCCGCCCGCAGTGGAACTATGGCGCTATCCTATGCGCAGCATCCGGCTTTGCAGGGTGATTTCGAACCGGCGCGCTTCGATGCGAGCGTGTATGATTGCGAGGTGGTGGGGGAGATTCCCGCGGGTCTGGACGGAACCTTCTATCGCGCCTGCGCGGAATGGTTCTATCCGCCCAAGTTCGTGGATGATTCTCCTTTTGCGGCAGATGGTCTGATAACCTCGTTCCGCATTGCGAACGGCTGCTGCGACTTTACCTCCCGCTTCATCGAAACGCCGCGCTACCTCGCCAACAAGGCCGCGCGCAGGCAGATGTTCGGATATTATCGCAACCCCTTCACTCACGAGGGCGAGATGCAGGGCAAGTTCAACACGGCCGATACCGTGTCGAACACCAATGTCATCTGGTTTGCCGGCAAATTGCTGGCGCTGAAGGAAGATGCGCCGCCGATGGAGATGGCCCCCGATACGCTGGAGACGAAGGGCTTTTTCGATTTCGGCGGGGCTTACAAGGCGCCCACATTTACCGCCCATCCCAAGGTGGACGGCAAGACCGGCGAGATGGTCACCTATGGCTATGAGGCAGAAGGCCTCGCCAGCAATGCCATCTGGATATACACTATCGATGCGAACGGCACGGTAACCAGCGAGCGCAAGATTGCCGCGCCGTACCTGTCGATGGTGCACGATATCGCCATCTCGCAAAACTACATCATGATCCCGGTCTATGGCATGGTTTCCAGCATGGAGCGGCTGCGTGAAGGCAAGGTCCACTGGGGCTGGGACACAAAGGTGCCAAGCCACATCGGCGTGCTGCCGCGCCACGGCGATGCTTCGCAAATCCGCTGGTTCGACGGGCCGGAGATGGCCATGGTCCACACCTTTGCTGCGACTGACAAGGACGGGGTGATTACCCTCGATGCTGCCGTGTCGGATGGCAATCCATTCCCCTTCTTCCCGGACGTGGACGGCAAGCCGTTCGATCCGGCCGCCGCGCGCACCACCGTGCGCCGCTACACGATCGACATGAACGGCAGCGCCACCGGCTGGCAGGAAGAACTTCGCTTTCAGGACAAGCCGGGCGCAC
The DNA here is from genome assembly GCA_964467715.1 of uncultured Sphingomonadaceae bacterium. Classification (GTDB taxonomy): domain Bacteria; phylum Pseudomonadota; class Alphaproteobacteria; order Sphingomonadales; family Sphingomonadaceae; genus Alteraurantiacibacter. Next base: position 5,033 of record CAYXTJ010000007.1, read on the forward strand.
TCAGCCGGGTGGACGACCGTTTCGTGGGTCATGACTTTCGCTATGGCCTGCTCAGTTACTCGGACGATTTCCAGGCTTTTACCGGAACGGGTAGGAGGCCGACCAACAGCTTCGGCAAGTTCGATTTCGCCACCGGAGAAGTCGAGACGATGTTTGCCGGGCCGGAGTTCGGCCTGCAGGAAATCGCCTTCGCTCCGCGCAGCCCCGATGCGGCTGAAGCAGATGGCTGGGTGATGGCGCTCGCCACCAATTACGACACGATGAAAAGCGAGCTTGTCATCGGCGATACCGCCAACCTTGCGGCGGGCCCGGTTGCCCGCGTGCGCCTGCCCTTCCGCGCGCCGCAACAGATCCACGGCAACTGGGTGCCGGCATGGAGCCGCAACACATGATCGTTCTTGACGCAAACCGGCTGGAACAGGCCATGCAGCGCTTCGCTGCCATCGTGGGTGAGGAGCACGTGTGGCGCGGCGAGGAAGCGCAGCATGGCTACAAGGATGCCTTCGCGCCGCGCGATGCGCTGTCCTATGCGCCGCGCGGTGCCGTTGCGCCCGCCAATGTGGAAGAAGTGCAGGCCATCGTCCGTGTGGCTGGAGAGATTGGCATTCCTCTTTGGCCGATCAGCCGCGGCAAGAATTTCGGCTATGGCGGCTCTGCCCCGCGTACCAGCGAAGTGGTGATGCTGGACCTCATTCGCATGAACCGCATTCTCGAAGTGAACGTGGAGATGGGTTATTGCGTGGTCGAACCCGGCGTGGGCTTCGATGATCTCTACAACTACCTTGTCGATAACGACATTCCGCTGTGGATGTCTGCCCCGGCGCACACCTGGGGCAGCGTGCTGGGAAATGCGTTGGAACGCGGCGTGGGTTACACGCCATATGGCGAACATGCGTCAAAGGTTTGCGGGCTGGAAATCGTCACCGGCACCGGCGAATTGCTGCGCACCGGAATGGGCGCGCTGGAAGGCGCGAAGAGCTGGCAGCTGTTTCCCTACGGCTTTGGCCCGTCGTGGGATGCGGCCTTCATGCAATCTAACTTCGGCATCGCCACCAAGATGGGCCTGTGGCTGATGCCAGAGCCGGAGCATACGCTCAATCTCGCCATGCAGTTTGACCGGGTGGAGGACCTGCCGCTGGGCGTGGATGCGCTGCGTCCGCTGAAGCTGGATGGCACGGTGCAGGCCAACCCCAGCTTCGGCAATATCATCCGCAACCTTGCCGTGCGCGCACCGCGGAGCGCGTACTATCAGGGAACCGGCCCGATCCCGGCTGCCGTGCTCGATCAGGCGCGGGTGGATAGCGGCGTGGGCCATTGGAACTTCTCGATCCGCCTGTTCGGCGACAAGGCCGTGAACCAGATCAACGCCGAGAAGGTGAAGCGCGCCTTCGCCCACCTGCCTTACGAATTCGAAGTGAGCGAATGGCATCGCGGCGAGCCCTTGCGTGGTTCCGGCTCGCCCACGCCGACGCTGGGGGCGCTGGGCGTGGTGGACTGGCTGGGCGGCCCCGGCGGGCACCTCACCTTCTCGCCCGTTTCGCCCTTCTCTGGTGCCGAGGCCTGGGAGCAATATACTACCATTCGCGGCATGTATGAGGACGCGGGCTTTGACTATTACGGCGGCTTCACCGCCGGCCAGCGTTACCTCAACCATATCAGCATGGTCGTCTTCAACCGCATCGATGCGGACATGACCGACCGCGCCAACCGCCTGTTCAGTGATCTGATCGCCACGGCTGCCAGCAAGGGCTGGGGCGAATACCGCACGCACACGCTGTTTTATGACGAGGTGGCGCGCACCTATGATTACAACAATGGCGCGCTGCGCCGCTGGAACGAGACAGTGAAGGACGCGGTCGATCCGCATGGCATCATCGCGCCAGGCAAGATGGGCATCTGGCCCCGCGCCTATAGGGAGGGGCAGTGATGAAGGCGCTGGTGATGGCATCCATGCCGCTGGTCGCGCTCGCCGGTGCGCTGTCGCTGGCGCGGGCGGCAGAAGGTGACGCGCAAAAGTCCGGCCAGCAGCTTTTTCAGGAACGCTGCGGTGCCTGCCACCTTGAAGGCGGCTTCGGCACCCGCGTGCTGTCACGCCGCGTGCCGGAGGGACAGGCCGAACTGGAAAAACGCGAAGTCTTGCCGGCTGCGCTTACCACGGCGGTGGTACGGCGCGGGATCGGCTCCATGCCACAGATCCGCGAAGGCGAATTGAGCGATGCCGATTTGCAGGCAATTGCGCTCTATCTGGAGAAGGGCTCATGATCCGCACGAACCGCCGCACTCTGATGAAGGGCAGTATGGCACTGGCCGCTTTAGGTGCCTTTCCGGCTGCTTTGCGTGCCGAAGGCAGCAAGCCTGCGATCTTCATCTATGACGCCCGCTTCGCCGCTTCTCGCGAACTGGCCGAACGCTGGCGCGAGTTGGGCGTAACCGTCCTTGACCCGCGCGAACGTGACCTCGGCCTTGCATGGCGGCGCGATATTCCTGACCTTCTTGCCAAGGGCGGCGGAATCGCTGGTGCCACCTTGTGGTCCGACCGCTTCATCTGCGAGACTTTCGCGCGCGATTTTTGCCTCGCCGCGCAGCCGCAGGATGCTCCGGTTCCCGGCGCAGGTGGCGCAGCGCTGCGCCTTTGGGCGCTCGCATGATTGTCAGCCGACGCCAATTCATGGCCGGATGCGCCAGCCTGCCGGTGCTTGCATCGGTAAAGGCCGCGCCGTTGCTGGCGCAACCTGCCGCGGCGCCTGCTTGCGTGGGTGACGTATGGGGCTTTACCTTCTCGGCGCACGGCGCTGAGCCCGCCATTTCGGCGCGCCGCCGCTCTCCGACCATGCCGCCGGCATGGCACCCGGAGTTCAACTGATGCTGCGCACGAAGGATCACTCATGAGCGTGCTGCCACCCGGATTGACGCAGGAAACCTTTGATGAGGCGCTGGACGAATTTCGCGCGGCTATCGGCGCGGACTGGGTCTTCACCTCGGACAATGACCGAGCGAGCTATCTCGATCCCTTCGATATTGGCGATCAGGACGATCACGCCAGCTCTGCCGCGCTTGCTCCTGCAGGCATGGAGGATTGCCGCAAGATCCTCGCCATCGCCAACCGCTACAAGGTGCCGCTCTGGCCCATCTCCATGGGCAAGAACCTTGCCTATGGCACCGCAGCGCCGGAGATGCGCGGCTCCGTTATTCTAGACCTGAAGCGCATGAACCGCGTGATCGAGCTTGACGAGGAGATGGGCACGGCCGTGGTCGAACCCGGCGTCAGCTTCTTCGATTTCAAGGCCGAGCTGGACAGGCGGCAATCGGGCTTGTGGATGTCCGGACCGGCGCACAGCTGGGGCAGCGTGATCGGCAATGCGCTGGAACATGGCGTGGGCTACACCCCCTATGGCCAGCATGTGGAGAATATCTGCGGGCTGGAAGTAATGCTGGCTGACGGATCGCTGGTGCGCACTGGCCTTGGCGCGCTGGACGGGACGCGCGAATGGCAAGCCTATCGCTGGCCTTTCGGCCCGGGCCTTGATGGCCTGTTCACCCAGTCGAACTTTGCCATCGTCACCAAGATGGGGCTGTGGCTGATGCCCGAGCCTGAGGGCATGGCAGGTGTCTCCATCCGTATTCCGCGGCGTGAGGATTTCCACGCGCTGGTCGAGACGTTGCGCCCGCTGCGCATGAAAGATGTGATCAACGCGCCTTACACCATCGCCAACGGCTGGCGGCAGATCACCGGCGGCCGCGTGCGCGCCGATGTGTGGGAGGGGCCGGGCGCAATCTCGCAGGAGCGGATGGAAGAGCTGCTCGCCGAGCGCGATCAGGGCTGGTGGAGCGTGATCTTCAACCTGTTCGACAGCCCGGCAGGCCTTGACCTGCGGCTGGAGAAGATCCGCAAGGCCTTCGGCGAGAATATCCCGCAAGCCACTATCGACGTGCGCCGTTGGGAACAAGGCCAGCCGCAAGAGGCATGGATGCGGCAAGAAGTGAGCCTTGCGCCGCTGGGCGCGGTCGACTGGGGCGGCAGTCCCGGCGGGCACAGCGATTTCGGTCCCATCGTCGCCCCGCTGGGCGACCGCGCGGAAGAAGTATATTCGATTATCGAGCGACGCTTCATCGAATACGGCAAGGACCCGTGGGTGGGTATTTTCGGCATCAATTCACGCGCGCTGATTTTCGTGGCGGACATGTATTTCACCCGCACCGATGCCGAGGAGACAGAGCGGTGCCGCCGCCTGTTCCGCCAGCTGTGTGATGACATGCAGGCCATTGGCGTGGGGCTATATCGCACGCATTTGCGTTTCATGGATGACGCAGCGGCCATGCACAGCTGGGGCGATCACGCGCTTCCCAGGCTCAACAACCGCATCAAGGCTGCGCTTGATCCCAACGGCATTCTGGCGCCCGGCAAGCAGGGCATCGGCAGCTGGGAGGTGAGCGAATGACGCGCAATTTGCTGATCGCAGCTGGCGTTATGCTGGCTGCCCTGGCTCCGGTTGCTGTGCAATCGGCAGGGCAGGGCTCGCGCTCGCCGCAGGACGTATTCGCCGACCGCTGCGCCTATTGCCACGAGGCGGGCGACTGGGGCACCCGCGTGCTGGCTCGAAGGGTGCCGGATGGGGAGGCGGAGTTGCTCAAGCGCTCCAGCCTGCCTGCAGCCTATACCGCTGCAGTCGTGCGCCGGGGGATCGGTGCCATGCCGCAATTCACCCCCACGGAGCTGACTGACGAGGAAATTGCCGCGCTCGCTGACTGGCTTGACCCTGCCAAGCGGTAATCCGTTTCAATCCAGCGTCGTTACGTCCACCGCAAAGGCCATCTTCTGCGGCCCGCTGCCGATGAAGGTGCCGTCGATGGGAGAGACATCGGCATAATCGGGCCCCATGCCGACCGCAGCTTGGCGCGCCTTCTGCTGACGAGGACGATCTGCTCGATTCCTCGGATCACCGGCAGGACAGTTCGCGCCTGTCTTGCCAGGTGCCGCTGAATGCTGCGATGGACGGTCTTTCCCTGCGGATTGCCGAAGCGGACTGATCCTCGTCGCAATTTGTATCGCCAGTGCTCTGGGGCCTTGGCAAGCGCATCATTCCCCTGCAAACTTATACACTTGAATAAATGGTGCGGGACAGAATGTCCCCGGGAGAGGAAATCGATGCGCGCTCAATCACGACTTCTGTCGTCCTGTCTGGCCATCCCGGCCGCCCTGCTGCTTTCAGCCGGCGGCACCGCGCTGGCGCAGGACCATAGCGATCATGCCGCGATGGCTGACATAGAAAGGACAGATCCCACGGGCGTTGCCATGCCTTGGTCGGACCCGGCTACATGGCCGTCCGGCAAGGTTCCGGGCGAGGGCGATGAGGTAATCATTACCCGCGACATGAATGTCGTGCTCGACGTGTCACCGCCGGCGCTGCGCAGCCTGACGATCAACGGAAAGCTGGCCTTTTCCGACGAGCATGACATCGATCTGTCGACCGAGTGGATCTACATCCCCGGCGGCGAACTGGAAATCGGCACTGCGGACAAGCCGCATACCCGCAAGGCGACCATCACGCTGACGGACAACGTGCCGGGTGAAGATGTGAACACCATGGGCGACCGCGGCATCCTGCTGATGCGCGGCACGTTGAACCTGCATGGCAACCGCGAAAACAGCTGGACCAAGCTAGCCAGCACCGCCGAAGCCGGGGCAACGCAGATCGAGGTGCTCGACGCCAGCGACTGGCGCGTGGGCGACCAGATCGTGCTCGCTTCCACCGATTTCGATCCTCGGCAGGCCGAACGCCGCCACATCACTGCGATCGACGGCAATCTGCTTACGCTCAATAGCCCGCTCGAATTCATGCATTTCGGCGAGATTACCTATGGCGTGGACCAGCGCGGCGAGGTGGGGATGCTCACTCGCAACATCCTGATCCAGTCCTCGGAAGATTCGCAGGAGAACTATTTCGGCGGCCACATCATGGCGATGATCGGCTCGCAGATGTTCGTCGACAGTGTTGAGCTCAACCGCATGGGTCAGCACATGAACCTGGCCCGCTACCCCATCCACTGGCACCTGATCGGTGAAGGTGCGGGCCAGTACATCCGCAATTCGGCGATTCACGACACCTATAGCCGCTGCGTGACCGTGCACGGCACCAACAACCTGCGCGTGGAAGACAACGTCACTTTCAACAATGTCGGCCACTGCTTCTTCCTTGAAGACGGTGTGGAGACGGGCAACACCTTCGCCCGCAACCTCGGTATCCAGACCAAGTGCCATCCCACGCTGCCGTGTGATCCGACCAACCTGATCCTCGCCCACCAAGGCACTGAAGGCCAGCGGGCAGACAATATCCTGATCCCGTCCGACAACACCGCTTCCACCTTCTGGATCACCAATCCGGACAACACCTATGTCGATAATGTCGCGGCAGGGTCTGACCAGATCGGCTTCTGGATCGCTTTGCCGGTGCATCCCACCGGCCAGTTCGAAGGCACCGAGGTGAGCGCCAACATCTGGCCGCGGCGGATGAAACTCCGCGAATTCGATGGTAATGTCGCGCATTCGAACTTCGATGGCATCATGTTCGATCGCGGACCATCGCCCGAAGGCTTCTTCACCATTGGCGGCGGCGCCCACATCAGCTTGGCCGATCCGTCAGACGGTGACAGCGAGGCGGTTGTCTCCGAAATCAGCGACTACACCGGCTACAAGAACCGCAATGGCGGCATCTGGAGCCGCGGCGAATACCATCTCTACACCGGGCTGAAGCTGGCGGATAACGCCATTGGCTTCACCCACGCAGCGGGCAATCCGGGCCGCGCGCCCTATACCTCGCGCGTGGTGGATTCCCTGTTCGTGGGCGAGAGCGACAATATCGGCAACCCGCGCACGCCGGAAGAGATCGCCTATGGCCGCAGCCTGCCAGCGCAGGATCCGGACTTCCCGATCCGCGGCTATGAATATTACGACTATCTGCACGAGGTGGTGAACACGCGCTTCGTGAACTACGCGCCCAACGCCTTGCGCGACGCAGGTGCGCTGTCCTACCTGCTGTTCACGAGCTTCGGCATGAGCACGGAAAACTCGGTGGAAGGCCTGACCTTCGAAAACGCCAATCCCGTCAGCTTTCCGCCCATTGATCGCCGCTGGGCATCGGATTTCGGCGGCATGGCAGCCTATCGCAGCGGGGCTTTCCGTGATCGTGACGGTTCGGTTACCGGCAAGCCCGGCTCCTACATCGTGATCGACAACGGCATCGCCACCCATGAGAAGGATTGCGAAGTCAAGTCGAACTGGGGCGCGGCGGTGTGTGACATGGACATGGGCCGCTTCCATATTTCCGGCAATTACAGCGATTTCGGGAACCAGCCGATTTCGGACCCTGTCATCCTCTCCCGCGATGGCCGCCGCTATGAGTATTTCGGCGAGACGACCATCGGCAGCGGTGCGGAAGTGCGGGTTGAAACCGGTCGTGAGGACCTCTCGCTCTCCTTGCGCGAGATGGACAAGGACAGCTTCGTACTGCTCGAACTGCCCGGTTTTACCAAGGCCTCCAGCGGGGCGGAACTGTCCAGCCTGGATGACTTGCGCGCCTCGCCCGGAACCGCATGGTTCAAGGATGATGACAGCCTGTGGGTGAAGCTGGTGGTGGAAGACCCCGCTGCAGATGGAGACATTCTGGTGCGGGTGGGCGCTCTGCGGGCCCAGTCCACCATCGATGTTAGCCGTTAAATCGGATCAGGCCGGTTCGCACAGTTCGGACCGGCCGTCCACCTTCAGGAAATCGGCCAGCGGAAAGCGGGCAATCACCGCATTCTCCGCATCGCGCACCGTCAGTTCCTGCGCCATGTCGAGGTGGCCGCAGCGGATTTCGCTGGCGGCGAAGGCCAGCGCCACGCGCTTGGCCACGGGCGCAATCGCCCATACGTCCGGAAGATCAAGGCTGAGTTGCTGCCGGCAGTGTTCACCGCGCTCAAAAAGGAATCGGTAATCCGGCATGGGGCGAAGCTGACAGCATCAACGTTACACTTTCATGACGGTCAATCAGCTTCGCGCACTTCCTCTGCCAGCCACTGCCTGAAGGCGACCAGCGGCGGGTAACTGCTGCGGACGGACGGCCAGGCTAGGTAATAGGCGCCATCGCTGGTGCTGGGCAGGTCCAGCGCCACCACCAGTTCCCCGCTATCAAGTTCGCGCTGGATCAGGAAGCGCGGCAGCAAAGCCACGCCAAGGCCAGAGCTGGCCGCCTGTGCGGCCATGGCGAACTGGTCCAGCAGCATTCCCGCCGGGCTTTTGTGCTTCACGCCGTGGGCGGCGAACCAGTTTTCCCATGCATCGGGGCGAGAGGTCAGGTGCAGCAGCGGCGCACCGACAAGGTCAGCCGGTTCGTAAAACTCGTTTTGTAACAGAAGCTTAGGACTGCATGCGGGCACTACCGTCTCGTGCATCAGCAGGGCAAGCTGCGCGCCGGGCCAGTCCTCGTCGCCGTAATGGATCGCGGCATCGACATTGTCGTCATCGAAGTCGAACCGGTCGAGGCGGGTCTGCAGGTTGATCGAGATGCCGGGATTGGCCAGCTGGAATGACGGCAGGCGCGGGGCCAGCCAGCGGATGCCGAAGGTGGGCAATATGGCAAGGTTCAGCGTGCCGCCTTGCGGATTGGCGCGAAAGTTTAGGGTGGCGGTGGAAATGCGTTTCAGCGCTTCGCCAATATCCTTGGCATAGCTTTCACCGGCGACAGTGAGCCGCACCTTCTGCTTTTCGCGGTGGAACAGCGGGGAGCCGAGCAGGTCCTCCAGCGCTCTGATCTGCCTGCTGACGGCGCTTTGCGTCAGGTCCAGTTCGTTGGCTGCGGCGGTAAAGCTCTCATGGCGTGCGGCGGCCTCGAACGCGCTCAGCAGCGATAGCGGGGGCAGGAAACGTCTCGGCAAGGCCATAGGGGCCAGTGATACGGCGGAAAATTTCGGCGCGCTAGCCGGTGGCGAGCGCGCGCTGATCCGCCATGCCCATCGATACGAGCAGCGGCTCCTCGTCCTGCCTTTCGCGGAAGTCCGCCTTGCTTGCCATGCCGCGCCAGTTTGCGGTGATCAGCGACTGCGCCACCGCGCCGCCCAAAGTGGTACCGGGGCCGGGAACGATGAACAGGTCCGGCGCGAATTCGCGCGCGGCAACGGTGATCGCGCGGGTCAGGCTGTAGGGCTGCGTCACCTGCGCGCCGAGCGTGTAGTCATACAGCCCCTCTATGTCGCTAGCGCCCGGCCACCAGATGCGGCCATGGCCGTCAACTAGCGGCAAATGCGGCTGGCGGAACAGGCTGGAGGGCAGGGCCGCCTGGCCTTGAGCAGCGACCGGTTCCTGCATCGGCGTATGGAAGGCAGCATGGTTTGGCAGGCGCATCGGGAAGCGACCCTGAACGGGCTCTAGCGATGCCTCAAACGCCTTGAGGCCCGCCTCATCGCCCGCGATCACCAGCATACCGCCAAGATCGATGGACAGGTGCAGTTCGCAACCGTCGCGCGCGCCGATTTCGGTCACCAGATCCAGCAGATCCTGCTTGCGGGTAGTCTCAGCCTGCCAGTCATCGCCCATCCACGGATGCAATGCCTGCCCGCCGATCATTGCGGCCTGCATCAGCGTGCCCATGGTGTTGGCAACGCGGAAACCGTCTGCGGCTGACAGCGCGCCGCCGCAAGCCAGCGTGGTGTACCAGCCCATCGAATTGCCGGTAACGGCCACGATTTCGATGTTGCCCGAGATCGACAGGAAATCGCCATAGGAGGCTGCGAAGATCAGGCCCGAGGCATTGTCCCCTCGCGTGTGTTTGGCAGCCGAGAACCTGTCTGCTCCGTCAAGCGCAGTGAGTGTTTCCTGAACTTGCTCCTCGCGCTGGGTGTCGAAACGCGCCAGCAGTGCTGCGTTGGGGAAATGCCGCGAAAGGTAGCCCAGTTCGGCAGCGTTGTATGTCCCGCGACCGGGGCAGATGACGACAGCTGTGGTCATGCCACACCTCGTGCCAAGGCGAGCGCTGCTTCGACGATCTGGTCCCGCGAGGGCATGGTCGCGGCATAGGAAGGTCCGGTGGGAATGAAGCTGTCCTCCGCCGTCAGCCGCGCGTGGGGCAGGTCCGTGTGTTCGGCGAGCATGGCCATCAGCGCTTCGGCCACTCCGCCGGTGCGGCGCGTTTCGTCCACCACCAGTGCGGCCTTGCAGCCTTTCAGGGCTGCCACAATGCCCTCCAGCGGCAAGGGGGAAAGCCAGCGGATGTCGATGATCCGCGCCTTCACGCCTTTGTCGGCAAGGATCGGCAGCGCCTGATTTGACAAGTATGCACCGTTGGCGAAGGAGATGATCGCCAAGTCCTCGCCATCGCCCGTCACGCCCACTTCGCCGAAGGGGATGCTCTCGTCCGGCGCGGGATAGGTCGTCATCCAGCCATTGTCGCCCGCCTGATGCAGGTCGCGCATGGGATAAAGCGCGATGGGTTCGAGGAACACGACCAGCCGCTGGTCCTCGCGCGCCAGCCGCACGCATTCGCGCAGCACCATCGCCGCATCGCGCCCGTTCGACGGGCAGGCGAGGATCAGGCCGGGAATATCGCGCAGCACCGCCACAGAATTATCGTTGTGGAAGTGCCCGCCAAAACCCTTCTGGTATCCCAGCCCGGAAATGCGCACGACCATCGGGTTGGTGCACTGCCCGTCAGAAAAGAACGGCAGCGTCGCTGCTTCGCCGCGCAGTTGGTCTTCGGCATTGTGGAGATAGGCGAGGAACTGGATTTCGGGCAGCGGGATAAAGCCGTTCTGCGCCATGCCGATGGCGAGGCCGAGGATCGATTGCTCGTCCAGCAAGGTGTCGATCACGCGGCTGCGGCCAAAGCGGGCGGAGAGGCGCTGGGTCACGCCGTAATTGCCGCCCTTCTTGCCGATATCCTCGCCCATCATCACGATCTCGCCGTGTTCCAGCATCAGGTCGGTCAGCGCCATGTTGATCAGCTTGCCCATCGGCTGGGGCTTTTCCATCAAGGCCATGTCGCTGCCGAACAGCTGCGCGCGCAGGCCTGCGTCAGGGCCGTTGGTAGGCGCACATTCGCGGCGGGGCGGGATGAGGCTGGCCATCACCTCGCTGGCATTGGCGAGGCGCGGGCGGGTAATCACCTCGCCTGCGATCCGCTCTATCCGTGCGGCGGCACCGTCATAGATCGCCAGCGCCTGCGCCGTGTCGAGCACTTCGGCCTGCACCAGCTGGCACGCCATGTGCAGCAGCGGGTCCTGCGATTCTTCCGCCTCGACTTCGTGGCGGGGCAGGTAAGCCAGCGCCACGTCCGCGCCCGCATGGCCATAGAGGCGCATGGTGCGCACATGCAGGAATGCAGGTTTGCGCCGCGTGCGGACATAGTCGGCAGCTTGCTGCGCCACGCGATAGGTCTCGAAGATATCCAGCCCGTCGCATTCGAAATATTTGATGCCGGGACGGTTCTCGAAATTGGCTTTCACCCAGCCGCGCGGGGTCTTGGTGGAAATGCCGATGCCATTGTCCTCGCACACGAACAGAAGCGGCAGCGGCACGGACTGGTAGCTTGTCCAGCCCGCCGTGTTGAAGGCGCCTTGCGCGGTGGAATGGTTGACCGAGGCATCGCCGAAGGAACAGCAGATGATCGCATCATCGGCCATCGTCCGATGCTCTGGCGGCTGCTTGCGGGCAAGGCCCAGCGAATAGGCCGCCCCCACCGCCTTGGGCAGATGGCTGGCAATGGTGGAGGTCTGCGGCGGGATGTTGAGCGCTTTTGAACCCAGCACCTTGTGCCTGCCGCCCGAGATCGGGTCTTCGCTGGAACAGGCATAGGACAGCATCATGTCCCAGGCGGCGGTCTGCCCCGGAACCTGTTCCGCGCGCTGCAACTGGAAGGCGGCATCGCGGTAATGCAGGAAGGCGGGATCGGTCGGGCGCAGCGCTGCGGCAACCGCAGCCATGCCTTCATGGCCGGATGGGCCGATGGTGTAATAGCCTTGTCCCGCCGTCTGCATCTTGCGGCTCACCCGGTCCATCGCGCGGGTGGTGCAGGCGGTACGGAAAATCGCGCTCGCCAGCACATCGTCCAGCGGCCCTGCCGGCGGGTTGCCTTGCGGAAGGTCTCCTTCCGCCACGCGCCGCCGGAAGTTCTCGTGGACGATGGTGACGCGGTCCATCGGCCCGCTCATCAGAAGAAGGCCTGCAAGCCCGTCTGCGCGCGGCCCAGGATCAGCGCATGCACGTCATGCGTGCCCTCGTAAGTATTGACCGTTTCGAGGTTCACCATGTGGCGGATCACCTGGAATTCCTCCGAGATGCCATTGCCGCCGTGCATGTCCCGCGCCATCCGCGCGATATCCAGCGCCTTGCCGCAATTGTTGCGCTTGATGAGGCTGATCAGCTCCGGCGCGGCCTTGCCTGCATCCATCAGCTGGCCCACGCGCAGCGCGGCCTGCAGGCCCAGCGTGATTTCGGTCTGCATATTGGCCAGCTTCAGCTGGAACAGCTGCGTGCCTGCCAGCGGCTTGCCGAACTGCTTGCGATCGAGGCCATAGCTGCGCGCGGCGTGCCAGCAGAATTCCGCTGCGCCCATCACGCCCCAGGCAATGCCGTATCGCGCGCGGTTGAGGCAGCCGAACGGCCCTTTCAGACCTTCGACGCCGGGCAGCAGCGCATCTTCGCTCACTTCGACATTGTCCATCACGATCTCGCCCGTGATCGAGGCGCGCAGGGAGAGCTTGCCCCCAACCTTGGGAGCGGACAGGCCCTTCATTCCCTTGTCGAGCACGAAGCCCTTGATCTTGCCGTCATGCGCATCGGACTTGGCCCAGACCACGAAGACATCGGCGATGGGTGAGTTCGAGATCCACATCTTGCTGCCGTTGAGCACATATCCGCCATCGGTCTTCTTCGCGGTGGTGCGCATTCCGGCGGGGTCGGAACCGGCATCGGGCTCGGTCAGGCCGAAACAGCCGATCAGTTCGCCGCTAGCGAGACCGGGCAGATACTTCTGCTTCTGCTCGTCCGAGCCATAGGCGTTGATCGGATACATCACGAGGCTGGACTGCACGCTCATCATCGAGCGGTATCCGCTGTCCACCCGCTCGATCTCGCGCGCGATCAGCCCGTAGGTGACATAGCCTGCGCCAAGGCCGCCATATTCCTCCGGAATGGTTACGCCCAGCAGGCCTGCATCGCCCATCTTGCGGAAGATATCGGGGTCCGTACGCTCTTCGCGATAGGCATCGATTACGCCGGGTTGCAGCTCGCTCTGGGCAAAGGCGCGCGCGGCATCGCGCAGCATGCTTTCGTCCTCGCTCAGCTGGTCTTCCAGCAGGAAGGGGTCTGACCATTCAAAGTGGGAAAGCGAGGGGCCGTGGCCGTCTGACATGGATAATCTCTACCGGTTTCAGTTGTAACCCCTTAGGTGCGCGCTTCCGGTCCAGACTTCAAGCAAGCGATTGTCAGGAGCTTGTTCCGCTCCGGAATGACCTCTTGCCCTCAACGCACAGCGAAATACTCGAAATAGGTCTCGTTGCCCTGTCGCTCGGCGGTGCCGACGAAGATGGTGCGGGCGAGCCATTCATGCGGGCCTGCGGGCACTTCGAAGCGGGGGGTGATGCGAAGGTATGTGGCATCGGGAGAGACCTTTTCGCCTGCCTCGATCGCCTTCAGGGTTTCGGGGGAGGAATAGGCGATGCCGCGATTGTGGATGTAGATCGGCGTGCCGTCGCTCGCTTCCATCATGTAATGCGCTTCGAAGTCGATAAGGCCGCTGTCCCACATCTGCGGCCAGTCTCCGCCGGAATTGGGCACCACGCGGCCCTGCAGCAGCGGCCCGCTCACCTCGCCGCCTGCCACCGTCACGAAACCGCGCGTATATTGGCCGAAGGCAGGCTTGAAGCGCACGCGCGGCCCTTCGGGAAACTGCATGCGCACGGCAAAGGCAAATTCGAGTGACGGCTTGGCAGTCATTACAGCTTGTTCCTCCCTGACGATTGCAGGCTCGATCCTAGGCAGGCCTGCGCGCGAAGATGCCGAAGCCTGCGATGATGGCATAACAGGCGATCGGGATCGCCATGGCCAGCGCCAGATTGCCACCCAGGGCATCTGCCACAACGCCATACAGCAGCGGAACCACCGCGCCGCCAAAGATTGCGACATTGATGATGCCCGAACCATCGGCTGCGCGCGGCCCCAGCTTCTCGCAAGCGAGCGAGAAGATCGTCGGGAACATGATCGAATTCATAAGGCCGACGGCGAGCAGGGTGTATGCGGCGACTTCGCCGCTGGTATTGGCAGAGAACAGGATCAGCAGCACCGCTCCACTCGCGTTGAAGGCCAGGATCTTGCCCGGGCTGAACACACGTAGCGCAGCAGAACCGATAAAGCGGCCCACCATCGCGCCGAACCAGTACAGGCCGATCATCCAGCCAATCACGCTTTCCGGCTGGCCCAGCACCCGTTCGGTGGACAGGTAATTGATGACGATGGAACCGATCGCGACTTCCGCCCCGACATAGAGGAAAATGCACAGCGCGCCGTAGCTGAACCGGGCCCGCTTCAGCAGGTCATTGTCGTGCAGCCACACCACTGGCGCGGCAAGGATCACCAGCACGCCGAGCCATGCGTTCACCTGGACCGAAAGGAATACACCAATCGCTACGAGCGCGAGGCCGATCAGATAGCGACTGTTCGAGACCAGTTCGCCGTCACCCATGGTCCCGGAATCATGCGGCAGGCGGTTGCGAAATGCCCACACGGCAGCAGCAACGATTGCGATCAATGCAGCCACTCCCAGATAGCCCTGCCAAATGGCCTCGCTTTCGGCGGCGCGGTAGGCTTGCAGGGCTGCGCCCTCCAGTTGGTCTGCCGACACATCGGCAAGACTGCCAAGGATCACGGCAGCGCCGACGATGGGAAAGACCGTTGTGCCCAGAGAGTTGAAGGCCTGGGCGAAGGTCAGGCGGCTATGCGTGGTCCGGGCCGGGCCAAGCAGGCTGATCAAAGGGTTTGCCACGACCTGCACGATCACCACCCCGCTCGCCAGGATGAACAGCGCGCCAAGGAAGATGGGATAGGTAGCGGTCTGGCTGGCCGGGATGAACAGCAGGCAGCCAAGGATCATTGTGCATAGTCCGGCCGCTGCGCCGCGCATGTATCCGATCTTCTTCACCAGCTTGGCGCCGGGAATACCGATGATGAGATAAGCAGCGAAGAAGCAGAACTGCACCAGCATCGCTTCGGTGTAGTTGAGCGTGAACAGCTCCTTCAGCTTGGGAATGATCACGTCATTAAGGGATGTGATCCCGCCGAAAATGAAGAACAGCCCGAACACGAAATATTGCAGGCCCGGCGCGTTGATCGGGGTGCCTTCGTCCTCCAACGGATTGGAATCGCTGCTCGTTGCCACGTCCGGTGCCAATGCCATCTTCTCGCGCCTCTCTTGCTTTGCGTTTCCCGTCGCCTACAGCATTTCCGGCCCTTGTCGATGGCGCACCTGCGAAAACCGTGGTGCCGGCGATGCGGTCGACCTAGGACCTTCGCCGAGATACGGGGAGAGCCATGGAGCAGTGTGATTTCATCGTCGTGGGGGCAGGCAGCGCGGGTTGCGTGCTGGCTGCGCGTCTGAGCGACGACCCGGCCACCAAAGTGGTGCTGCTGGAAGCTGGCGAACACCACAATTACGCGCTGATCGACATGCCGCTGGCATGGATGAAGGCGTCGATGACCCCGAAGTTCGACTGGCAATACTTGACCGAGCCGGAGCCCTATCTCGACGGGCGGCGCATGCCGTTCCCGCGCGGACGGCTGCTGGGCGGCTGCTCCTCGGTCAACGGCACGATGTATATTCGCGGTGCGGCGGCGGACTATGACAGCTGGCGTGATATGGGCCTTGGCGGCTGGGGCTATGAGGACGTGCTGCCCTATTTCAAACGGATCGAAACGGACTGGCGAGGCGAGAGCGACGTCCATGGCGGCAGTGGCCCGGTGGAAATCCAGCCGCTGATGCGCGATCCCTTGCTGACCCCATCCTTCATCAAGGCAGCGGGTGCGCTTGGCTTGCCGGAAACGGACGATTTCAACGTGCCGCAGCCCGAGGGCTTCGGCTTGCCCGATGTGAACGTGAGCAAAGGCAAGCGCCATTCCACGGCGCGCGCCTATCTCGATCCGGTGCGGGGTCGGCCTAACCTCAAGGTCATTACCGGCGCTCTCGCATCGCGGGTCCTGATCGAGGGCGGCAAGGCATGCGGCGTAGTATTCCTGCGGGACGGCAGAAGTGAGACCGTCTGCTGCGCTGGCGAGGTTATCCTGAGCGGCGGCGCGTTCAATTCGCCGCATTTGCTGATGCTGTCGGGCATCGGTGATCCCGAGCAACTGAAGCAGCACGGCATCGAAACGCTGGTCGCCTCCCCGCGCGTGGGGCAGAACCTGCAGGATCATGCCATGGCGCTGTCGGTCTACCTCGCCAATGGCGAGATCACCTTCGACAAGCACTTGCGGCTCGATCGGCTGGTGAAGAGCGTGGTGCAGTGGAAGCTGTTTGGCACGGGCCTGTGCAATTACAGCCCGCTGGCGGTGCAGGGATTTCTCCGCTCCACGCCTGAGCAGCAGCGGCCCGACCTGCAGTTCCAGGTCAGCCACGCCTCCTTCATGGCTCGGCCTTGGTTTCCCGGCTGGCGCGCAGGGGCGGGGCACCAGTTCACTGCTGGCGCGTTGCTGCTCAATCCCGAAAGCACTGGCAGCGTGACGCTCGCCTCAGCTGATCCGCGCCAGACGCCCAGGGTGGTGACCAATTTCCTGAAGGAAGAGGGTGACCGCGTGCGCCTGCGCGAAGCCTTGCGCTTTACCCGCAGGCTGTTTGCAGCCGAGCCTGCCGCGAGCCTCGTGACCGCCGAGGTCATGCCCGGCCAGGACGTGCAGGATGATGATGCACTCGATGCCTACAACCGCACCATGGTGATGAGCGGCGGCCATCCCACCAGCACCTGCGCAATGGGTGCGGATGATGGCGCGGTGCTGGATGCACAGCTGTGCGTGCGCGGCGTATCCAGCCTGCGCGTGGCCGATGCCAGCGTGATGCCCGATGTCATTCGTGGCAACACCAATGCGCCCAGCATCATGATCGGTGAGAAGGCGGCTGATCTCATTCGTGGGCACGCCACATAGCTGGTGACCTCGCGGATATTTGCCGCTAGCGAACGTTGAGAAATCAATCATACCTTGAACGAGGAAATCTGAGATGACCCAATTCACCCGCCTGAACCCCGTAACCGGCGAGGTCGCGTCGAGCGCCGAAGCGATGCAGGCTTCGGACATTCCGGCGATTGCGGAGAAGGCGCAGGCCGGTTTTGCTGTCTGGTCCAAGACGGGCCCCAATGCGCGGCGTGCTGTGCTGATGAAGGCGGCCGACGCGCTGATGGCGAAGAAGGACGATTTCGTTGCGGCGATGATGGGCGAGATCGGCGCGACGGCCGGCTGGGCGATGTTCAACCTCGGCCTTGCTGCGGGCATGGTGCGCGAAGCAGCGGCGATCACCACGCAGATTACCGGTGAGGTAATCCCGTCCGATCACGAAGGCACCGTGGCCATGGCGATGAAGGAGCCGGTGGGCGTGCTGCTCGGCATCGCTCCGTGGAACGCGCCGATCATCCTTGGCGTGCGCGCGATTGCGGTGCCGCTGGCTTGCGGCAATGCGGTGATCCTGAAGGCATCGGAACAGTGCCCGCGCACCCATGCGCTGATCATCGAGGCTTTTGCCGAGGCTGGCTTCCCCGAAGGCGTGGTGAACGTCGTCACCAACGATCCCAAGGATGCTGGCGAGGTTGTCGGCGCGCTGATCGATGCGCCTCAGGTGAAGCGCATCAACTTCACTGGTTCTACCGCTGTCGGCAAGATCATCGCGAAGCGCGCGGCCGAGCATCTGAAGCCTTGCCTGCTCGAACTGGGCGGCAAGGCGCCGATGCTGGTGCTGGAAGATGCCGACCTTGATGAAGCGGTGAAGGCGGCGGCTTTCGGCGCATACATGAACCAGGGCCAGATCTGCATGAGCACCGAACGCCTCATCGTGGTCGAAGCCGTGGCTGATGCATTTGCAGCCAAGTTCAAGGCCAAGGTCGAGTCCCTGCCCGCTGGCGATCCCACCGCAGGCAACACGCCGCTGGGCGCGGTGGTTGACCGCAAGACCGTGGATCACTGCTACAGCCTGGTCGAGGATGCGGTGAGCAAGGGCGCCGAGCTGCTGGTGGGCGGCGAGACGACGCAGAACGTCGTCATGCCCGCGCACCTGGTGGACAAGGTGACGCAGGACATGAAGCTGTTCCGTGACGAAAGCTTCGGCCCGGTGGTCGGCATGATCCGCGCGAAGGACGAGGCACACGCGATCGAACTGGCGAACGATACCGAATACGGCCTGTCGTCAGCCGTCTTCACCAAGGATACCGCGCGCGGCCTGAAGGTTGCCCGCCAGATCCAGGCCGGCATCTGCCACGTCAACGCCTCCACTGTCAGCGACGAGCCGCAGATGCCGTTCGGCGGGATGAAAGCATCGGGCTACGGCCGCTTCGGCGGTCGCCAGGGCATCGACGCCTTCACCGAAACACGATGGATCACCTTCGAAACCGAACCGGGGCACTACCCCATCTGATCCTGGCTGATCTGATCGGAGCACGGGTCGGCGCCCGGCCATTCAGGCGAAGGCGCTGACCCGCTCCAACGGCAAGACGGTGGCCATTGTGCCAAGCGCATTGGCCGCAAGCCGCATCGGCGGAGCAGGAATGGCAAGACATTGTCAATCCGGCCGCTTTGCGCCAATCATGCTGCACGGAAGGATCATCGGGCACACCCCCTGCGCTTGCGGCAACTGGAAATCTTCTACCAAGTCTATCGCGCGGGCTCGATCAGCAGCGCGGCGTGCAACCTCAACGTGTCGCAGCCTTCGGTCAGCAAGGTGCTGCGCCATGCCGAAGACCAGCTGGGCATAAGCCTGTTCGAAAGCAAGAAGGGCCGGCTGGTGCCGACCCCTGCCGCGCACGAGCTGTTTCGCGATGCCGAGGATATCTACGGACGGCTCGCCCAGTTCAGTAAATCCCTCGCCCATATCGCTTCGCGCAGGCAGGATCAGGCGCGGCTGGGAATGTTGCCGTCGCTCAGCCTGTCGGTGGGGCCGGAATGCGTGGCGCGGTTGCGCGAGATGGATCCGCAGCAGCATTTCGACCTACACACCTTCCACACCGGCAGGATCACGCACTAGCTGGTGGAGCGGCGCTGCGATCTGTGCCTTGGTTTCGAGGCGGGCAATGATCGGCGCCTGATCAGCAAGGCGATGGGCGAAGGTTCGCCGATCCTGCTTTCGGGAGTGCCGCTGGGAGAGCCGGACGCGGTGTTCGACCTGTCGATCCTGCACAAAAAGGATTTCGTAGGTATCAGAGATAGCGGACCGCTTGGCATGATCACGTCGGCTCTTCTGCTGGATCGCGGTGTCGTGCCCAATGAAGTGGCGACGACCGATACCTACCACCTTGCCCTGTCGCTGGTGCGCAAGCCGCTGGGAGTTGCAGTGACAGACCAGTTCCCCGCCTATTTCCACCTCGGCTCCGGCTTGCACCGCTATCGCCCGAAGGATGTTCCGCGGTTCGAGATATTCGCTTCCTGTCTGGCAGATCATCCCGATCCCGAATTGCTGCGCCGGGTGACAGACGCGTTCGCGAACACGATCCAATACCTCGATGCGGGAATTGCCCGCCTTCAAAACCCCGGCGCTTAACCTTTATCTATACCATCACCGCGATTTCCTTGGGGTTTGGCGATTGCATGATCAGCCGTAAGGCGGCACTTATCCATTGTTTCAACTGAGACGATGCTGCAGGGGCGGCACGGGCAGAATGGGAGACGGGGGATAATGGCGATCGCACCAACCGACACCGACGGGATCACTGCAAGTCCGGCGAAGACGCCGATCTGCAAGATGCTCTACGCACAGGTGCTTGCCGCGATCGTGGCAGGCGCACTGCTGGGTCACTTCTTTCCCGAATTCGGATCTTCGCTGAAGCCGCTGGGCGATGGCTTCATCAAGCTGGTGAAGATGATCATCGCGCCGGTGATCTTCGTCACCGTCGCAACCGGCATTGCCGGCATGAAGAACATGACTGCTGTTGGCAGCGTGGCAGGCAAGGCGCTGGCCTATTTCCTTTTCTTTTCCACCCTTGCGCTGATCATCGGCCTGATCGTGGCCAATGTGGTGCAGCCGGGGGCGGGGCTGAGTATCGATCCCGCCACGCTGGATGCGGAGGCAGTGGAAGGCTATGCCGAAACCGCCAAGAACCAGTCGCTGGTCGCCTTCGTGCTGGCGATCATCCCCACCACGCTGTTCAGCGCCATGACCAGCGGCAATATCCTGCAGGTTCTGCTGGTGTCGATCCTTGCGGGCGTGGCAATAGCTGCCACGCGCCCGCACAGCGACCTTGTGCTGGATGTGCTCTCCTCGCTCAGCGCGGTGGTGTTCAAGCTGGTGCACATGCTGATGAAACTGGCGCCGATCGGCGCGTTCGGCGCGATTGCCTTTACCATCGGCGAATTCGGCATTGGCTCGCTGGCTAATCTTGCCGCGCTGATCGCCACCTTCTACCTCACCTCGCTGCTGTTCGTGCTGGGGGTGCTGGGTATCGTGGCGCGGATCGCCGGTTTCTCGATCCTAGCGCTGATCAAGTATCTGCGGGCCGAGTTGCTGCTGGTGCTGGGCACGTCGTCCTCCGAAGCGGCTCTGCCCAGCCTGCTGGAGAAGATGGAGATTGCCGGCGCGAAGAAGAGCGTTGTCGGGCTGGTGGTGCCCACCGGCTATTCCTTCAATCTTGACGGCACCAATATCTACATGACGCTGGCCGCGCTGTTCATCGCTCAGGCCGTGGGCATCGAGCTGTCGCTGGGTGAGCAGCTTTTGCTGGTGCTGGTGGCGATGGTGAGTTCCAAGGGGGCCGCTGGCGTGACCGGTGCGGGCTTCGTGATCCTTGCGGCCACGCTGTCTGTCGTCCCATCGCTGCCTGTCGCGGGTATGGCGCTGATCTTGGGGATCGACCGTTTCATGAGCGAATGCCGCGCGCTCACCAACTTCATCGGCAATGCGGTGGCCACTGTGGTTGTCGCCAAATGGGAAGGCGCACTCGATACAGAGCGCATGAACGCTGCCTTCGCGGGCAACCCGATGCCGCTGCCGGTCGAGGATATCGAACGCCACGAACGCTCTGGCCCCTACAGCGAAGAGATGTAGGCAAAGCGGGAGGGCAGGAAATGATCTCCCGCCCCCTGTTCCACGGCGGCGTGGCGCTGGCTGCTACCGGCGCTGCCAGCGCAATTCCGCAAGGTCTTCGTGCGCAGACGCTGGAAGAAATCCTGCTCTGGCCTGGCTTTCCCCCGGGGCAGGGCGGGGTTACCGGCCCTGAACGGATCGGCGGGGAAGGTTCCGGCTACGGCGCGGTGAGCAATATCTCCAACCCGCTCGTGAGGGTCTACAAGCCCAATATCGGCAATGGTAAATCCGTGATCGTGTGCGGCGGCGGCTATTTCCACATCCAGCTGTGGAAGGAAAGCACGCCCGTTTCGCTGTGACTGCAACTGCGCGGTTATACTGTTTTCGAACTGATTTCCCGCTTGCCCAATGATGGCTGGGATGCCGCCGCGCCTTTCATGGATGCCCAGCGCGCGATGAAGATCGTGCGAAGCCGCACGGAAGAATTCGCTATTCGTCCTGACCGTATCGGCAACATGGGCTTTTCCGCTGGCGGGCACCTTGCCGGTTATACTGCAAACAGGCCCGACCAAAGGTGCCGACCAGTATGAAGCTGTCAGCGCGCGGCCCAATTTTGCCGCCTGAAGCGGTTCCAGCGCTTTTCGGCCGAACGGGTCACGGTCTTCGCGCCCAATGGCGGGCACCTCGTGCTGGCGCTGGGTGCAGGCGAGCAGACCGAAGCGGTTGAACCGGCAATACGTCAGTTGGTCTTCTGGGGGGACTTCGAGAATGTGCGCTATGGCGATTCGCGGGATCGCACGCTGCATTTGCGTGGAGGTTCGCTCGATTATCGCTTTGATCCCGATACAGGAACCGCGCTGGTGATGATGCCGGACAATGGCGCGCAGGAAGTGACACTGCTGCCATCCACCTTCTTCCGCAACATTACCCGCCCGCAAGCTAGCTTCACCGCCCGCATTCGCGCTGGGCAGCCCCTGACGATAGAGGTGCTGGCGCAGCACCGCCCTGCGCGAACGGATCGGATAGAAGCGCTGGAAAGCCAGCCTTTCGGATTGTCGGCTTGGTGGATGTAGCGGGCGGTGAAGGCTAGCAGGAGATTGCGGCATCCTTCCCGGTACCCTTGCGCGAGGATGGCTCGCCTGCGCCGCTCCGCCTGGCGCTGCGCATCATGTCTGGCACGGCGCTGGGCGAAGTGGCGCTCGACGATTTGAGCATGGTAACCCGCGCGAATTAACGGGTCCGGGGCGCAGCCGCTAACACGCGCGCTCCCGCCGTGGGGTCAAACCATCTGCTTGAGCGGCGTTGCCGCATCGGCGAGCATCTCGGGCGCGATTTCTGCCCGCGATTCCACTAGTTTGCGGCCCTGGATGTAGTCCTTGATGGCGTTGACGCAGTCGAGCGCGATGACCTTGCCGCCCTTCAGGTAAATCACCGAGAAACTGCGCGTGGCAGGATCGCCGCGCAGAACTGTCTGGTCATGGCCGGTCGAAAGGCCGACCGTCTGCAGCTTCAGGTCATACTGGTTGGACCAGAACCACGGTGTCGCATGATAGGATACGGGGTTGCCGCAAATATCCTTCGCGGCGGTATTGGCCATGTCATTGGCGTTCTGCACGCTTTCCAGCCGGATCATCGCGTCATCGGCAAAGGCGTTGGCATGAAGCGCGAGGTCACCGATTGCGTGAACATGCGGCAGG
>CAYXTJ010000007.1:27975-45020 GCA_964467715.1 uncultured Sphingomonadaceae bacterium
GGTTGGTTCGGCAGAACGCGTCGACCGCCACACCGTTGGGCCCATTGGCGCCTGCTGCCACCAGTTCCTCCGCTGCAGGGACGATGCCGATGCCCACGATCACGATCTCGCAAGGGATCACCGTGTCGTTTGCCAGCTTCACGCCGGTGACGTTGCTGCCATCACCTGTTAAGCAATCGACCATTGCGCCAAGCTGCAGATCCACGCCCTGACGTCGGTGTTCCTCTTCAAAGAAGCGTGACAGTTCTTCGCCCGCCACGCGCGCCAGCACGCGGTCCAGCGCTTCCAGTAGCACGACGTCACAGCCCAGCTTGCGCAGAACCGCTGCTGCTTCAAGGCCGATATAACCTCCGCCAATGACCACGGCGCGCTTCGCGCCATTGTCGAGCTGGTTCATGATCGCATCGACATCTGCCTTGTCGCGCACCGCGTGCACCCCGGAAAGATTCGCGCCCGGGCAGGTGAGCTTGCGCGGCGAACCACCAGCAGACCAGATCAGCTCGCCATAGGTAAGGCGGCGGCCGTCGTGCAGGGTCACGGTCTGTGCGTCCGCATCCACCGCAACCACTTGTGCTTCCAGCACCAGTTCCACATCCTTGTCTGCCCAGAAGCTGGCAGGGCGGATCAGGATGCGTTCGAATTCCTTGTCACGCGCAAGGTACTCCTTGGACAGCGGCGGCCGCTCATATGGCGGCTCCTTGTCGCGGCCGATCATGGCGATGGAGCCTTCAAACCCGTTCTGCCGAAGCGCCAGCGCAGCCTGCGCGCCGCCGTGGCCCGTGCCAACGATGATGGCATCATAATGGGGCGTCATCGTCTCGCTCTTTCCCGTCAATCCAAACACGCGTTCAGGCAGCGCATCGCTCAACGGTATCTGGCAGGATCGGCGCGGCGTGTCATCCTTTTCGCTGGCAGCACGATTGGCAGCAATGCGCATTTGCAGCATTTGCCGATACTTTCCCTCCCTGCGCTTCGGCAAGCTCAGCCTCGACGTGTTCGATCGGCGTGGTGGGCAGGAAGAACTGGGCCGTCTTCGTAGCCGGAAGGATCAATCGGCGCGGAATGCGCGGTTGAACTGGTCTCGCAAGGCCTTGGTGAGGAATGACTGCAGCGAATGTCTGCCCCTGGCGATTTAGATTTCCACCGGCATGCCGCTGCGCAGTTCCAGCCCTTTGCGCGCCACCTGCTCCTGATTGAGGGCAATGCGCGCGGTGTAAAAGGGCTGGCCGGTTGCCTCGTCGGTCAGCTGGTCAGTGGTGAGATAGGTAACTTCGCCTTCGATTTGCGGACAAGCGGGATTGTCGAAAGCGATAAGGCGCAGCCGCGCTTGCTGGCCCGTTTTCATCTGGTCAATGTCGCGCGAGGCAATCCGTGCCTCGACAATCAGAAGCTCGTTATCCGGCGCGATCTGAAGATCATCTGCGAGCGCAACAGCCGCAAGGTGCTGGGCGTACATATCATTGGCGAGGGCGCGTCGGAGCTGATCCATATCGGCTAGGCGGTGATCAACCTTGGTGGCACGGTGGATTACTTCGTCGACAACAGCTTTAACCATCCCACGCTTGCAGAAGGTTACAAGATTGCCGCGCTCGATGTGTGGAACCGGCTGCAGTCGCAAGCGGCAGACGTTGTGGAACTGCACAGCGGCCTGCAGGAATGGGATATCGCCAGCTAGGCAAGCTGCCGCGCGGCAATCCGCTCGCGCCGCCAGCGGGCAGGCGACATGCCGCAATGGCGGGTGAAGAAGCGCGAGAAATAGGCCGGGTCCTCGATCCCGATGCTGTCCCCGATATCGGCAACCGGCATTGCCGAGAATGCAAGCAGCCGCTGCGCCTCCAGCACGGCGCGCTGGTCGCGAATGGCGGTGGGGGACTGGCCGGTGGCCGCGCAAGCGTCCCGCAGCGAGGTTTCGCTGACAGCGAGTGCGCGGGCATAGGTCGATACAGGTTCGCGCAGCCGGAAACGCTCTTCAACCAGCTGTCGGAACCGCGCGACCAGCCTGTGGTGCCCTTCGGTGCCTTTGGGTGCCTTCTGGTGCATCTGGAGCTGCCTTGCAGCTTGTACCAGCACATTGAGCAATCCGGCCTGCAATGCTGCGGATTGTCCAAGGCCCGTCCAAGCCAGCTCCTGGCTGATCGCCTGCATGGCATTGCCGATGGCCTTGCAGGCCGCGTCATCCACCGCCAGCGAGCCCGGCTGGGTGAACAACCCGCCCAGTCCCTCATGTTCGGCAGAGAGCTGTTGCAGCTTGGGCAGGGCCACGGTCAGCACCTGCCCTTCCGATGGAGCCTGCCAGCTGAAGCCGTGCACCGAATTGGCCGGAACGATCAGCAGGCGAGGTGAGGAAAATTCCATCAATTCAGATTCATAAAGGATATTTCCGCCACCCTTTGTGATCAGGATGAAATGGCACAGATCCGCATGCTTGTGCGGCGCAATGCGCCAGTTTCCCGGCTTCGAGCGCTCGGCCAGATCCTCGACATGCACGAAGTCTGGCCCTGCCGACTTGGCAGCCTCTCCATACAGGAAGAAGTCGGGCGGAAGCGTGTTGCTCATGATACCTTCGCGAAATGCCACGCGACGTTGAAAAAGCCAAGTCTGGCGTTGGATGCTTCATTCCACCGCTCTCTTGTACTCGCTAAGGCAGACTGCAAAACCGGAAGAGGATCATCCAAGTGAAAACCCAAGTCTGCATCATTGGCGCAGGGCCTGCCGGCCTGCTGCTCGGCCACCTCCTGCGCGCCGAGGGCGTCGATTGCGTGGTGCTGGAACGGCAGACGGGGGACTATGTCCTCACCCGCATTCGCGCCGGCGTGCTGGAAACGATCACGGTCAAGCTGATGGAACGCCTTGGCCTTGATGCCCGGATGAAGGCTGAAGGCATGTGGCACGACGGGTTCAACCTGGCCGATGGTGACCGCCTGATCCGCATCGACATGGCAGACCTCGTGGGTAACCGCGTGATGGTCTACGGCCAGACCGAACTGACGCGCGACCTGATGGATGCCAGCGAAGAGCGCGGGCTGGAAGTCATCTACGAAGCAGTCGACGCAGCACTCCACGATGTGGATAGCGATGCGCCCTATGTCACCTACACCAAGGACGGCAGCGAACACCGCGTGGATTGCCGCTTCATCGTGGGTTGTGACGGGTTCCACGGCCCCAGCCGCAAGGCCATTCCCGCCAGCGTTGGTCAGGAATTCGAGCGGGTCTATCCCTTCGGCTGGCTGGGCATCCTCGCCGATGTTCCGCCCTGCAACCACGAGCTGATCTACGCCAACCACGAACGCGGCTTCGCGCTCGCATCCATGCGCAGCGAGACCCGCAGCCGATACTATGTGGACGTTCCGCTTACCGACAAGGTGGAGGAGTGGAGCGATGACCGGCTGTGGGACGAGCTCGCCATCCGCCTCGGCCCGGAAGCCGCTGCCAACATCACCCGCGGTCCGGCGCTAGAAAAGAGCATCGCCCCGCTCAGGAGCTATGTCTTCGCGCCAATGCGCCACGGCAGCCTGCTGCTGTGCGGTGACAGCGCGCATATCGTGCCGCCAACGGGCGCCAAGGGCCTGAACCTTGCGGCGTCGGATGTGCATTATGCCGCCGCTGCATTGACCGGCTTCTTCAACGCATCGGACAATGACGCGATCTCTGCCTATTCGGACACAGCGCTCGCCCGCGTGTGGAAATCCGAACGCTTCAGCTGGTCGCTGACCAAGCTGATGCACCGCTTCCCCGAGGATGGTCCGTTTGAGCGCGCCATGCAGGTGGCGGAGCTGGACTACATCGCCAACAGCCGCGCCGCGCAGACCAGCATTGCCGAAAATTACGTCGGCCTGCCGGTGTGACGCGCTGGCGGAGATAGCTCCATAATGGGCCAGTCTCGGCCAAGGTGAATTGTCGTAGCGAACCGCATGGTGCATCTTTCGGCCATGGGGTCGATTGACGATATTCCGGGTCGCTCAGGAGGCAGCTTTCCACCTGTGCCGGGATTCATCCTGGTCAGGCGGCTTGCGCTCGGTGGGTCGAGCGAGGTGTTCCTGGCCCATGCCGAGGGCGCGGCTGACTTTGCGCTCTCCCTCAAGATCCTGCGCCCGAAAGGCCAGTCAGCCAATCTGCCTGAACGTTTCCAGCGCGAATGTTCGATCCTTGCGCGGCTGGACCATCCGAATATCGCCCGTTTTATGGATAGCGGGCGTACCGCATCGGGCGATCCCTTCATCGTCACGGAATATGTCGACGGGCGCACCTTGCGCGAATGGTTGGAGGAGGAGGAGCCCTCCCGCGATCGCAAGTTGGCGATATTCCTGCAAGCTGCCGAAGCGGTGGACCATTCGCACCGGCACCAGGTGGTGCATCGTGACCTGACCTTGGAAAACCTGTTGATGGACGAGAACGGTGAAGCGCGTCTGGTGGACTTCGGGGTAGCCGTGCCCGAAGGGGGTGAGGATGTGGCGGCCAATATCCTGCCCGATGTCTATGCCCTGGGCCTGATCTTGCGGGAGCTGGTCGCCGGGCAAGAGCGAAGGGACCTGCAAGCCATCGCCTATCGCGCCGCAGATCGGCGGCCGCACATGCGCCATTCCAGCGTCAGGGAGCTGATTGACGAGGTCGAGGCCTTCGTGGCCGGGCATCCGTTGAACAGCTATTCGCGCAGCTTTGGCTATCGTTTCGGAAAGTTCATCGCGCGCAACAAGCTGGCTGTCGGCCTGTTGCTGGCGGCGGCAGGCGGCGCAACACTGTTGCTAGTGATGGCAGGAGAGGGGAGCTTGATGCCCGGCTGATTGCCTTCAGCGTCAACTCAGTCCGCCTCTTCCATCAGGTCCCGCAGCTTTACCAGCGCCTGCGTTTTCAGCTGGTGGACGCGTGGCACGCTCACCTCCAGCACTTCGGCAATTTCGGTGAGGTTCAGTTCTTCCACGAAATAAAGCTGTAGCACCAGTTGCAGCCGTTCGGAAAGCGCCTCCATCGCATCGCGCAAGCGGTCATTATCCTGCAATTGCGCCAGCACCACGAAGGGGTCTGGCAAGTCGGAGGCGAAGGCTGAATTGCTGTCATCATAGGCAGCATCGATTGAGCTGACCTGGATTTCCTCGCTGTCGTACTGGCCCAGCTGTGCGGGCGAAATGCCCAGCTTTTCGGCCAGTTCGGCATCGGACGGATCGCGGCCCAGCAATTGCCGCAAAGCCTCGCGTGCTTCGCTGGCCAGCTTGCGGCGGCGCAGCGCGGTGCGGCTGTCAGGCATCTGCTTGCGCACGCAATCGGCATCGCGCCGCGCACGCGGATTTTGGCATAGGCGGCAAAGCCATCCTCTCCCGGCCCCTCGTGGTTGCGCGCGGCTTCGGTCAACGCAATGAAACCGGCCTGCATCAGGTCCTCGATTTCCAGCCCAGCGCTGGTGCGGCTGTGCATCGAGGATGTACGCGCCGCGCTGGACCAGGCGCTGTGGACCGATGCCAATACCCGCAGCGATATTCGCCGCAAAGCGCTCGCCCGCGCGCAGAACGGGCTATCCGCGCTGCGCCTTGGCGTGGACCCGGAAAGCAGCCTCGCCGGTGCGCGGCTAACCTTCTACGATTCCATGGCGCGCACGGTCACCGGCAGTCTGGTCCGCTTCGATCGCAGCGGGATAGAGGGCGTGCGCACCGATATTGACGATGTGGCGCGGGCGATCCTGAAATAACCGCCCGCGCCGCAATCGCGGTATCAATGGGCTGAGGTTGCCTCCACCTCGTGCAGGGCCGGTGTGCGGCTCGCCTTCCATGCGAACACGCACAGCAGCGCATAACACAGCGCGGGCAGCAGCAGCGCAGTGACGAGTCCTGTGCTGTCTGACAGCAGGCCCACCAGCGGCGGGATGGCCGCACCGCCGACGATGGAGGTGCACAGGAAGCCCGAAGTCGCCTGGTCGCTCGCTGTCGAACGTTCCAGGGTGAGCGTGAAGATCACCGGGAACATGATGGAGTTGAACAGGCCGATCGAAAGCGCGACATAGCCAGCCGAAACCCCACCCACGGCCACGACATAGAGCACCATGGCGCAAGCAATCGCGGTGAACAGCATAAGCAGCTTCGCCGCGGGGAAGCGGGACAGCAGGAAAGAACCGATCGCACGGCCCACCATCGCGCCACCCCAGTAGAAGGACACGGCCTTGCCCGCCTGTTCCAGCGACACACCCCACACGCTCTCATCGTTGAGGAAGAAGGCCATCTGCGTGCCGATGGCCACTTCCGCGCCGACATAGAGGAAGATCGCAGCACCGCCCAGCAGGCACCACTTGCTGGAAAAGGCATCGCTGATCATCGCACCGATTCCCTTGGCAGGCGCCGGTTCGGGAGCAGCGGCTGCCACGGTCTTGCGGCTTACATAGAAGAAGGCAAGCAGCGCCAGCAGCAGAGCGCAAATCCAGACATAGGCGGTGTCGATGCCGAGCAAGGCGTTCTGGCGGGCCTCTTCGGTTACCACGGTCCCTTCCGCCACTTCGAGGCCGGTCAGGAACAGCACTGCGCCCATGTAAGGCCCGATGAAGGTGCCGAAGCTGTTGAACGTCTGCGCCAGCGTGAGGCGGAAATGGCTCCCTTTGGGTTCACCCAGCGCCGCCGCCAGCGGGTTTGCCGCCACCTGCAGAACGGTGATGCCGCTCGCAAGCACGAACAGGCCAAGCAGCACGATGGAATAGTTGGCGATATTGGCTGCGCCCAGCATGACAAGGCAGCCAGCCACCATCATGCACAAGGCAATCAGGATCGCCGGGACTGCCTTCCAGCGCGCGATCAGCACGGCAGCGGGGAAGGAAATCAGGCCATAGGCAATGAAGAATGCGGACGCGGAAAGCTGCGCCTCTGCATTGCTGAGCGTGAAGATGCCTTTCACCGCTGCCACCAGCGGGTCAATCAGGCTGGTGATGAAGCCCCAGGCGAAGAACAGGGTCGTCACCGCAATGAATGCGGCTGTTACCGTGCTTCCGGTTTTTGGGCCGCCTTTTGTCTGGCTGTTCATGTCAGATCCTCTCTGGTGGATAGAGGCAGCTTGGCGGCCGGTTTGCCCGGTCTGCCTCCTGCCATGCATGGCTGCGGGGCGGTGTTCATGGCACCGTCCTGATAAACTGGATGCCGATGCCGCCCAGCAGGGCCAGCACCGCACAGGCGATGAACAGCACGCTCAACTGCTGCTGCAGCGCGCGTTCGTGGAACGCCAGCAGCGCAAGGCCGGGCGCGATAATCGAAGGCAGCGTGTTGGTGAGGTTCATGACCCCCAGCAGCGTGCCGCGGTTGCGGTTGCCGCTGACCAGCTGCGCCACCATCGCGGTGTCGATAGAAAGGAAGGTGGAAAGGCCCACCTGGAAGATCGCGTAACCCGCCAGCAGCATCGCCATTCCTTGCGATTGCGCCAGCAGGACAAGGCCGAGCGCCACCGCCACGCTGGCTAGCATCAGGGGCCTGCGCCTTTGTCCGGCGCGGTCTGACAGGGATCCGATGGCGAGGGTTACGACGATAGCCAGCACCGCCGCCGGGCCAGACAGCGTGGCCAGCATGTCGGTGGCGCTTTGCAGTCCGCTGCCACTTGCCACCAGCGTGGCGAGATAGAGGTAGATATAGCCGTGGACGAAGGCTGATCCCAGTTGCACGCACAACCGCGCGCCCCAAGCCAGCGAAAAGTCCAACCGACTGCGGCGCATGTCTGGCGCGGGCCCGTCTGCCGGTGATGGCTGCGCTTCCTGCACCGGGCCGAGGTTCCAGTTCACCAGCAAAGGCAGGAAAAAGGCGAGTGCAAGCACACCCGTAAAGACGAATGCCGTAGCGCCATCCTCAGGGAAAAGCCAGCCCACCAGCACCACGGAGAGGCTGGAGGCAGGAAGCGCGGCGTTCATCAGCGCGCCCATGCGGCCCTTGTGCTCGTTTGCGAAATGGTCTGCGATAAGTGCGCCCAGAGGAGCAAAGGCGATGTTCACCGCCAACTGGAACAGCAGGATTGCGGCCATGACCAGCGCGAAGCTGTAAGCCTGTGCCAGCAGGAGATAGGAACCGGCCAAAGCTGCTGCACCAATCGCGATCAGCCCGCGCCGGTTGCCGTGGCGTTCCAGCCAGCGGTCGCTGCTATGCCCGGCCAGGATATGCGCCAGCGCTGCCATCACCGCGCCGCTCAGCAGCAGCCAGCTGAGCAATTCGCCAGCCGATTGCTGCGCAATGCTCTCCACCCGGCGAGGCAGCAACAGCACCAGCAGCGGCATGAAGGCAAGGTGCGCGCCCAGATAGGCGACGCCATATTGCAATGCCGCGCGGCGGGGCAGGGGACTGGTGGCTGCCACGCCTATTGGCCCTGATCGCTGCCCGTGGCCTTGGGGCCGGTCGTGTCGCGCACCACCAGCGTGTAAGGCAATTCGAAGCTGCCGTTCGCAGCTTCGCCCTTGCTACTGGCGATCAGCTGTTCGCACGCGCGGCCGATCATTTCCGATGTCGGCTGGCGGATCGCGGTAAGCGGCGGCACGCTGAAGCGCACGCCCGGCGTATCCTCGAAGCTGATCACCGCAAGGTCTTCCGGCACGGCCAGTCCCAGCTTGCTGGCTACATGCATGGCGGCAAAGGCCATCTCGTCATTGTCCGCGATGATGCCGCTGGGGCGATCCGGCCCGACCAGCATCTCCTCCAGTGCTTCCACGGCTGGTTCGAACTGGAAATTGGCCTTGGCGACCATGCCGTTCTGGCGACCGACGCCTGCATCGTCGAGCGCTTGCAGGAAGCCTTCGACACGCTTCTGCGAGTTGCCGTATTCGGGTGATCCGGCAAGGAAGGCCAGCTTGCGGCGTCCTTGCGAGAGCAGTAGTTGCGCCGCTTCTGCCGCTGCGCCGCCTTCATCCATGAACACGTCGATCGTGTGCTTGCCCTGGCGCCTGCCGATGCGCGCGCAAGGGATGCCGCGTTCGGCCAGCATGGCGGCCAGCGCGTCATTGTCACTGTGCGGCGGGGTCAGGATGATGCCGTCAGGCCGCAGCGCGGCGAGCGAATTGGAAAGCTGCTGCTCCGCCTTGCCTGCTTCGGTGGTTATCAGTTCGAAAACCAGGCGATAGCCCTGACGCTCGCATTCGGTCATGCCGCCATAAAGCATCTGGTCCACCCAGTCGTTGCCACGCCCGGCCTGCCAGTTCTCCAGCGTGCGCTGGCGATCGTTCACCGCCATGATCAGGAAGGACTTGCCGCTGGCCATGCGCCGGGCGGAAAGGCTCGGGACGTATCCCATATCGGCAATCGCCTGCTCCACCTTTTCTCGCACGGCTGGCTTTACATTAGGCCCATTGTTAATGACGCGCGAAACCGTCTGGCGCGAAACGCCAGCTGCTTTCGCAACATCTTCAATCGTTATCTTTGCCTTAGTCGCCACTTGACCCTCACCTTTTGTCTGCATTGTACAAGAGGGCAGGTGGCTGCATTTTTCAAGCAAATTGTGAGCGCTCACGTTTTTCTTGTGAACGCTCACAATTTCCGCTATGTGAGCGCTCACAATAATTTTAAGTCCGATTCGGGGAGGATCTAGATGCGCAAGATTTCAACAGTACTTACAATCGGCGTTTCAGCCCTGGCCCTCAGTGTTTCTGCTAAGGCCCAGGATTCCGAAGGCATCAAGGCAGAAGAAGAGGTGCTACCGCAAGACGCCATTATCATAACGGCTGACCGCCGTGAGCAGAACCTGCAGGATTATGCAGGTACCGCCGCAACCTTCTCGGGCGAAGACCTGCGTGCCCGCGGCATCCAGGATATCACCGATTTCAACGACGAGTTGCCTGGACTGACGGTCGCCAACAATGGCGGCAATGTCGAAATCTGGATACGCGGCGTGGGTTCTTCCAACAACACCGAGCTGGGTGACCCGGGTGCCGCCTTCCACTATGATGGCGTCTATGTGCCGCGTCCGTCCGGTATCGGTTCGGCTTTCTTCGACATCGAGCGTGTCGAAGTGAACGTCGGTCCGCAGGGTACGCTGCGCGGCCGTAATGCCTTGGCTGGTTCAGTCAACGCGATTGCCTGGAAGCCGGGTATCGGCGTGTGGGATGCTGAGCTGGAAGTCGGCTACGGTAATTATGACCACAAGGAATTCCGTGGCATGCTCAACGTGCCGATTGGTGACACTGTGGCGTTTCGCGTATCCGGCATGTACCTGGGCCATGACAGCTATTACAACAATGTGGGTCCGGTCCAGAATGTCGATGTAGCCGAAGCTGAAGACAACAAGGCCATCCGCGCCCAGCTGCTTTGGGAGCCGAACAGCCGCCTCTCCATACTTGTCGCTGGTGATTACATCCATGAAGAAGGCACCGGCTATACTGGCACCAATTATGCTGGCCCGTTGGGCAATGGCCTTCTGCCGGAAGAAATTGAAGATCCGCGCGATGTGATTGCCAACGCCTTCACGCCCATCTTGGATACCAAGCATTATGGCTTGCGCGGAACCATCACTTATGAAACTGACCCCTTCACGGTGGAGTTCACTACCAGTTATCGCGACCTGCTTTACAGTTACGACGCGAACACGCCGCTGACCCCGTTCTATCCGGGTGTGCTGGAAGACCTGTCCAGCCGCGACAACATCTTCACCGACGACCCCGAAGATGTGATCATTGATGACATCATTTTGCAGGAGAACCTGGACAACTGGTCACGCTTCCAGTTCATCACGGACTCCGAGAGCTATTACAACGAGTTGCGGATTTTCAATTCTGATGGGCCGTTTATCTGGTCGCTCGGCGGCATGTATTTCAAGGAAGAGCAGTATGCCTTTCTTGGCTCGACCGGTGACCGTGGCCTATTCTTCCAGGGAATCGAATTCAATAACCCCGATGTCGATGCGGAAAGCTGGTCGATTTATGGCGACGCTACATTCGAGGTAACCGATCGTTTCCGCGTGACCGCTGGCCTGCGCTATACGGATGACAAGAAGAGCCGCACAGGTGTGGCAGCTCGTTACGGCATGGCACTGGGCGGCGGTGCTTTCGAATGCTGCGGCGGCGCACGCTACGGAACCGAAGGATTCCAGTTTGCCGGTCAGGATCGTACGATTTTCGACCCCGATACCAATGGCGATGGCACTATCTCCACGCAGGAAATCTTCGACTTCCAACTCGATGGGGTTAGCCAGTTTGGCCTGCGCGACAATCTCGACGACATTCTTCGGAACGGTCCTCAGGATTTCTATGCGGCTCTGAATGAAGAAGGCGGAGCGATCCTTACAACCGAGTGCGTAGATACAATTTCCTTCGATTTCTTCTTTTGTGACGGCTTTACAAATGATCCCGGTTGGGCTGGCGGCGCTTTCCCGGGGAATCCTGGTGTATTCACCTATGCGCTGCCGTTCGAGGACCAGATCTGGATCCAAGACGGCCAGATCGCAGACAACTTCGTCGATTGGCGTCTGCGCCTGGAATACGACATTTCGCCTGACAACATGGTCTATGCCCTGGTGGCGAGTGGCCACAAGTCCGGCACCTTCAACGACAACCTTGGCACCGGCGGCTTCCTGCCGACGACTGACACCGAGAACGTGATCCTTTACGAAATCGGTACCAAGAATGAGTTCGACATCGGCAACAACCGGGCGCGCCTCAACGCTTCTGCCTTCTACAACGACTACAAGGACCAAGCGTTCAGCTCGCTTGTGTCGGTTGAGACGATTGCTGACTTCGAAAGCTCGCTGGGTGAGACCGTTGATGTTGGTGACGACGTGTCGCTGGCGCTGGTGGTTGGTTACACGTTCAACGCTGCGGACTCCGAAATCTACGGTATCAATGTCGAGGGTGGTCTTGAACTTCCGGCTAACATCAACTGGGATTTCAACGCCCTGTGGCTTGAAGCGAAGATCAACGAAGCACTGGCCATCCCCGATTCCCGCTTCCAGGCGGATGTCGAGGAAGTTGGCTTCCGCGACATCTCCGGCAAGCGCCTGCCGCGTACCCCGCGCTGGCAGCTGAACACCTCGATGTCGCAGAACATCGACATTCCCTCGGGTTCGCTCGACTGGGTTATCTCGGCCGGTTACCGTTCGGACACCTTCCAGACGATCTACAACTCGCAGGATTACGAGCAGCCGAACGATCCGCGCCTGCGTCTGAACGACGTGGTGAAGGGCTATTGGACCTTCGACCTTGGCGCCGGATACTCACATGACGATGGCCGCACCCGCTTTGAAGTTTACGCCAACAACGTAACGAACAAGCAGAAGGAATCGGCGATCATCATCACGCAGTTTGACAACACCCGCTTCTTCACCCGCCCGCGGACCTTCGGTGCCCGTCTGCGCGTGAGGCTGTAAACCAGGCATGGGCGGCGGCGGGTGACGTTTAACGTGCCCCGCCGCCAGATCCCTCAACCGGGGCAATTCCCTTGTGCGGGTGCCCCCAATGCGGGAACGATGCTGACATGACTTATCATTTCCTTGCCCTTCTTGCGGCTGCCGCACAGGCAGGCTCCTCCGCAGGTGGCGATGCGGCTAACTCCCCATCCGAGCCGCATCGCCCTCCTGCCGGATACGAGCTGGTTTTCGCTGACGAGTTCAACGAAGGCGATGCGCCCGATGCGGATCGCTGGTTTTACGACACCCATCGCAATAACGGAGGCTGGTACAATAACGAGCTGCAATATTACGCGGCGGATCGGCGGGAGAACGCCCGCAGCGCCAATGGCAGCCTTGTCATCGAGGCGCGGCGGGAAGACCTGTCCGATGCAGGCCTTGCCGATTTCGGCGGGCAGGGCTTCACCTCTGCCCGGCTGATTACGCAGGGCGAGGGGTGGACTTACGGCTTTTACGAGGTGCGCGCCAAGCTGCCGTGCCAGCTCGGCACCTGGCCGGCGATCTGGATGCTGCCGTCAGACCCGGAGGTGGAATGGCCCGAAGGCGGCGAAATCGATATCATGGAGCATGTCGGCTACGAGCCGGGTGTGATCCACAATTCGGTGCACACCCGTGCATTCAACTTCCAGCGCGGCACCCAGCGCACCACATCCTACAAGGTCGATACGGCGTGTGACGAGTTTCATCGCTACCAGCTGCTGTGGACGCCGGAGAGGCTGGTGTTCGCGGTAGATGACCAGCCGCGCTTCCTGTTCGAAAAGCGCCGGTCCGATCGCGGCCGCTGGCCCTTTGACCAACCGATGCAGCTGATCCTCAACGTCGCTGTGGGCGGTGACTGGGGCGGGCGGCGCGGTGTTGATGGCGATGCTTTCCCGGCGCGCATGGAGATTGACCACGTGCGGGTTTACCAGCTTCCGGAGAATGAAGAATGATGCGCGCGATGAAGCTTGCCCTTGCGCTGGGCGTGACCACGGCCCTGGCGGCTTGTGCTGCAGATGGCGGTGACGCCTCGGCCTATGACTGGAATGATACCAGCCACGATGCGCGCATTGCCGAGCTGCTCTCGCAGATGTCGGTGGAACGCAAGGTCGCGCAGCTGATCATGCCCGATATCTCCACCATCACGCCAGAGGACGTGGCCACCTATCGCTTCGGTTCGATCCTCAATGGCGGCAACAGCGGTCCGGGCGGCAATGACGAGGCGCCGGCAGAAGAATGGCTGGCGCTGGCAGATGCCATGTGGGATGCCTCCATGTCTCCCACCGACGATGGCCAGCCGCTGATCCCCATGCTGTGGGCGACCGATGCCGTGCACGGCCATTCCAACATTCCCGGTGCCACCATCTTCCCGCACAACATCGGCCTTGGCGCGACGGGTGACGAGGACCTGATGCGCCGTATTGGCGAGGCGACTGCCGCCGAGATTGCCGTTACCGGCATTGACTGGACTTTCGCCCCCACGCTGGCGGTTGCCACGGATGATCGCTGGGGCCGCACCTACGAGAGCTTTTCCGAAGATCCCGGCCTCGTGTCGCGGCTGGGGCAGGCGACCATTGTCGGCTTGCAGGGTGATCCGGCTTCGGAGGATTTCCTTGGCCAGCAGCGCGTGCTCGCCACTGCCAAGCACTTCTTCGGCGATGGCGGCACCGGCGGCTTGGATCGCGGGGATACGCGCGGTGACGTGGATGAACTGAAGCGCGTGCACGCGGCACCCTATCGCCCGGCATTCGATGTCGGCGCGCAGACGGTCATGGCGAGCTTCTCCTCCGTCAATGGCGAGAAGCTGCATGGCAGCGAGGACCTGCTGACCGGCTATCTGCGCGATGACCTCGGTTTTGGCGGCCTCGTCGTGGGTGACTGGAACGGTCATGGCGAACTCGACATGTGCAGCAATGCCGATTGTCCGGAATCGCTGCTGGCGGGCCTCGATATCTTCATGGTGCCGGAAGACTGGCGCGGGCTTTACGACAATCTGCTGGCGCAGGTGAACGATGGCACCATCCCGATGGAGCGGCTGGACGAGGCGGTGGGCCGCATCCTGCGTGTGAAGCTGGAATATGGTGCTTTCGACAAGCCGCGCCCTTCGATGCGCGAACTGGCTGGCCAGTGGGCCATGCTGGGTTCCGCCGAACATCGCGAGATTGCCCGCGAAGCGGTGCGCAAGTCGCTCGTCCTGATGAAGAACGACGGCGTGCTGCCGCTCGCCGCATCCGCCAATGTGCTGGTGGCAGGATCGGGGGCAGACAATATCGCCATGCAATCGGGCGGCTGGTCGATCACCTGGCAAGGCGGCGGTGACCTGACGAATGAGGACTTCGGCGGCGCGACCTCGATCTTTGCCGGGTTGGAGCAGGCGATGTTGGCTGCTGGCGGCACCGCAACGCTCTCGCCTGATGGCAGCTTTTCGGCCAAGCCGGATGTCGCCGTGGTCGTGTTCGGAGAGCCGCCTTATGCGGAATTCGTGGGTGACCGCGAAGACCTCGCCTTCCGGGACGAGGAGGGGCTGGAACTGCTAACGCGCTTTGCCGAGCAGGACATTCCCACCGTGGCGGTGTTCCTTTCCGGCCGTCCCTTGTGGATGAACCGCGAACTGGCGGTGGCCGATGCCTTTGTCGCGGCATGGCTGCCTGGCAGCGAGGGGCAGGGCATTGCAGACGTGCTGGTGGGCGATGCCGATGGCGGCGTCCGCAACGATTTCAGCGGTAAGCTGGCCTTCGGCTGGCCTGCAAGCTGCGCGCCCGACGCGCCCTTGCTCGCCGCATTCGGTGAAGGCTGGTCCTACGCCGATGCGCCGCCGGTGCGGGACTATGCGCAGGATTGCGCGCTGCTGGATGCAGATCGTGTAGGGCAGCTGCGCCTGTTCGGCCGCGGCCTCAACCCGCAGGTGGAAGCGAGTGCTGGCGGCAGTGCGCTGCCCAACCTCGTCGGTTCAGGCACGGGCTTCAGCGTTACCGCCTTCGATTATCAGGCGCAGGAAGACGCGCGCCGCCTCAACTGGACAGGCGATGCCACGCTGCGGCTGGCCTTGCCATCCGGCTATAGCGCCGATCCGCAAGGCGCACTGGTGCTCACCTATTCGCTCAACGCGGTGCCGCAGGGCAGGGTGTCACTGGCCGGGCTGGATATTACCTCTACGATGACGCTGGGTGCAGGGAAGGGCTGGCGCAGTGCGCGCATCCCGCTGTCCTGTATGCCTTCGCAGGATCTTACAGCCATCGAATTGGCGGCGTCTGCAGGTTTCACGGTTGACCTGTCCCGGATCGCCATCGCGCCGGAAAGCTTCACGGCTGACTGCGCCGGTCCGTTCTGAGGGGGTGAGAAGGGGCTGGGAGCCTACTTCGCTTTTGCCTCTGCGATGCGGTCCTTGGCTTCCTGCTCGATCTGCTTCAGCTCGCGCATGGTCTCTTCCAGCGCGGCCTTCTGCGCGCGCAGTTCGCCCAGCTTGGCGCGCACCTGCTTTAGCAGCAGTTCCATCTGCTCCCGGTGGTGTGGATCGGCTTCGTAGAGGTCCAGGAACTCGCTGATTTCGCGCAGGGTGAACCCAAGCCGCTTGCCGCGCAAGATCAGCTGCATCCGTCCGATCTCGCGTTTGGAATAGATGCGCGTGCTGCTAACCCGGGTTGGGCTGATCAGGCCGTTGTCCTCGTAAAAGCGCAAGGTGCGATGGGTGACGCCGAGCATCTTCGCCACCTCTTTGATGCCCTTGGGCTCGTTCTCGTCAGGCGCGAGCGTGCCCGCAGGCTGCATGTCGCGGTCAGCCTCAGCCACGGCGCCTGGCCTCCTCTTCGTCGACAAGGTCCTTCTTGGACAGCTTGCCGATCATGGTCTTGGGCAGGCTGTCGCGGAATTCGAACTCGTCCGGCATCTCGATCTTGTTGAGGCGGGTGGCGAGGAATTCCTCCAGTTTTTCGGGTGTCAGGCCACTGCCTTCGCGTGCGGCGATGAACAGCTTGGGGGCCTGCCCGCGATACTTGTCCGGTATGCCGATGGCGACGGCTTCCAGCACGTCCGGATGCTGATAGACTGCGTCCTCGATCACGCGCGGATAGACGTTGTATCCGCTGCACAGGATCAGGTCCTTGATGCGGTCCACCAGGAACAGATAACCGTCTTCGTCGACATAGCCGATGTCTGCGGTACGCAGCGCGCCCTTGTAGAAGGTCTTGTCGGTGGCTTCGGGGTTGTTCCAATAGCCTTTCATTAGCTGCGGCCCGCGCGCCATCACCTCGCCACGTTCGCCCACGCCGCACAGATGCTCGGGGTTTTCCGGATCGCGGATTTCCAGCGTGGTGCCAGGGAAACGGGGGCCGGCGGAATTGTCCTTCACCCGGCCGAACAGCGGGTTGCAGGTGATGATCGGGCTGGCTTCCGACAAGCCATAGCCTTCCACCACGCGGGTGTTGGAACGCGCCTCGAACTCCTGCCGCACTTCCAATGGCAGCGGCGCACCGCCGGAGATGCAGCACTGCACCGTCGTCAGGTCCGGCATTTTGCCTTTGGGCAGCGCGTTGAAGGCAGACCAGATCGTGGGCACGCCATAGACCTGCGTGGGCGGCTTGCGCTTGATCGTGGCCAGCACCTGCTTCATCTCGAAGCGCGGCAGCAGCACCAGTTCGCCACCCATCTCGATGGCGAAGTTGAGTACGGAGGTGAGCGCGAAGACGTGGAACATCGGCAGCACGCCCAGCGTGCGCTGCTGTTCCTCGACC
>CAYXTJ010000008.1:0-17101 GCA_964467715.1 uncultured Sphingomonadaceae bacterium
GAGCTGCACCCAGCCGTCCTGAGCGTGTTCCCCTGGCCGCAGCAGGCGCGCAGCAGTCCAGCGCTAAGGGCGGACCGCAGGCGCGCCCCGATGCGCCGCAGATGCAGGGCACCTTCCGAGTTGTCACCGATGCCGCGATCCTGACCAACAACACCGAAGAAGGCCCGCGCGATGCGCCCGGTGGCCAGCTGCTCGAATGGGCAATCACCCCCATCAGCGCTGTTGCCCCGTCCGCGCTGCTACGCCTCGATCCCTGAGACCAAAGCAAAGCGCAAAGCAAAGGGGCCGCTTCGCACAAGCGAAGCGGCCCCTTTGCCTCGGCCAGCCTGTCGCGCGGCTGGCCGCAAAACAATAGCTGTCAGTTCACAGCGTCCTTCAGGCCCTTGCCGGCCTTAAACTTCGGCTGGGTGGAAGCGGCAATCTGCATCGGTTCGCCAGTGCGCGGGTTACGCCCGGTGGATGCCTTGCGCTTTGCAACCGAGAAGGTGCCAAATCCGACCAGGCGGACTTCATCGCCCTTCGACAGCGTGCTGGTGATTGTATCGAAAACACTTTCGATAGCCTTGGTCGCATCGTTGCGCGAAAGGCCGCTCGATTCTGCAACGGCACCGATCAGTTCGTTCTTGTTCATTTGATTAGTAACCCCCTCACTCTTGTTTTACTCTAGAGTCCGTCTTCAAACCGCTCTGCGACTGCGCGCGAATTGAGCGAGTTTTCCACGCCC
Source organism: uncultured Sphingomonadaceae bacterium (assembly GCA_964467715.1). Taxonomy (GTDB): domain Bacteria; phylum Pseudomonadota; class Alphaproteobacteria; order Sphingomonadales; family Sphingomonadaceae; genus Alteraurantiacibacter. The sequence goes on from CAYXTJ010000008.1 coordinate 725, forward strand.
TGTCTAGGGCTAAGCCGGACGAAAACATCGATTTCGGCCATTTTAGCGGCTGATGGCACCAAATCAGTGCCCAACAGAGGCAAGCCCCGCCCTTGCGCCTTGGAAACGGTTGTCGAAGCCCTTTACGATTCGCTGCACTGCAACATCCCGTAATTGCTTGCAATCAGTGGGCCGTCGTTCCAGGCGCAGGCGAAGGATGCGGCTGGCTGGCAAGGTCATCCGCCTCAGTCCATTCGATGGGTGCCGGCAGCGCGGTGAGCGCCTGTTCCAGCACCTGGTCGACATGGCTGACCGGGATGATCTCAAGCCCTTGCTTCACATTGTCGGGAATCTCGGCGAGGTCCTTCTCGTTCTCCTCGGGGATCAGCACCGTCTTGATGCCGCCACGCAGCGCCGCAAGCAGCTTTTCCTTCAGCCCGCCGATGGCCAGCACGCGGCCACGCAGGGTGACCTCGCCGGTCATCGCGATATCCGGCCTCACGGACACGCCCGTCAGCGTCGAGACGATCGAGGTGACCATGCCGATACCGGCGGAGGGGCCATCCTTGGGCACTGCGCCTTCAGGCAGGTGGATGTGGATGTTCTTGCGCTGGAAGATGCTCGGCTTGATGCCATAGGCAGGAGCGCGCGCCTTCACGAAGCTGAAAGCGGTCTGGATACTTTCGTTCATCACCTCGCCCAGCTTGCCGGTGGTCTTGATCTCGCCCTTGCCCGGCGTGGTGACGCTTTCGATGGTCAGCAGCTCGCCGCCCACGGACGTCCACGCGAGTCCGGTGACAGCACCCACCTGCGCTTCTTCTTCCGAAACGCCGTGCTTGAACTTTCGCACACCGGCAAAGTCCGCCAGGTTGTCCGGCGTTACGGTGACGCAATCGACTTCCTTTTCGAGGATCTTGCGCAAGCTCTTGCGGCACAGGCGCGCAATCTCGCGCTCCAGCGTGCGCACGCCCGCTTCGCGGGTGTAATAACGGATCAGGTCGCGCAAGCCCTCTTCGGTGAGCTCGAACTCGCCCTTCTTCAGGCCGTGGGCCTGGATCTGCTTGGCGATCAGGTGACGCTGGGCAATCTCGACCTTCTCGTCCTCCGTATAGCCTTCGAGACGGATGATCTCCATGCGATCGAGCAGCGGCTGCGGCAGGTTGAGGCTGTTCGCGGTGCACACGAACATGATGTCCGACAGATCGATATCCAGCTCCAGATAATGGTCCTGGAACTTGGAATTCTGTTCGGGATCAAGCACTTCGAGCAGCGCCGATGCCGGATCGCCACGGAAATCCTGCCCCAGCTTGTCGATCTCGTCCAGGAGGAACAGCGGGTTGCTGGTGCCTGCCTTCCTCAGGTTCGACACGATCTTGCCGGGCATGGAGCCGATATAGGTGCGGCGGTGGCCGCGAATTTCCGCCTCGTCCCGCACACCGCCCAGCGACTGGCGGATGAACTCGCGCCCGGTTGCCTTGGCGATGCTCTTGCCGAGCGAGGTCTTGCCCACGCCGGGAGGGCCGACGAGGCACAGGATCGGCCCCTTCAGCTTGTTGGTGCGCGCCTGTACGGCGAGATATTCGATGATGCGGTCCTTCACCTTTTCCAGCGCATAGTGATCCCCGTCGAGAACCTCCTGCGCCTTGGAGATGTCACGTTTCAGCTTGCTGCGCTTGCCCCACGGCAGGCCCAGCAGCACATCGAGGTAGTTGCGGACCACGGTGGCCTCGGCGCTCATCGGCTGCATGCTGCGCAGCTTCTTCAGCTCGGCTTCGGCCTTGGACTTGGCTTCCTTGGAAAGCTTGGTCTCCTCGATCTTCTTGGCGAGTTCGGCGACTTCATCGCCCTCGCCGTCCTCGCCGTCGACCAGCTCGCTCTGGATCGCCTTCAACTGCTCGTTGAGGTAATATTCGCGCTGGGTCTTTTCCATCTGGCGCTTCACGCGGCCGCGGATCTTGCGTTCCACCTGCAGCATGGAAAGCTCGCCTTCCATGACGGAGAAGATCATCTCCAGCCGCTTGGTGGGATCGGTTTCGGCAAGCACCTGCTGCTTGGTGGAAACCTTGGCGGACAGATTGCCCGCAATGGTATCGGCAAGCCTGCCCGGTTCCTCGATCTGGGCGAGCTCGGTCTCGATATCCTCGGGCAGCTTCTTGTTGTGCTTGGCGTAATCGGCAAACTGGTCCAGCGCAGAGCGCATCAAGGCAGACGCTTCGGTGGAGGTGACCGGCACATCCTCCAGCAGGCGCGTTTGCGCGATCACATAGCCTTCTGTCTCGCGCAGTTCCTGCACTTCGGCGCGGGTGGTGCCTTCCACCAGCACGCGCACCGTGCCGTCTGGCAGCTTCAGCATCTGCAGCACCTGCGCCACCACGCCGATGGTGAACAGATCGTCCTTTTCCGGCTCGTCACAAGACGGGTCCAGCTGGGCGAGCAGGAAGATATCCTTTTCGCCCTCCATCGCCGCTTCTAGCGCCGCCACCGACTTGTCACGCCCCACGAAGAGCGGGACGACCATGCCTGGAAATACGACGATGTCGCGCAGGGGAAGGAGGGGGAAAGCAGTCATTTCAGGTAATCCGTATCAGTGTTCGAATGCGAATATGGGGACGGGTGCCCTGCCCTGCAATGCGGGACTTGGCCGGGGCTGTGGATGGGGTGTGTGCAGGCGGGCGATGGAACACATGGAACACGGTTCTGGGAGAGGAAAATTGGCCGTGTTTGACAGATGGTTCTCTTAGCGTGATTGCAGGCAGCAGAAATGAACATCAGATACTTAGACGAGCGATCATGTTGCGTAGGAAACCCGCCAAGCGGATATGATGGCTCAAGAGTTCCTGCTAGCCCACACCACGGTAATACAGGCTGAGTTCGTACATGCTGCGAGCCGCATTACCCTCGTGATCTACAGCAGGATCGAAATTTCCGCGTCTGAGAACGGTCCGGCAAGTCTGCTCCTCGTATTCAGGATCAACAACCGGTTCACTCACCACGCATCGTGAAGCGCTACCGTCAGGCTCCACAACCACTTGCAAGCGCACCCAGCCAGTTCGGCCTTCCCGGTAAAGGTTTTCAGGGTAAGTCCTCAAGATCGGCCTCGCCCAGTCAGCAACGTCAACCGGCCGCGCGCCCGATGCCGGGTTTGCCTGCATGGCCGGGTCTATGCCCAGGCTTTGGTAGAAATCGTCTACGCACAGACCAAGAACGCGAAAGGCTTCCTCAAGAGGGCCAGTTTGCAATTCGACGTCAGAGCTAAAGGCGTTTCCGATCGCGTATGTTCGTACAGTAGCAAGGCGCGCCCTGTTTTCAGCCGCCACGGCATCTCGAGAAAGCTCTGTCTCGAGCATAACATCCGGAGCCATCAGGCTTTCATGATAGATGAAGCCCTCACCTCCTTCGCCAGTGCGAAACTGTGCGATCTGGAAGCGGGGCGCAAATTCAGCCCCGTCAAGAAAACGGGTTTCGAGCCCTCCGGGCGTGCGCGAAAAGTCTGACAAACTGACCCGAACTTCAAACCTGTCGCTTCGCATCGACTGCCGAAGTTCAAGGCGGATCTGCTGCCCACTTTCGCCGAAAATCCGGCGGAGCGCGCAGTGATCATCTGCGTAGTCGAGCAGCCAATTTGTTGACGGTTCGAGCACTACCATTTCCTGCGCGGCGGCAGGCGAAGTGCAACACAATGCCAAGGCGACCATTGTGGCCGAGGCTAACTCCAGACGGCTTCTGATCCCGATCACTCGTCTCCTTCGCGCTACACCATATACATGATATCACGCGACAAAAGGAGAGAAATCTCCGCGCCGGATCAACCCATGCCGGGCAGCTTGAAGCCCGGCGGCAGGCCCATGTTGCCCTGCATCGCCTTCATTTCCTCGTTAGCCGCGCGGTCGGCCTTGTCGCGCGCGTCGTTGAAGGCGGCGGTGACGAGGTCTTCAAGGATCTGCTTTTCTTCGGGCTTCAGCAGGCTTTCATCGACATTCACTCCGAGGATGCGGCCCTTTGCCGTGGCGCGGACCTTTACCAGCCCGCCACCGGCGGTGCCTTCCACCTGTATGTTGTCCAGCTTGACCTGAACCTCGTTCATTTCCTTCTGGATATTAGCGGCTGCTTCCTGCGCGGCCTTGAGCATTTCTTCCATCGATTCCATCGGTTAGGTCTCTCTCTTGAGGGAACGGCGGCTACGAGGCGCGCCTGCTCCATTTCGTGTTGCCCGCAGCGTTATCCTCCGGGTCAATGATTTCCGCGCCGGGGAAAGCTGCCAGCGCTGATTGCACCAGCGGATGATTGCGCACCCGCTCTGTCTCGGCAGCTTTCATCGCCTCTTCCCGCTCGAGCAGGGTCGGTGCGCCTTCCAGCATGCCGCGTTCCACGTCCCAGCTGTGCCCAGTCGCCTTTTCCAGCGCCTTGCGCAGGTCGCTCACCACGTCATGCGCAAATGAGGGCGACTGGTTGTAACGCAAGTGCCCCTCGCGCAATTCGATCACGCGGATCCAGTCACGCATGATCTGCCCCATCTGCAGCTGGCCTTCCTGCTCCACCCGGTCACACAGGATCGTCCATTCGATCTCGGGATCGGGCATGGAGCTTGCTGCTTGCGCACTCGCCCCGCCCTCGCCTGACGCGGGACTTGCAAAAGGGGCCGCAGAGGCACCCTTGGCCGCGGCCTCTTCCAGCAGCTTCTGCAGCTTGCCGGGATCGGGCATGTCCGTAGCGTGGAGCACGCGCAGCAGCGCCATTTCGGCTGCAACCAGCGGATCAGGCGCGCCGCGCACCTCGTCATGACCCTTCAGCAGCAATTGCCACAGGCGGTGGACCTGCGCGGGCGAGAGCCTGCCTGCCCATTCGCCGATATCGCGCTTTTCCTCTTCGGACGTGCCTTCCGCTTCGCCATCGCCGACCTGCGTCACCGCGATGTGGTGCGTAAGTTCCATCAGCGAGCGCATCAACGCCAGCGGTTCCACGCCCAGCGCATACTGGTCCTGCACGGCAGCGAGCAGCGCCTTGGGATCAGCTTCCAGCAGGCAGGCGAACAAGCGGCGACGCGCGCCCTTGTCTGCAAGCCCGAGCATTTCGCGGACCTTGGCAGCGGTGACCAGCGTGGCACCATCGCCCGAATCCATGTCCGCATGGGCAATTGCTTGGTCGAGGATGGATAGGCCATCGCGCGCCGAACCTTCGGCAGCGGCAGCGACCATGGCAATCGCTTCGTCCTCCGCAGCCACGCCTTCCTGGCGGCAGACATTGGCGAAGTGCGTTTGCAGCAGCTCAGCCGGAATGCGCCGAAGATCGAACCGCTGGCAGCGGGAAAGCACGGTGACCGGCAGCTTGTCCACTTCGGTAGTGGCGAAGAGGAACTTCACATGCGCGGGCGGCTCCTCCAGGGTCTTCAGCAAGGCGTTGAACGCATTGCGGGACAGCATGTGGACTTCGTCGATGATGTAGATCTTGTAGCGCGCCGAAACGGCGGCATAGCGCACCGCCTCGATAATCTCGCGCACGTCATCCACGCCGGTGTGGCTGGCGGCGTCCATCTCGATCACATCGATATGGCGGCCTTCTGCAATCGCCGTGCAAGGCTCGCACTGGCCGCAGGGGTTGATCGTCGGCCCGCCCGTCCCGTCCGGCCCCACGCAGTTCAGCGCCTTGGCGATCAGGCGCGCGGTGGAGGTCTTACCCACCCCGCGCACGCCGGTCATCAGGAAAGCATGGGCCAGCCGGTCGCGCTCGATCGCATTGCCGAGCGTGCGGACCATCGGTTCCTGACCGATCAGCTCGCTGAAGGTCTGCGGGCGATACTTGCGCGCCAGTACGCGATAAGGCTGAGCAGTTTCGGGTGCCTGAGCGGCCGGCGGCGCGGCAACAGGTGCAGCCGCTTCCGGCGCCGCAGCTGTTGGTTCGGGCTTGGGCGGTTCGGGATCAGCGAACATCGCCGCCTGTCCCGCAGCTTCCAGCTCAGCCGCAGTAGGCTGAACCTCTTGCTCCTGCTCCTCGTCCCAAGGCGGAGTTTCGGTATCGTCCGGTGAATCACCCATGCAGCAACAGTTAGGCGCTCGCGCCCGGAATGTCATGCATCAGGATGTGGGAAAAAGGAGCCGAGCGACCCGTCGCAATTCACCTGGGCTGCTTCCTTCCGGACCTGACCCGGTGAGCGAACGCAAACGTCCACCCGACTCCCGGCGCGCTATATGATGGCAAGGTTATGGTTTTGCAAGCCGTGTGGTGGCATGGTGTTCGCGGTCGCACAATTTCTGGCTGGAAGGACCCCGCATGAAGAAGCTGATCATTCCCGTTACCGCCTGCCTTGCCCTTGCCGCCTGCGGCTCCGATCAACCGTCGGAAGTCGATCCCACGACAGATATTTCCGCCGTGGATTTCGGCGATGACAATGGTGACTGGGCCAATGATGACGAGTGCGACGATCCGCGCTTTGAAGGCCCGGGCATGACTGCTACGCCCTTGCTGGACGAGGATATCGGCCACGACGCATCGGATTGCCGCGCCGCTTACGAAGCAGGCGAACTGCAGCTGGTTTCAGACGGTTAGGAAGGCGAACTTGCCGCCCGGGCCCGCAGCTTAACGGAAGTTGTCGGCGTAGGCCTGGATCTTCAGGCGCTTGGGCGGCACCGCATGGACGATGGCAGGAATGCCGTATTTCGCCGCATAGGCCTGTGCAGCCTCGCAGCTGTCGAACTTCAACTGCACCTGCTGCTGCGTGTCGCCGCTGCCGGCCCAGCCCATCAGCGGGTCAGCCTTCTTGGCTTCCGCCGGAGCGAAATCGAGAACCCACTGGTCCACCAGAGCCTTTCCGCTCTGCATGGCGTTCTTCGGTCGTTTGTATATGCGTGCCTGCATGGAAAGTCCTTTGCTGATTCTTGGATCGAGAATCAAGTGCGGTTGAAGGCGTTTTTCGTCTTGAGGCTGGCGGTTTCAGCCCGCGGTTCATCCGGCCAGCGGTGTTTGGGATAGCGGCCCTTGCCGTCCTTCTGCACATCGCGCCACGAGCCTTGCCAGAAGCCGGGCAAGTCGCGCGTGGCCTGCATCGGTTTGCCGCCGGGATCGGTGAGCTTGAGCAGCAAAGGCGTGGTGCCGATCATCGGATGGCGATCGAGGCCGAAGACCGCCTGCACGCGCACTTCCACGCAAGGCGCATCATCTCCCGCGTAATCGATGGCGTGACTGGTGCCGGCAGGGCTTGAGAACTCGCGCGGAGCCAGTCTTTCGAGCTGCTGGCGTTCGTCCCATGTCAGGCGGGCGAGCAGCGCATCGGTGAGCGCGCCCTTCACCACCGTCAGGTCACGCCGCCCGTGCAGCAGCGGGGCAAGCCAGTCCTGCGCGTCAGCGGCGAGCCGCTCCAGCGAGAGCGCCTCAAGCCCGGCATAGCGCGCCCTTGCGATGAGTTCTGCAGGCAGCAGTTCCCCCAGCCTCTCCACAAACTTATCCACAAGTACATCCACAAGCACTTGCGGGTCGGGATCGGGGTCGGGGCCACTCTTCAGGGTGATTGCGCCCATGCGCCGTTCAAGCCGTGCCTCCACCCTGCCCTCGCTGGCGTTCCAGCGGGCCACGGTACGTGAGTCGATCAGGTAGTGGAGGTGCTTTTCCACCTCGGCGGCAGAGAGTTCGGCAGCAGCAGTAATGCGCGCGCCTTTCGCCTGCCCCTGCGCATCAGCGATCACCAGCCATTCGGCGCGGCACAGCGAAGATGCCTCGTCCAGCGTGTAGCCCCTGCCGCCAGCCGATATCCAGTTGCGCCCTTCGGCATCGCGGCGGCGGGCGATATTGTCCGGCATGGCAAAGGCGAGGAAGATGGCAGGGTTGAGGTCTTGCTTATCCCCGCCGGAAATGAGGCGCTCAGCAGCCGCGGCCCAGCGATCCGCCAGCTTGCGCGCCGTCTCTGCGCGGTTGGAGCGATCGCCCTTCCACCGGTCGAGCCGCGCGAGCAAATCCTCTCCGCGACCGCCCAGCCCGCGCTCCTGTGCCAGCAGCGCCAGCCGCGCGGCATCGCGGGCCTGGCTGACCTCGGCACCGAACAGCACCGCTGCGCCATGCACCGGATCGAGCGGCAGATGCGTGATCTGGTTACCCCAGGGCGTGATCTTGCCCTCGCCATCCAGCGCACCGAGCTTGGCCAGCCGGTCCCGCGCGGCAGCAAGTGCGGGCACTGGCGGCACATCGAGCCATTGCAGGCTGGCAGGCTCCATCCCCCAACGCGCGAGCGACAGGCATAGCGGCGCAAGGTCTGCCTGCAGGATCTCGGGCGGATCGAATTTCTCGCGGCCCGCATGGCCACCCTCTTCCCAAAGGCGATAGGCGACACCGGGGCCTTGGCGAGCAGCGCGCCCTGCCCTCTGCCCGGCAGAAGCCTGGCTGGCACGACGGGTAACGAGGTGCGTCACCCCTGCTGCCACGTCAAATTCCGCGCGGCGTGACAGGCCGCTATCCACCACCACAGACACGCCATCGAGCGTGATCGACGTCTCGGCAATGCTGGTGGCGAGCACGATCCTGCGGCGGCCTTCAGCATCGCGGCGTATGGCGAGGCGCTGGTCCTGCGGCTGAACCTGGCCGTGCAGCGGCAGCACCGGCACGCCTTTCAGCCGTTCCTCCAGCCGTTCCTGAACGCGGGAAATCTCGCCGACGCCGGGCAGGAAGGCGAGGATATCACTCTCCTCCTGCCGCCATGCGGTAAGCACGGCTGACGTCATGGCGTCCTCGATCTGCTTTTCAGGGCTGGACCCAAGCCATTCAATCCGCAGCGGATGCGCCTTGCCTTCGCTTTCGATCACCGGCGCATCGTCACCCATCAGCCGAGCAAAACGCGCACCGTCGATGGTGGCAGACATCACTAGCAGGCGCAGGTCCTCGCGCAAAATGGCCTGCGTTTCCAGTGCCAGCGCAAGACCCAGATCGCTGGCGAGATTGCGCTCATGCGCCTCGTCAAACAGCACGGCGGAGACGCCTTCCAGCTCCTGATCCGAGAGGATGCGCGAGACGAAGATCGCTTCCGTCACCACAACCACGCGGGTCTTCGCGCTCGTCCGGCTGTCCATGCGGGTCTGGTAACCGATTGTTTCGCCGGCCTTCTCGCCCAGCATCTCCGCCATGCGTTCGGCAGCAGCGCGGGCAGCCACGCGCCGGGGGCTGAGAACGATCACTTGCCCGCTGCACCATTCCTCGCCGATCAGCTCTGGCGCAACCGCCGTGGTCTTGCCCGCACCCGGCGGCGCGACCAGCACGGCGGAACTGTGGCTGCGCAAGGCAGCAAGCAGATCCGGCAATACGGCGTTGATGGGGAGGTTCTGGGTCACGAACTCAATCCCGTTCGTGCTGAGCTTGTCGAAGCACCGTTCTTCCTTTCGGAACCACGACTAGAGAAGAAGGCGGCCCTTCGACAAGCTCAGGGCGAACGGGGTACGCGCGTCCTCAATACCCGCGGGTTACCGCGAATTGCGCCGCTTCCACCATCGCCCGGCGGGCGTCGCTGTCAGGGAAGATCGCCAGCGCATCGCAAGCGCGCTGCGCGAAATGGCGCGCCCTCTCGCGCGTGTCTGCAACGGCATTGTGCCTGTCGATCAGTTCGACGGCCTTGGCCAGGTCCTCGTCCGAATTGGTGAAACCGGCGATGCAGTCCTTCCAGAACTGCCGCTCTTCCTCGTTACCGCGCGCATAGGCGAGAATGACGGGCAGCGTCATCTTGCCTTCGCGGAAATCATCGCCCCGGTCCTTGCCCATTTCGGCAGCATCGGAATCGTAATCGATGGCGTCGTCCACCAGCTGGAAAGCGATGCCGAGGTTGCGGCCGTAATCGTCGAGCGCCTTTTCCTCTGCCTCGTCCCGTTCTGCCACAACGGCAGCAATGCGGCTGGCGGCGGCGAACAGTGCAGCAGTCTTGGCACCGATGATGTGGAGGTAATGCTCCTCCGAAGTCTCGATCTTGCGCTGGCTCACCAACTGGTCAACCTCGCCCTGCGCGATAATGGCGCTGGCGGAAGAGAGAATCTTGAGCACTTTCAGGCTGCCGTCCTCCACCATCAGCTCGAAAGCGCGGGAGAAAAGGAAATCGCCCACCAGCACGGTGGCCGGGTTGCCGAACACGATATTGGCCGCTTCCTTGCCGCGGCGCATTTCGCTGCCATCCACCACGTCATCATGTAGCAGCGTGGCGGTGTGGATGAACTCCACGGCCGCAGCCAGCTTGTGATGGCGGGTGCCCTGATATCCGATCACCTCTGCCCCCGCGAGCGTGAGCATCGGGCGCATGCGCTTGCCGCCGCCCGAAATTAGGTGGCCTGCAAGAGCGGGAATCAGGGGAATCTCGCTCAGCATCCGGTCCAGGATGACCTGGTTCACCGAATTCATGGCCGAAGCCGTGAGCGAGAGGATGGGCGACAAGGAGGGCGCGCCCTGTTCCTTGCTGCGCGTGATGGGTACGACATTCGACGTCATGACGAATTCTCCAATGCGGCAGCATGCAGGTGTTGGCAAGCGCGCATTTGCTGCTAGTCAGGCCGCATGGCATCGCAAACATCGCAGGAAGACATGGACGATCCGGAAGAGCACCTCACCAACGACCCCCATGTCGACCCGGTCCTCGCCGCTTACCGCAAGAGCATCGACAATATCGACGCTGCGCTGATCCACATGCTCGCCGAACGCTTCCGCATCACGCAGGCGGTGGGCGAATACAAGGCCGCCAATTCCCTGCCCCCGGCAGACCCACGGCGCGAGGACAAGCAGGTAATGCGCCTGCGCGATCTTGCTGTCAACGCTGACCTCGATCCCGAATTCAGCGAGAAGTTCATCCGCTTCGTGATCGACGAGGTGATCCGCCACCACAATATCGCAAGGGGCCAGTAAGATGTCCGAGCAGAAACTTGTCGGCGGCTGCCTGTGCGGCGATATCCGGTACGAGATCGTGGGCGAGCCGGTGTTCGTCAGCCAGTGCTGCTGCAAGGATTGCCAAAAGGCGACCGGCACCGGCCACACCACCATCATCGGCATTCGCGGCGATCAGCTGCAGATGACCGGCACCCCCAAGACCTATACCAACACGGGCGATACCGGCGGAGCAGTGACGCGGCATTTCTGCGGCACCTGCGCCGGACGGCTCTATACCACCGGTGATTTGCCGGGTGACATGAAGATCGTGCAGGCAGGATCGCTGGACGATCCCAACCAGGTCACCCCGCTTGACGCGATCTATGTGAAGGACAAGCCGGTGTGGGACATGCTCGACCCGAACATCCCGCAGTTCGAAGGCATGCCTGACCGCAAGAGGGATTGATTACGCCCTCGGCAGTTTAAGCCGCACCAGCAGGCCGCCAAGGTCCTCGCTTTCATCCAGCCACACGCTGCCGCCGTAAATTTCCGCCACATCGCGCACGATGGCGAGGCCGAGGCCAGTGCCGGGCTTTTCGGTATCGAGCCGCGCCCCGCGGGTGAACAATTCGTCCCGCAGGCCTTCGGGGATGCCCTCGCCATCATCCTCCACCCATATGGTGCACAGGTCTGCATCGGGCACGGCATCCACCGTCACGAACACGCTGCCACCGCCATATTTGGCGGCATTCTCGATCAGATTGCCGAGGATTTCCTCAAGGTCCTGCTTCTCGATCGCGACCTCGGCGGTTTTCGACCCGTCGATATCCAGCCGCACCTGCGGGTAGAGGCGCGAAACGGCGCGCTCCACCGCCAGCGCGCTGTCCATCACGTTGCAACGGGCAAGCCCCACGGCTCGACGGCCAGCCGCACGGGCACGGGCAAGGTGGTGATCGACCTGCCGCCGCATCGTTGCCGCCTCGCGCAGCACAGTCTGGTCAAGATCGGGCGCATGCGCACTGGCGGCGTTGTTGAGCACGGTGAGCGGGGTCTTCAGCGCATGGGCAAGGTTGCCGGCGTGGGTGCGCGCTTCTTCTGCCTGCCGCTCCGAATGGGCGAGCAGCGCGTTCAGTTCCTGCACCATGGGTTGCACTTCCAGCGGAAGCGGATCGGTCACGCGGTTGGTGCCGGTGGTGCGGATGCGGGCAATCGCCTGGCGGATGCGGCGTAGCGGGCCAAGGCCGTACCAGGTCTGCAACATCACCATCAGCAACAGGCCGATGCCGAGCACGGCGAAGGACCAGCCGAGGATCGCACGCATGTTGGCAATCTGCTGGTCCAGTTCGGAGCGCGTGCTGCCGACCACGAATTGCCAGTCCACATCGCTGCCCGGAATGCCCACGGTGCGCTGCGCGATGCGGACCTCGTCACCATTGGCGGCTTGTTCGTTATAGAAGATGGGCTGCACCGCCCGCTCGTCCTCACGGATCGGCAGGGGTTCGTCCCACAACGAGCGGGAGAGGTAAGGCAGGTAATCCCCGCCCGAAATCTGCCAGTAATATCCGCTGTTCGGCTCAAGATAGCGCTGGTCACCCAGCGGGCGGTTGAAACGCACTTCGCCGAAGGGATCGATCTCCGCGTTCAGCACCATGGCGTTCAATGAAATTTCCAGCTGCTCGTCAAACTGCCTGGAAATGAGGTTGGTCATCGCCCGGTCAAGCGCCACGCCGCCAACCGTCAGCAGCACGAGAATCCACGCAGCCGCGATCAGCAGCATCCGGCGCGAGATGCTGCCGGTATGCGGTGCGCCCAGCTCTACACCGGGCGCACCTGTCGTGTCTGGAGCAGCGGATGCCTCCGCCACAGGCCCGCCGCCGCTATTCCCGGGGGCTGTCTGCGGGGTCGTCGAGGCTGTAACCGAGGCCACGGATAGTCGTGATCACATTGGCACCCAGCTTCTTTCGAATGCGGGTGACGAAGACCTCGATCGTGTTCGAATCGCGGTCAAAATCCTGATCGTAGATATGCTCGATCAGTTCGGTGCGGCTCACCACCTTGCCCTTGTGGTGCATCAGGTAGGAGAGCAGCTTGTATTCCTGCGCGGTCAGCTTCACCGGCTCGCCGGCACGGGTAACACGGCCGGAACGCGTATCCAGCCGCACATCGCCAGCGGTCAGTTCGGACGAGGCATTGCCCGATGCGCGGCGGATCAGCGCGCGCAGGCGGGCGATCAGTTCCTCTGTCTGGAAAGGCTTGGCCAGATAGTCATCGGCACCGGCATCGAGGCCGGCCACCTTGTCAGACCAGCTGTCCCGCGCGGTCAGCACCAGCACGGGGAAGTTGCGCTTTTCTTTGCGCCACATGCCCAACACGGTGAGGCCATCGATCTCCGGCAGGCCCAGGTCGAGCACGGCGGCATCGTAATCCTCGGTGCTGCCTAGGAAATGGCCATCCTCGCCATCGGTGGAAAGGTCCACCGCATAGCCGTTCTGTTCCAATGTGTTCTTGAGCTGCTGGCCCAGTGTCGGTTCATCCTCGACGATCAGGATGCGCATCCATTTTCCCCTGCTAAACGCCTGTAACACCGAATGGTCTGGTCACTCTAACGCGTCAACCAGCCGAAAGGTTTCACCCACTCTTATCGCGATACCCGCAAAACACGGGCGGTGCGTGCATCCACGTCCACCCAGATCACCCGGCCTTCGCGGATGAACTTCAGGCGGTACGCCTGTGCTGCGGGATCATATTCGAAGCCGATATATTCATCGCCATCCATGCGCGGGATGATGCGCCGCTCGATCTCGCGGATGGGCATGTTGCGCCCAGCCTGCATCTGCTCGCGCGCACTGTCCTGCTCACCGCGCGGCGCCTGGGCACGTTGCTGGCGCTGCTGCGCGGCAAGGTCAGACGCGGCGGCGATGGGGCCTGCCAGCATGGCCATTGCGGCCAGGGATGCGAGAATCCGTTTCATGATGACACTTTGCCTAGTCGCCGCGCGTTGAACAAGCAGTGAATGCAAATGCTGGCATTCAGAAAGATTGACGGTTTCCTTAACGGCTCATCTCGTATGTGACACTGACTGTCACGGAGGATTCCACCTGCCCCGGGCGCACCGGCGTGGATTCCTCCACTGCGTCCATCGCTGCGCGCTGCACCATCGGCATGGGGCGCGATGCCTGCACGCTCTCGCTCACCTGCAACAGGCGGATATCGGAATAGCCGGACATTTCGGCGTAATTCATCGCCCGCTCGCGCGCGGATTCGAATGCGGCAGCACGCGCCTGCTCGCGGGCAGCGGTGGGATCATCGACCGACCACGAAATGCCGCCAAGGTCAGTGGCACCTGCTGCCACCAGCGCATCCAGCACTTCGCCCGTGCGGTCGATATCGCGCAGCGTCACGCTGACGCGGTTGGACACCTGATAGCCGCGGAACACCTGGCTGCGGGTCTGCTGGTCATAATCATATTGCGGATTCAGGCTGATGCCGCTGGTCTGGATATCGTCGCGGGCGACGCCCTGCGCCTCGATCTCGGCGATCACCCGCGCCATCTGCGCGGCGTTCTGCTGCATGGCTTCAACAGCAGTGGGGGCTTGCGTTGTAACGCCTGCGCTGAGGTTGGCGATATCGGGATCGCTGGCAACGCTTTCCGTCACCGAAAGCTCGATCACCGGGTCGCTGGCCTGCAATTGCACATCTGCCTGGGTTGCAGTCAGGGGGAGCGCCAGCGCGGTGGCAGCAGCGATCGGAAGGGCAAAACGGGTCATTTCAGTCATTCTCCGCAAGAAAGATATGCGCACGAGCGTGCCTGCGCCCCAATTACGACTGACTGAATGGTTCTGTTCCTTGCCAGCAAGCTTCGCCGCGCCTAATTGCCCGCTCGACTTATGGCAGAACCTCCAATCCTTTCATGGGAAGGCCTTGGCTTGCACCAGGGCGAAGGCTGGCTTTTTGGCGGCCCGGACACCGATGGGCTGGACCTGCACATCGGCCCGCGCGACAGGATGGCGCTGATCGGCCGCAATGGCGCGGGCAAGACAACACTGCTGCGTCTGATAACCGGCGAGATCGAATCCGATCGCGGCCTGCGCAAGGTGAAGCCGGGCACCAATATCGTGCTGCTGGAGCAGGAGCCCGATTTCAGTGGCTGCGACACGCTGATGGACTTCGCCCTCGCTGGCAAGGACGCGCCTGCCCGGCACGAGGTGGAAAGCATTGCCGGCCAGCTGGGCATCGACATGGACACCAAGGCCGCCGGTGCATCAGGCGGTGAAAAGCGCCGCGCTGCCCTCGCCCGCGCGCTGGCGCTCGATCCGGACCTCTTGCTGCTGGATGAGCCGACCAACCACCTCGACCTGTCTGCCATTGACTGGCTGGAAGGTTGGCTGAACCGCTACAAGGGTGCCTTCATCACCATCAGCCATGACCGGACCTTCCTGAAACGCCTGACCCGCGCGACCATCTGGCTCGACCGCGGGAACCTTCGGCGCAAGGAAGTGGGCTTTGGCGGCTACGAGGCGTGGGAAGAGCAGGTCTATGCCGAGGAAGCGCGCGCGGCCGAAAAGCTCGACGCCCGGCTGAAGATCGAGGCGCACTGGCTGGAACGCGGCGTCACCGCGCGGCGCAAGCGCAACATGGGACGGCTGGAAAAGCTGTGGCAGATGCGCGAACAGCGTGCCGCTATGATCAACCCGGCAGGCACCGCCAAGCTGCAGCTGGGCAATGACGCGGATTTCAAGTCCAAGTCCGTGATCGTGGCGGAGGATATCTCCAAGACCTATGGCGAGCGCGCGATCATCAAGCCGTTTTCGCTGCGCATCCAGCGCGGGGACCGCATCGGCATCGTGGGTGCAAACGGCGCGGGCAAGACCACGCTTTTGAAGATGCTGACTGGCGAGCTGGAACCCGATACCGGCAAAGTCACCCATGCCCGCACCCTGTCCGGCGTGATGATCGACCAGCAAAGGAAGCTGCTCGATCCGCAGAAGACGGTGCGGCAGATCCTTGCCGAAGGAGGTGACTGGCTGGATGTGCGCGGGGTTCGCAAGCACGTGCAGGCTTACCTGAAGGACTTCCTGTTCGATCCTTCGGTGATCGACGCCAAGATCGGCACTTTCAGCGGCGGCGAGCGTAGCCGCCTGCTGCTCGCCCGCGAATTCTCGCGCACCTCCAACCTGCTGGTGCTGGATGAGCCGACCAACGATCTCGACCTCGAGACGCTGGACCTGCTGCAGGAAGTGATCGCCGATTATGAAGGCACCGTGCTGATCGTCAGCCATGACCGTGACTTCCTCGATCGCACCGTCACCGTCACGCTCGGCCTTGATGGCAGCGGCCTAGTAGACATCATCGCCGGTGGCTACGCCGATTGGGAAGCCAAGCGCGAGGAACGCCGCAAGCCTGCGAAGAAGGCCGCAAAGGAAGATGAGGCGGCGTCTCCCCCTCCCCCGCCGCCTGCGCCGAAGTCCGCCAAGCTCAGCTACAAGGACCAGCGCGATTACGAACAATTGCCCGCGCGGATCGAGGAACTGGACAAGCTGATCGCAAATGGCGAGGCCGCTTTGGCCGACCCGGAGCTCT
>CAYXTJ010000008.1:17111-29976 GCA_964467715.1 uncultured Sphingomonadaceae bacterium
TGCCCGCATCTCCAAATCGCTGGAAATGGCGCGCGATGAAAAGGACGAGGCCGAACTGCGCTGGCTGGAACTGGCAGAGCTGGTCGAAGGCTGATCTTAACCCAAAGCGGCTATGCTCCCCGCGTCTGTCTTAGCAGGGAATGCCGCCGGATGGCTGACGAATTTCGCGCGTTGCGCCACCAATACCGCCGCCACCTGATGGTCGGCCCGCCCAGAAAATGCGCGGATGAAATCCGCACCGACAAGCCGCATGCGGAACTGCACCGCGAAAGGAATTCCCATTAAGGCCTTTCGCGCTACACGCACCTGCGCGAACTGGCAGTGCACGGCTGCAACCAGGCGGTGATGGAAGAAATCGGCGAGCTGACCAATTTCGAAAAACTGGAGCTGCGCTGGCCCATGCGCGGCACCGAAAATCTGGAGCCGCTGCGCAAGCTCAAGAAGCTGACCTATCTCTCCATCGACACGCCGGGGGCCAAGGTCACCGATTTCACGCCCATCTGCGACCTCCCCCATCTGGAAGTGCTTACGATCGAGAATGCCAAGCACATTTTCGAACTCGACTGGATGGCACCGATGAAGGACCGGCTTCGTGTCCTTGGGCTGGAGGGTGCCATAGACACCAACCAGCGCATCGCTTCGCTCGATCCATTGGCGGGTTTCACGTTCGAGGCGCTGCAGTGCATCTCCGTGACGCTGAAGAGCAAGGATCTTACCCCGCTGCATTCATGCCCCAATCTGCGCTTCCCCGATGGCGCCGTGATATCGGACTGGGAAGGCTACAAGGCGCTCGAAGCTGCCAAGCCGGACCTGTTTTGCGGTTGGTTCAACGCCATGTACTGGCATTCCGGGTGGCGCGGTGGCCCGCCGAAAGAACTGATCGAAAAAGCGCAGCAAGAACAAGGCTGACAAATTTGCGCGCAATCAATTTTGTGCTGCAATGCAGCATGTATCTACTCAGCTAATGCGCGACTCGATGACCCCTATCGGATTGCCTCCGCACCTCGCCTTTGCGGAGATGTGGCTGGCCACATGGTCGGAAGCGGTGATGGCGGCTTCCACCGAGATGTTCCATTTCTGGTACATGCCCTTTTGCGAGCCGCATCACCACGAAGCGCAGAACCGCTTCCAAATGGAATTGTCCGAACTGATCGAGGAAGAAGAGCACGACCTATTCGCGTGATGCGCGCCGCGTTCCCGCTCAATTGATGCGATAGAAATCGGCCACCCGGTCCAGCGCCAGTTTCAGCACCAGCTTGCCGCTGCGCGCAGGCCATTGCAGTGCCTTTTCTGCCACCGGCAGTGTTTCGCCCGAACACACCACCCGCCACAATATGTCCTGCAGGCCCTTGCCCGCCTGGCTCAGCGCGCCGTGGAACCTGTCGCGCGCTGCCATCACCCGTTCGGTCTGGGTCAGACCCTTTTCGCCGGTGCCCTTCACATTCACCGGGTCCCACCGCATGGTGACGCTGGGGCCAAGCTGGGCGCGCTCGAAATCGGCGCGCAGGCGTTCACCGGCATCGAACAGCCTGTCTTCCAGATGGCCGTGGGCATGGAGCCAGCCGAGCGGGCTCTCGGCAAGGTTCACCGTCACGCTGCGGCGGCGGCGCGATGCGCCATTCCTGCGCCGCGGGCCCTCCACCGTCAGTTCGCGTTCGACCAGATGCTGTTTCATGTGCGAATCTCCCCTTTTGCTCTGGCGAGGCACTTGCCAAATGGAACAACTTGTAGGAAAGAGAAACCAATCTGGTTATTTGAAGGGATGAGGCGATGATCAATCGCATTCGCGATATCCGCAAGCAGAAGGGCATGACGCTGGCAGAAGTCGCCGCCGCCTGCGAACCGCAGACCACCGCGCAAACCATCGGGCGACTGGAAACGGGTATGCGCAACCTCTCGCTCACCTGGATGAACCGCATTGGCGAGGCACTGGGCGTCGATCCGGAACTGCTGGTAAAGAGCGACGAGGAAGCCACGCCGCAGATCATCGCCAAGCTGACCGAACATGGCGCAGAGGCGCTTACC
This sequence comes from uncultured Sphingomonadaceae bacterium, assembly GCA_964467715.1. Classification (GTDB taxonomy): domain Bacteria; phylum Pseudomonadota; class Alphaproteobacteria; order Sphingomonadales; family Sphingomonadaceae; genus Alteraurantiacibacter. The sequence goes on from CAYXTJ010000008.1 coordinate 19,137, forward strand.
AAGCCGCGCGACGCCATCCTGCCAACCCAGCTGAATGAAGGCGAAGCGCTGATCTGCCTCACAATCGAGACGCCGCAGGGCGAATACCGCAGTGGTGACCAGCTGTGGATGCGCCAGATCCGCCCGGAGGATTCCGGCAGCATCATCAACCGCGACGTGCTCGCCCCGCGCAGCGGCGGGCGCTTCGCCTTCGGGCGCCTGATCGACAGGCAGGGCTCGCTGGTCGGCCTGCTGCCGCCCGGCATGGGCCAGCGCCAGATCGTGATCGACCGCCCGGCATGGCTGGCCGTGGCCGAAATGCTGGTGCGAAAGCTCTGAGGCAGCAGGATCGGCAATCGCGATGAAACGCCTCCTCTCCATCGCCACCCTCTACCCCAACGCGCACTAGCCGCGCTTCGGCACGTTCGTGGCGCGGCAGATGGAGGCGCTGGCCGCGCGCGGCGATTGGGAAGTGCATCTGGTCAACCCCGTGGGCGTGCCGCGAATTGCCATGGGCCGCTATGCCCCGCTGGCCGATGCCGCGGTGAGCGGGAAGGATCCCGGCGTGCACGTCCACCGCCCGCGCTTCACGCTGATACCTGCTGTCGGCGGGCCGTTCAACCCGGCGATGATCGTGCGCGCGGTGCTGCCGCTTGCCAAGCGCCTGCAGGCGCTGCACCCGTTTGACGTGGTGGATGCGCAGTTCTTCTATCCCGATAGCCCGGCGGCTGCGCGGATCGCCGCAAAGCTGGGCCTGCCGCTGTCGATCAAGGCACGCGGCGCGGATATCTCGCTGTGGGGCCACAAGCCCTATGCCAACCGCAAGATGGTGGCAGCAGCGCAGCAGGCGGCCGGACTGCTATCTGTCAGCGAGGCATTGGCGGACGACATGGCCGCAATCGGCCTGCCACGCGAAAAGATCACCATCCATTACACCAGTCTGGACCATGCGCTGTTCCGCCCGCTGGGGCGCGAGCGTTGCCGCAAGCGGCTGGAGGATGAATTCGGCATCGCGGGCGGCGGCACCTTGCTCGCCACGGTAGGCGCACTGATCCTGCGCAAGGGCCAGCACTTCGTGGTGCAGGCGCTGGAACAATTGCCCGATACGCAGCTGGTGCTGGTCGGCAAGGGAGAGGATGAGGCCGCGCTGCGGCAACTGGTGGCGGACAAGGGTCTTGAAGCCCGCGTCCACTTCCTTGGCCTGCTCGATCATTCCAGCCTGCCCATCGTGCTTAGCGCGGCAGACGCGATGGTGTTGCCTTCGGCCAGCGAAGGGCTGGCCAATGCCTGGGTGGAGGCGCTCGCCTGCGGCACGCCGCTGGTGATCACCAACGCGGGCGGCGCGAAGGAGCTGGTGAGGAGCGAGATCGCCGGCCGCATTGTCGAACGCGATGCCGATGCCATTGCCGCAGGCGTACGCGAGGTGCTCTCAGCCGGTCATGCGCCCGAAGACGTGGCCGCCTGCGCAGCGCATTTCAGCTGGGACAGCAACGCCGCCGCGCTGGCGGATTATTACGCAGGCTTGCTCTAGGCTCCGTTCGCCCTGAGCTTGTCGAAGGGCCGTCTTTCACCCTCGGCAACACGCTCAAAGAAAGAGCGGTGCTTCGACAAGCTCAGCACGAACGGGATCGGTAGTCTTGCGCTGAAGCCCTCAAGCCTCGCCGCGGGCCTTCTTTTCCTGGATATCGGTGATCGATTCCTGCGGCACGAAGCTGTTCGAGGACACGCCCAGCCAAATCAGGATCGGCGCTGCCATGTAGACCGAGCTGTAGGTACCCACGAAGATGCCCAGCGTGATCGCGGCGGTCAGACCGAACAGGCTGGCCGGGCCGAACAGCAGCAGCGGGACAAGCGCCACCAGCAGGGTGAGCGAAGTCATCACGGTACGCGCCAGGGTTTCGTTTACTGACAGGTCCAGCAGTTCCGGGATCGGCATCTTGCGATACTTCTTCAGGTTCTCGCGGATACGGTCATACACCACGATGGTATCGTTCAGCGAATAGCCGATGATGGCCAGAATCGCGGCGATGATCTGCAGGCTGAATTCCATCTGGAACAGTGCGAACATGCCCATCGTCAGCGACACGTCATGGAACAGCGCGAACAGCGCGCCCACGCCGAACTGCCATTCGAAGCGGATCCAGATGTAGATCGAGATAGCGATCATCGCGAAGACGAGCGCTTCCAGCGCGGTGGTGCGGAATTCGCCGGAAACCTTGCCGGAAACAGTGTCGACACCGTCGATCCGGACATCGGGGTGCCCGGCTTCGATCGCCCCGACAATCTGGCGGCTGATTTGCTCTGCCGCGCCGGCATCGCCAGTCACCTCGTCAGGCAGCTTCACGCGGATGGATACCTCGTTCGGCGCGCCGAAACGCTGCACAACGGGATCGCCATAGCCCAGCGCGCCAACGGTTTCGCGCAGTTCCTCCACCGGGGCCTCGGCCTCTTCGGTGAAGGTCGCGCGGATTTCCTGGCCACCGGCGAAGTCCACGCCGTAGTTCAGGCCATTGGTGAAAACCACGACCCAGCTGGCGATGATCAGCAGCACGCTGACCACGTAGAACGGAGCGCGGAATTTCAGGAACTGGATGTTGGTATCGTCAGGGACGAGTTTCAGAAGTCGCATTTGCTTGCCCTCGCCTCTACAGATTCAAGTCCGTCGGCCGCGCCTTGCGCAGCCAGCCGGCCACCCACATGCGGGTGAGCACCACGGCGGTGAAAACGCTCGTGAACAGGCCGATGATCAGCACCACGGCAAAGCCGCGGACCGGGCCGGAGCCGAACAGGAACAGCAGCACACCGGCAATGAAGTTGGTGACGTTCGCGTCGTAAATCGCGCGGCTTGCCTCGCGATAGCCGTTTTCCACCGCGGTTACGACCCGGCGGCCCTTCTTGCGCTCTTCACGGATACGCTCGTTGATCAGCACGTTGGCGTCCACCGCTGCACCGATGGTGAGCACGAAGCCGGCGATACCCGGCAGCGTCAGCGTGGTCTTGAGAACCGCCATGATGCCCAGGATCATCAGCACGTTGATTAACAGCGCCACCGTGGCATAGACGCCGAAGCGGCCATAGGCAGCGATCATCAGTGCGATCACCAGCAGCGAGCCCACGCCCATGGCGATGGTTCCGCTCTTGATCGACGCCGCGCCAAGGTCCGGCCCGACGGTGCGTTCCTCGATCACGGTCAGGTCCACCGGCAGCGCACCGGAGCCCAGCGCGATGGCAAGCTGCGTGGCGCTGCGCACCGTGAAGCCGCCGGAAATCTGCGAGGTGCCCGAAAGAATTGGCTCGCGAATGCTGGGGGCCTGCAGCACTTCACCGTCCAGGATGATGGCAAAGCGTTCGTTGACGTTTTCCGAGGTCAGCCGCGCGAAACGTTGCGTGCCTTCGGAATCGAGGGTGATCGACACGGCAGGTTCGTTGGTCTGCGGGTCGAAAGTCTGCGTTGCACCAGTCAGAGAATCCCCGCGGATGCCGCCGAGGCGCTTAACCGCCAGCACGGTACCTGCGTAATCGCCATCGGGGGCACCGGGCACCAGTTCGCTGCCCGGACGGGCAATACCGGATTGGATCTGCGCGGGCGAAGCTTCGGTATCGAGCAGCTTGAATTCAAGACGCGCGGTCTGGCCCAGCAGGTCCTTCAGCTCTTCGGGATCGGAAAGGCCCGGCACCTGCACCACGATACGATCGTCACCCTGGCGGATGATGGTCGGCTCACGCGTGCCAAGCGAGTCGATACGGCGGCGCACCACATCGGTCGCGCTGTCCATCGCCATGGTGATCGCGTTGTCGAGGCCCGCTTCGGTCGGCGTCAGCACCATGCGGTTGCCGTCCAGCACCTGCAGGTCCCACTCGCTAATGATCGAGGTGCCGTTCATCCACGGGAGGATTGCCTCGCGAGCGGCATCGATCTGGCCGGGATCGTCAAGCGTGACCGAAAGGCGGTTTTCCGCGGTCGACACATCGCCAAAGCCGATGCCGGCATCATCCAGCGCCTGGCGGACCGATTCTTCCATGTTTTCCAGCCGCTGCTGGGCCACTTCGGACTGGTCGGCCTCAAGCAGGATGTGGCTGCCACCGGCAAGGTCTAGCCCGAGGTTTACCGTCGGATTGGGAAGCGATTCAGGCCATTTGAGATTGGCGACCGTAGCCAGTGAAGGCAGCGCCGCAAGCGAAGCGATAAGAACAATCGCCCACAGGAAGTTCCTCTTCCATTTGGGGAAATCTAGCATGTGACGGCGCGCCCCGGTCTATCAGTCGTTGGCAGGTTTGCCGCCGGGCTGCAGCACGTCACCAAGCATCGACTTGACGACCTGTACCTTCACGCCCTGGGCTATTTCCACCTCGGCATATTCGTCATCAACCTTGGTGACCTTGCCGACGATGCCGCTGGAGGTAACGACCTTGTCGTTGCGCTTCACTGCGGAAACCTTTTCGCGATGCGCCTTCTGCTGCTTCATCTGCGGACGGATGATCAGGAACCAAAAGATCAGCACCATGCCGATAATCGGGATGAAGCCGATCAGGCCTCCCCCTGCAGAGGCACCACCGGCGGCGAGATAATCAAGCATAGTTTTTGCCCATCACGAATTTGGTTTGCGAAGCCCGTTAGATGGCGGTGAACAGGTGATGTTCAAGCCCTCTCCCGGCAAGTCGGGGCTGCGCCTAGCAGCAATGCAACAGGAGGGCAATCGAACGGATTTGCATTGTGGGCACAGATGCGCTTGCCATGCGCTGGCGCCATGCTTATAGGCGCGGCCTCCACTGGTATCGGGACGTGGCGCAGTCTGGTAGCGCACTATACTGGGGGTGTAGGGGTCGCTGGTTCGAATCCAGTCGTCCCGACCAGTGGAATTTCCCTTACATTGCCGCTTGCAGCACCGCTTTGATGCAGCGCGCCTCAGCGCGTGGCATCGAAGGCGAACTGCACCCGTACATTGCCAGCGAGGCCAGCGGCACTGTCTCCCGTGCCGACCGAGAAGGCGTTGCGTTCAATCGTGGCATTGCCGCTGACGGAACGGCGTGCGTCGCTGCCTGCCAGGGTGAAGGTGATCGACTGCGGACGGCTGGCGCCCTTCAGCGACAGCGTGCCGTTGGCGCGGTACGAATTGGCGCCTGTCTTCTGCACATCGGTGGAGCGGAAGGTCGCGGTGGGGAATGCCGAGGTGGAGAAGAATTCCGCGCCCTGCAGCATCTGGTCCTGCGTGGCATCGCCCAGCGATGCGCTGCCCACCTCGATCGTGATGGCAATGTTCGATCCCGCGGGATTTTCCGGGTCCATGGTGATCGAACCGTCCCAACGGCGGAAACTGCCGTTGATCGCCGTGCCGCCATTGTCCACGCTGAAGGTGAGCGAACCGCCCGGCTGGATGTCCCAGCTCGGCGGCGGACCAGCTGCCACAGGCTCTTCTGGCGGCTCTTCCTCGACTACCTCTTCGTCGGCGGCCTCTTCCTCTTCGGTTGCAGCCTCGTCCTCTTCGATGGCGTCTTCCTCGCTCACAGCTTCGTTACCGGCTGCTTCGCTTGCCGCTACATTCTCGGAGAACGCCGCATTCTCTTCCTCTTCGTGCTCATGCTCGCCCTCGCCCGGCAGCGCCATCAGCGTGCCAAGGCCCAGCACCACAACAGCTGCGAACAGCCCAAGTGCGGCACCGGCTGATCCGCCCGGCGCCATGCGCGCCAGCAAGCCGTTGCGCAGCATCACATGGTGGCGCAATGCGCCTGCGACATGCAGCACGAACAGCGCAAGGCCGACGAAGGCGAGCACTTCGTGCACTTCCTCCATCGTGTGGTTGATGCTGCCCGGCAAAGGCAGGTGCGGCCACGGCAACACGCCAAAAAGCACGGTGGGCACGACCAGGTCTGAAGTGGAAACAATCGCCCATCCGGTGAGCGGCGCACCCAACATGAAGACATAGAGCAAGAGATGCACCGCCTTGCCCAGGAAACCCGTGAAACCACCTTCCATTGCAGGCGGGGTCTTGTGGGTCAGCCTCCAGCCGATCCGCACCAGGGTGAGCAACAGTATGGTGATGCCCAGGCTCTTGTGAAACTGGAACAGCTCGAAACCGCTGGCATCGCGCGGCATTCCGAAGCCGATCGCGATCTCTGCAGCCAGCGCCAGCGCGATCAGCCAGTGAAGAAGAATGGCCCCGCGGCTATAGCGTTGCACAGAATTTCCCAGCATGTCCCAAACACTCCCCAAACTCTTCATATTTCTGAAATAATGGAGAATTCTCCAATTCCCCAATGACAGCAAGCGCCAGATGACGCCTGCCCACCGGCATTATTCCTTCAGGATACTTCCTGCGCCAGCGCCTCTTCCATCAGCTTGTCAGCCCGCAGGATCATGGCTTCGATAACCCGGCGCATCGCGGCAAGATCTTCACCGTCGAGACCTTCGGTAAGAATCCTGTCACGCTCTTTCGCCCGTTCAACCATGCCCGCCCAGACCTTGCGGCCCTCTGGCGCCAGCGTAATCTCGATTTCCGGTCCGCCTGGCTTGCGGTTGCGGTGGAGCAGCTTGCGCTCGACCATGGATTTTACCGCGCGGCTCAATTGCCCGCGATCCTGCATCAGGGCATCGGCAAGGTCGTTGAGGGAAAGCGGCTTGTCTCCGCCCATCTTGGTCATGATCCGCCATTCGATTTCAGACAGGCTAAACATCCGCCGTTGCGAAAGGATCGTGCTGCGCCGCAACAGGTTGAACAACACAACCATGCGCATGCTCACCATACCATCCAGCGGATCTTTCTTGCCATCGGAATTGCCTGCAGATGAACCTGCCTGCCTTTCCTGCAATGCCTGTGTTGTCATTTTCGCCCCGAATCCGCCCTATCCATACGGTGTCTTTTTTGAGTTTGTCAAAAAGCGGCAACCCCCGCAATCGACAATTCCGTATTAACCATTGCCCCCGGAAAGGCCAGTTGCGAGCCCTCGGCGTCCGCTGAATCTATTCCGCTTCCTCGCGGTTCAGCCTCTCGACTTCGCGCCGGTATGGCTTCCACCCGAGAAGCGTTACTGCCAGCGCGGCTGGCAGGAAAAGGATGTGCAGCAACAGGATCGACCACCTCAGGGCATCCGGCGAGGTGAACACATAATCTGTTGTCAGGCCGGTAATCACCGGACCAATGCCAGAGCCCACGATGGTGAAGATGAACAGGTAAAGCGCCATCACCTGCCCGCGCACCTGGCTGGACGTGACGATAAGCATGACCGCATTCATCATTGGGCCGTTCATGCCGAGCAGCATGAAGGTGACCGCGTAACACGCCATCGACAGCTCAGGCGTGGGCATGATCGGCATGGCGATGGCGAACGGAATGTTGAGCGCCCGGGTAGAAATGATGATGCGGAACGGCGCATCGAGGTGTCCCTCCGCTTGCAAGCGGTCAATCCAGCGCGACCCCAGCCACAGGCCCAGCAGCATGGCGACGATGGCCAGCGATCCCGCCACGAGGCCATACCTCGCCGGGCCCCAGCCGTAAGTCCGCTCGAAGAACGGCGCGCCCCACGCTCTGCCAGCCGCATCAAGCGCCCCCAGGGTCAACCCAAGGAAAAGCGGCCCGAATACAGAGATATGAAGCCACATGTAGCGGAGAGCGCCGACCACGGGCACGCTGGACACCTTCGGTTCGCGGAAACTGCGGCGCGGCGGCTCCTTCACCGTGGTCAGCAACAGGGCGACGAGCACACCGGGCAGGCCCACCGCCATCAGCACAACCTGCCACGGCCGCAATTTCCCCACGAAAGGCAGGCTGGGCGTGCCGATCACCGCCAGGATCGAGATCATCGTCGCGCCCAGCAGCAATGACAGGCCATTGCCCGCCACCGCGCCGATCTGCAGCCGATAGACTGCTCGCGGCAGGACATTGCGCGGAAAATAGTCGGAAACGATGGAATAGGAGGTGGCGCCGTTCACGGATTCGCCGGCCCCAACCAGCATGCGCATGGCGAACAGCTGGCCAAAGCTGCCGGCAAGCCCGCAAGCCGCGGTCGCAAGGCTCCACACCGTTACCCCGATGGCGATGATGCGCTTGCGCACCCAGCGATCGATCAGCGGCGACAGCGGTATGCCCACCAGCACATAGACGAAGGCAAAGGCCGGCCCCAGCAACAGGCTTGCCTGCGTGTCGGTAAGGCTGAAATCCTCGATGATCTGCTGGATCAGCAGGCTCAGGATACCCTGATCGAGATGGGCAAGGGCGGTTGTAAGGGCGAGGACGCCCACCGCATACCAGCCTTGCCGGGCCGGCGGGTAGACGTGCTGTTCGCGCCCATTGCCCTGGGTTGCTTCTGGCTTGCCAGAAAGCTGTTGCATCCTCACCCCGCTAGCGCCCCTGCTTTCGGGAGCGTGGCGGCACACTGGGCCGCCCGTGTTGGGAGTTCAACAAGACCTTTGCGGCAAAAAGGTGCGCCGGGCACGGGGACCCGGCGCACCAGCAAACGGCATGTTCCGTAGGGGAGGAAGTGCCGCCTGGGCAGCTCAGAGGTAAAGCGTTTCGCCGTCCTCGTTCACCGGGTTGCGATCGTTCTCGGCACACTGGAATTCGATCAATGCGCCATGCCTGTCGCGGCGGTAGCTGACCGAAACCTCATAGGGTTCGGAAAATGCCAGCGGATCGGTCATGGTCATGTCGTTCACCAGCACATCGGGGTCTTCGGGCGACAGATAGATGCGCTCGACAAGGCGGAACTGGTTGGAATGCTTGCCACCCTCGCCCACTTCCAGCCTGTCCGAAATGCCGATGGTGTCCACTACCAGCGTCTCGCCTTCCCAATGGCCGATGGAATGGCCGTGATAGGTGGGATCGGGATCTTCGGGATGTTCGCGCCCGTCCGTCCAGATCGTGCGCGTCTGCATCCAGGCTTCCTGATTTATGGTGATGCGGCCCGGCGTGAACAGGAACTCGTAAGGATACTGTGCCAGTTGCATGATCCGCGGCAATCCCGGTGGACTGCAGTTGGATCGGCTGCGCAGTTCCACACCGTCATTGGCCTGCACCTGATCGCGCCAGCGTTCCCACTGTTCCAGATATTCGCCCTTCAGGGGCGGTTGCGGCAAGCGGCTGCCACGCTGGAGGAACCAGATACCGCCCCAGTCCGGCAGCTGGTCCAGCTCGGCATATTTGCCCTTGGCGAAACCGGCGCTTTCCTCCGCGGAAATGCCTTCCGGCAGGGGCGAGGTGATAGCCGCGCCCAAGGTATTCTGTGCCGCGGCACCAAAGCTGAGCAGGCTCACCCCGGCAACGCCTGCGATTATCGCACGCTTCAAAGTCATGTTCTGATCCTCTCCCCCTGAAAAACGCGCGTGTCAGTCAATCGTGACGTCGCCAAGCGTGGTCCCGTCAGCGGTGCGCACACCGGCATAGCTGCCGCCGCGCGCACCGCTGCGCAAGGGGTGGACATAGAGCTGCACGCGGTCGCCCTGGCGCAGCGTGGTGCGGGTCCAGCCTTCTTGCACGAGGTTGTTCGGGCTGTTCATCTCGATTGCCCATTCCTCGCGCTCGCCGCCGGCAGCCACCGACACGCGAATGAAGGCATGCGGGTTCTGCCATTTGAACTGCGTCACCGTGGCATCCAGCATCACGGTGCGCTGAAGGTCGAACATCGAATAGCTGTGATGGGCTGCGGCGGGGACCGCCAGCGGAGCCATCAGGACGGCGCCGAGCGCCAGCTTGTGTACGAGTTTCATTGCATGATCTCCTTCGATCACATCAGAATTGCGGCACGTTGACCGGTTCCCCGTTCTTGGGGAGGCCGGAATCGAGCGTCGTGCCATCAGCCTTGCGCAGGTCCAGAAACAGCCCGCCCGGCTCGCCATTGCGCAAGGGCGCCATGCGCAGCGTCACCCGGTCACCCGGATGCAGCGAGTTGCGCCGCCAGCCCTGACGGGTCAGGTTGTTGGGACTATTCAATTCGATGCTGTAATTGCGCGTCTGGCTGCCCTGCCGCACTTCAAGTTCGATGAAGGCATGCGGATTGGTCCACTGGAATTCGACCACGCGGCCTTCCAGCGCCATGATCTGGCGCTGGTCGAACATCGCAAAGCTGTGATGCGACTGCGCAGGGCCGGCCGCCAGCGCCAGCATGGCGCCCGCGCCGGCAAGCGCGAGGGCGGTTTTCCTAATCATCGGCACGTACTCCTTCCACATTGCTCAATCCCCGGTCTTCCGCCTCTTCCCGGCCCAGGTTCGTGCCCGGCAGGTTGGCGTTGTAAGCGAGGATGCAGTTGCTTTCGTTGATGTCGGTATAGTCCTGCCGCCCGAAGCGCTTGGTGGAGCGCCATTCGCCCTCCCACAGCGTGGGGTCGGTCATGATGTATACGATCTCCAATACCATGCCGTCTTCCAGCAGGCGGATGCGCTCGACGATCTCGGTGTCGAAAGACATCGGGATGCCGAAATCGATATAATGGTTGTCTTCCTCGAAATACTTTGTGGTCACCACCAGCGTATCGCCCTCCCAATGGCCGATGCTTTCGCCATTGTAGCTGGGCACGATCAGGTTCGGATCGGAATGCTCGCGGCCATCAAGATAGATGATCCGCACGGAATTGTTGAAGCCAGAGATCATGTAGACTGCAGTGGGCAGCTGGATGAAGGCATGCGGCCAGACGCGCGTCATGATCATCGGCAGGCCCGGCGGGTAGCACTGGCCGATCACATCGCGATATGTCTCGCCGCGCTCACGGGCAGCGGCAGAATCGATCAGCGCCTCGATCCCTTCGGGGCCGAATTGCGGATAGGGCGGGCCGAAGAGGTAATGATTGAAGCCTTCGGACAGGTCGATAAACCAGGTGCCCGTCAGGTTGATAGGGGCTGGCGGGCGTTCGGCGTTGAGGTTCGCCGGAGCC
>CAYXTJ010000008.1:29986-36592 GCA_964467715.1 uncultured Sphingomonadaceae bacterium
AGCGCACCCAGATAGCCCTGGTGCTTGGGCACCATGTTGTACAGGCGCTCCTCGCTCAACGGCGTATATTCGCGCACGACTTCGGGCTGAACGAGCTCCTCGCCCTCACCGTCCTGCGCCATCGCAGGTGACTGGCCCAGTGCCAGCCCGGCAGCGAATGTTGCCACCAGTGCCTTGCGCATGTTCGCCTTCATGATCCTGTTGCGTTGCATCATCTTCCCAATACCCCAGGTTTTTTGACTATGTCAAATAGGCTTTCGCCAAGCTGAACGAAAAGGACGCAGCTTCACGTTCTTTCCGCAAAATGGTTCTCCCCGCCCGTGAAAAAGGGTGCACGGGCGGGGAGAATGCTATCAGAAGTCGTACTGGAGAGTCAGGCCCACTTCGCGCGGCTTGCCGCGAACGACGAAGAGTGCAGAGCGTTCCGGTGCCGACAAGGGGATCTGGATGCGGGTCGGCCCGCCGCGATCCCAGTAACCACCGCCGAAGCGCGTGGCATAGCTGGCATAGGTGTTGTCCAGAAGGTTGTTGGCAAACAGGCTGATCGTAACCGGCATGTCGTTCGGTTCGTACCGGATACGCGCATTGACCAGATCAATTGCCGGCAGCTGGTAGGCCGAATCGCCGACATCGGTCGGGTGAGTTGCCTGGCTGCTGGTGTGGGCGAAGTTCGCATTCAGGGTCAGCTCGCCCGGCCCGATGAAGTCATGGCGTCACTCTGGCGAGCGGCCGGACTGATGACAAACGCCAATCTGGAGCTTTGCCAGACGGGACGTGAAGCGTTAAAGGCACCTGCCTGAACGCAAGGAAGAGAGTGAATGGCTGACACGGTATACGTCCTCAACGGTCCCAACCTGAACCTGCTCGGCACGCGCGAGCCGGAAATCTACGGCTCCGACACGCTGGATGACGTGGCATCGCTGCTGGAAGACAAGGCCAAGGAACTGGGCCTTGAAGTGGACGTGCGCCAGTCCAACCACGAAGGCCATCTGTGTGATTGGCTGCACGAAGCGCAGGCCGAAGGCGCAAAGGCCGTGCTGCTCAATGCAGGCGCGCTCACCCACACCAGCCTTGCCCTGTATGACGCGATCCGATCCATCACTGTGCCTGTCATCGAAGTGCACATTTCCAACCCGCACGCCCGCGAAGCCTATCGCCACAAGAGCTATGTCGGCATGGCTGCCAAGGGCACGATTGCGGGCCTTGGCACCTATGGTTATGAACTGGCGCTGGAAGCGGCGGCAAAACTGTAATCCGATCAGGGTCTTGCCTGCGCCCCCTTGCCTTGGCGGGCGCCAGCATCTAGCGCCGTTGATCAACACGACAAACCCATCAAGAGGAACGCATGGCCGATAACAAAGGGTCACCCAGGCGCAGCGGCGCTATGAACATCGACGCCAAGCTGGTACGTGAACTGGCAGAGATGCTGGCAGAAACCGGCCTGACCGAGATCGAGGTTGAAGACGGCGATCGCAAGGTCCGCGTATCGCGCGGTGCCACCGCGGCTCCTGCTGTGTCCGTGGCAGCACCCGTTGCTACACCGGCCCCGGCAGCAGCGCCCGCAGCAGCCGCAGCTCCTGCAGCAACGGAAGCACCGGCTCCGGACCTTTCCAACGCGGTCAAATCCCCCATGGTCGGCACCGCCTACCTGTTCCCCGAACCAGGCGCCGATCCCTTCGTCAAAGTGGGTGACAGCGTGAAGGCGGGTGACACGCTGCTGATCGTGGAAGCCATGAAGGTGATGAACCCCATCACCGCGCCCAATGACGGCACCATCAAGCAGTTGCTGATCGATAACGGCCAGCCAGTCGAATACGACCAGCCGCTCGTCGTGATCGGCTGAGGCGCACCATGGCCATCAAGCGGATACTGATTGCCAATCGCGGCGAAATCGCCCTGCGCATCCATCGCGCAGCCCACGAAATGGGTATCGAAACCGTAGCGGTGCACTCCACCGCCGATGCCGATGCCATGCATGTGCGGCTAGCAGACCAGGCCGTGTGCATCGGCCCGCCCTCGGCAGCCGAAAGCTACCTCAACCACGCGGCGATCATTTCCGCCGCCGAGGTGACCGGCGCGGATGCGATCCACCCGGGTTACGGCTTCCTGTCCGAAAACGCGCAGTTCGCGGACATCGTGGAAGCGCATGATATCAAGTGGATCGGCCCCAAGCCGGAACACATCCGCACCATGGGTGACAAGGTTCAGGCCAAGAAGTCGGCGGGCGCACTGGGCCTGCCTCTGGTTCCCGGTTCCGATGGCGCGGTTTCCGATTTCGACGAGATGAAGAAGATCGCCGCGGAAATCGGCTATCCGGTGCTCGCCAAGGCAGCAGCCGGCGGCGGTGGCCGCGGGATGCAGGTGATCCCCAGCGAAGACAAGATGGAAAGCCTGGTGAAGCAGGCCATGAACGAGGCGAAGGCCGCGTTCGGCGATGACACGATGTACCTCGAAAAGTACCTCGGCAATCCGCGCCACATCGAATTCCAGGTCTTCGGTGACGGCAATGGCAATGCCATCCACCTGGGCGAGCGTGACTGTTCGCTGCAGCGCCGCCACCAGAAGGTGTTCGAGGAAGCCCCCAGCCCCGTAATCACGCCCGAAGAGCGTGAGCGCATGGGCGGCATCGTGGCCAAGGCCATGGCCGACATGGGCTATCGCGGTGCCGGCACGATCGAATTCCTGTGGGAAAACGGCGAGTTCTACTTCATCGAGATGAACACTCGCCTGCAGGTGGAGCATCCGGTGACCGAAGCGATCACCGGGATGGACCTGGTGCGCGAACAGATCCGCATTGCCGATGGCAAGCCGCTGTCCGTCAAGCAGGAAGACCTGCGCTTCACCGGCCATGCCATCGAATGCCGCATCAACGCGGAAGACCCGTTCAATTTCACGCCCAGCCCCGGCAAGATTACTGCTTACCACCCGGCTGGCGGGATGCATGTGCGCGTGGATAGCGGGATTTATGCCGGCTACTCGATCCCGCCGTTCTACGATTCCATGATCGCCAAGCTGATCGTCTACGGTCGCACGCGCGAAGGTTGCATCATGCGGCTGAGGCGGGCGCTGGAAGAAATGGTGATCGAAGGCGTGAAAACCTCAACCCCGCTCCATGCAGAGCTGATCAAGCAGCCGGACATCCTGTCGGGCGACTACACGATCAAGTGGCTGGAAGAATATCTGGCGAAGCGTGAGGACGATTAACCCGGCCCCGCAAAGCTGCTAGGCACGCCGCATGGTCGATATCCTTTTGCTGATTGCCGGATTCGCCATGCTGCTTGTTGGCGGCGATGTGCTGGTGCGCGGCGCTGTCCGCCTTTCTGAACGGCTGGGGCTTTCGCCGCTGCTGATCGGGCTTGTAATCGTGGGCCTTGGCACCTCGCTGCCGGAACTGGCGACATCCGTGCAGGCCGCGATCATCGGCGCGCCGGGCATCGCGCTTGGAAATATCGTCGGCTCCAACATGGCCAATGGCCTGATGATCCTGGGGCTGGTCGCGCTGGTCCAGCCGATTGTCGTCGAACGCAATATCCTTTGGTGCGATGGCGGGGTCGGCCTGCTGGCGACAGGCCTTCTTTTCGTGGCGGGTCTGACGCTAGGTCTGGAACGCGTCTTCGCCATGGCGCTGCTGATGGTGCTGTTCGCCTATCTCTGGCGCGCCTACCGGTCCGAACAGCTGACCCCCGCCCCGGAGGCAGAGCATGGTGCAGCCTATGACCGCGCATTGGCCGCCGAAGGTGTCGATCCCGCCCTTAGCCCTCATGACGAGCCTTCGGCTTCCATGCTCAAGGCTGTGGTTCTGCTGGTCGCAGGACTTGCCATCGTGGTTGCTGGCGGCGTGGTTCTGGTCGATGCGGCCATCGCCATTGCAACGGCTTACGGTATTTCCGAAAGCGTGATCGGCCTCACCATTGTCGCCTTCGGCACCTCCGCGCCCGAACTGGCGACATCGGTGATCGCAGCGATCCGCGGCCAGTCAGGACTGGCCCTCGGCAACGTGCTGGGTTCGAACATCTACAATGTCGCGCTGATCGGCGGCGTCACCGGCATGGTCGCACCCGGCGCGGTGCCGGAAAAGATCATGGTGTTCGACCTGCCGCTGTTGCTCGGCGCCACAGTGCTGCTGATGATCTTCGCCTATAGCGGCGCGAGGCTCAACCGGGTTGAAGGTGGCGTGATGTTGTCGGCATACATCGGCTATATCCTATGGACGGCCGACCTGATCTGACGTCGCCGGAAGCGAGCCTGATTCGTCCACCATGTCCTGATATTCCACCGCGAAGCTGGGATCGCATTCGTAGGGATAAACATTGTCGTCGCGCTTTTGCCAGACGATGAAACGGGCCCCATCGTTTTCCAGCACATTTCGGTCAGAGAACCACTGGGTGGCCATCAGCCGCGAGCCGTCCTCGGAAAGGCGGTAGCGCTCGAGGGTGACGACATCGTCCGTGTGGTCCAGCCCGTTATTGGTAATCGTGCTGGCCGCGATGTGGGTGGTTTCCACCACCAGCTCATCGCCATCCCAATGGCCGGTCGAGAAACCCACCTTGGAATGCGGATAGTCTTCACCCGGATGCTCGCGACCGTCCATGTAGACCAGCCGAACCTGATCGAAATATTCGTGGCGGAAGATCACCACGTCGGTCAGCTGAACGATCTCCAGCGGGAACGGCCCCTGCAATCCGTAAACGATGCTGGGCGGCAGGCAGACGCGGCCGATGGTCATGTCATCCTGGGCCTGCCATTCCATCGCCTTTTCAAGGGCTTCCGGCTTCAGGATCAGCGCGCCGAAATCGCCCCGTGTAAACTCGACGAAGCCGGTGTCATCCACCATCACGGTGCCGTCAGGCAGCTTGTCGAGCATGTCTTGCGGGCGCTCGACATCGATCGGTCCGGGGCCCCAGAAGCCCGTCAGGTCCGGGTGGTCTTCGGCAGCAACCGGCGACGCAACAAAGGCGAGCGCGGGCAGCAGCGCGATGGCAAGCCGACGCATCAATTGTCCCCCGTTCCGAAGGACTGGCCGATCTGCGTGCCATCGGAATTGAAAGCGCTGCGCAGGCGCATGTAGGGCTTGCCCTCACGGCTGAGCCAGCCGTTCAGCTTCACCGTCTGCCCGGCCCGCAGGCTGCCGCGGGACCAGCCGCGGCGCTGCAGGATTACCGGTGCATTGGTTTCCGCCCGCCAGCGGGTGACGGTGCCATCCGCGCCAGTCACATCCAGCGCGATGGTGGCGTGGGGATTGGTGAAGCGGAACGCCACCACGGTCCCTTCGACAGAGACTTCCTTGGTTTCGTCAAAGAACACCGCGAAGGAATGGTGCGCCAGCGCGGCGGCAGGCACGGCCAGCATGACCGCGGCGGGCAGTGCCCATTTGGTGAACTTCTTCATTGTTGATCCCTCATCAAGATTGCCGGACTGCTAGCAGCATGGACGTCCGGCTACAACGTAGTGCGCTATCGCTTCAATGGGGCAGGCTGAATTTACCTGGCATTTACAAGGTCCGGCAATCTCTCCCGGAAAGACCCTGCTGCCAATCGCGCAGGGTCAGCCCAGCGGCACGCCCGGCATCTGCTTGGCAGTGCGGATCGTGAGCGATGTCTTGACGCTGGCGACATTGGGTGCGGGCGTCAGCTTGCTGGTCAGGAATTCCTGAAAGCTCTGCAGATCCTTGCTCACGATCTTGAGGATGAAGTCGATTTCGCCATTCAGCATGTGGCACTCGCGCACTTCTGGCAGCGTCAGGATATGCTCTTCAAAGCCGCGCAGGTCTTCCTCGGCCTGACTGCGCAGCGACACCATGGCAAAAACGGTGATGGCAAAGCCCAGTTTGGACGGATCGAGATCGGCGTGGTAGCCGCGGATCACACCAGCTTCTTCCAGCGCGCGCACGCGGCGCAGGCATGGCGGCGCGGTCAGGCCAACACGGCTGGCCAGGTCGACATTGGTCACTCGCCCCTCTGCCTGCAGTTCTGCAAGCAGCTTACGGTCAATCTCGTCAAGTGTGGCCATTGCCAGGCTCCGCAGCAAATGAGTCAGGTACAATGTTGGGCGGGTAATGAAATAGCCACATTACAAGCCCTGTCAGCAACATTATTTTGTATGACGGTAATTGTCCCGCTTTGCAACGCACGAAGCGAGACGCATGCCCCCTTGCCCCGGACCGTCTATTGCCAGCCTGCGGGCGATTGTGCCCGTGCCAAACCGGGATTCGCGGCTCACGCCCATGCAATTCGACGATCGCCTTGCCACAGTGCTGCGCTCCGACGTGGGCGGGCCGCGTGCTGCGCGAACGCAATTCCGGCAATTGCTGGACCTGCTGGGCACTACACCTGACGAGCAAGCGGGCCTTCCGGCAGAGACTTACGGGCAACTGGCGGAACAGGTGGAGCGCCTCTCCCCTGCAGAGATGAAGGCGCAGATCCTGCGTCCGGCCATCGAACAGCGTGACCAGCAATTGCTGGTGCTCCTCGGCTATCACCGGTTGGGCGAGCTGGCAGAGGCAATTCCGTCCGAAGAACGTTCCCGCATCATTCGTGAGCCCGGCTTGCGGCTGCGCAACCGCCGCTTGCTGGCCTTCCTGGCCGAGGGCGACGCCAAACTCGCCGC
>CAYXTJ010000009.1:0-33826 GCA_964467715.1 uncultured Sphingomonadaceae bacterium
GGGGCCGACCATCAGGCGGTTCATGCCGGTGCGCCCGTCCAGCGTATCCTCGCCGGCGGTAACGCCGCTGCGGGCGAAGGTGGCGGCCATGATCCCGCCCTTGGCGGCAAGGCCCGCGTGGACCGGCTTCATCTCGGTGCCGAACTGGCTCATGAAACCAGAAGACATGCTGGTGGCGATGGAAAGGGCGCGCGCGCCCTGTTCCGCGTCCAGCTTCAGCAGGCGTGAACAGGCTGCGGTTGCGCCCATCACGCCGACAGTTGCGGTGGCGTGCCAGCCGCGATTGCGGTGGGTGGGATTGAGGCCCTGTCCGATGCGGCCCAGGATCTGCAGGCCGACGATATAGGCATCGATCACCGCCGCGCCGGAGAGCTTCTCCTGCTCGGCCACCGCCATGATGGCCGGCACCAGCACGGCGCTGGGATGCGCCTTGGGCGGATCGAAATTGTCATCGAAATCGAGCACGTGGGCGATGGTGCCATTGACCAGCGCGGCCCATGGCGCGGCAAGTGTCTGCTGCTTGCCGAAGACGGTGCAGGGCCCGTGGCCCCATTGCTCGACATTGGCGAAGATCTTGTCCGCCACCGGCTCCACCGCGCCGGGCACCATCACCGCGAAGGTATCGATAAATTCGCGCAGCGCCCATTCGCGCGCATCTGCGGGCCACTGGTCATCGGTTTCGGCGATCCAGCTGCCATATGTCTGCAATGGGTTCTTGGTCACACGAATGCTCTTGTGGCCCCGGCGATTGCGGGGGGTGGTGTTTTGCCGCGTTCACTAGTCCTGCCCGTTGCACGATGCAACGGACAAGTCCCGCTCAGCCCTCGGCCTTGCCCTCGTAGGCTTCGACGATGCGTCCCACGATGGGGTGGCGCACCACGTCTGCTGCGGTGAAGCGGGTTACGCCGATGCCTTCCACGCCTTCCAGCCGCTGTACCGCGTCGGCAAGGCCGGAATAGGAATCGCCGCCGGGAATATCGACCTGCTTCGGGTCACCACACACCACCATGCGGCTGTTCTGGCCGAAGCGGGTGAGGAACATCTTCATCTGTTCGCGCGTGGTGTTCTGCGCTTCGTCAAGGATCACGAAGGCATCCGCCAGCGTGCGCCCGCGCATGAAGGCAATGGGCGCAATCTCGATTTCCCCGCTGGCGAGGCGGCGCTCAACCTGTTCGGGCGGCATGCAATCGAACAGCGCATCGTAAAGTGGGCGCAGGTAGGGATCGACCTTGTCCTTCATGTCCCCCGGCAGGAAGCCCAGTTTCTCGCCTGCTTCCACGGCGGGGCGTGACAGGATCAGGCGCTGCACGCTGCCGGTGATCAGCTGGCTGACGGCTTGCGCCACGGCGACATAGGTTTTGCCGGTACCTGCCGGACCCAGTGCAAAGATCAGGTCCCGGCTCGCCAGCATGCGCATGTAGTCCGCCTGCCGGGCGCTGCGCGGGGTGATCGTTTTCTTGCGGGTGCGGATCATGATCGGCGGACCCTTGGTCTCGCCCGTCACGATGCCATCCAGCGTGGGTTCGTTGGACATGGCGATCAGCGCCTCGATCGCGCCTGCGTCCACCTCCTCGCCGCGCATCAGTTTCTCGTGCAGTTCGGTGAGCACCTGCCGTGCGCGGGCGACATCGTCTTCCGTGCCTTCGATCACCACCTTGTTGCCGCGCGCGCCGATATACACGCCCAGCCGGTTCTCGATCAGGACAAGGTTGGCATCGAATTCCCCGAACAGCGCGCCAAGCGTGGCCTGTTCTTCGAATTCCACCTCCACCCTGGCACGGCGAGAATGATCGCGGCGGTCTTCCGGGTGGGCGATACTGGCCGACGTGTCGGCGCTGGAGGCTTTGCGGGCCATGTGCTCCTTTCGCATGAGTAGCGAGTCGGAAATGTAGGCCACGGTTCGCGGCTGGCAAGCCACAGGGTCAATCGAAGCGGTGGATAGTCACGCAATTGCCACGAGCGGCGAGGGCTCGCCGGTTCAGGCTTTCACCTTCTCCAGCACTTCGCCCGCCAGCGAATTGGGGCCAGCCTCGACCAGCTTCACGCGGACAAGGTCGCCAATCGCTGCATCACCTTCGAAGTGGACCGATTGCAGCCAGGGAGACTTGCCCAGCCACTGGCCGGGGTGCTTGCCCTTGCGTTCAACCAGCACGTCGCAGGTCTTGCCCACGCTGGCCTCGTTGAAAGCGAGTTGGTCGCGGTTGAGATGAGCCTGCAGGCGCTGGAGTCGCAAGTCCATCACATGCAGTGGCACATGGCCGTCCATGGTCGCAGCGGGAGTACCGGGGCGGGCGGAATATTTGAAGCTGTAGGCCTGTGCGTATCCGACCGCATCGACCAGCGCGAGCGTCTCCTCGAACTCGGTCTCGGTTTCGCCGGGGAAGCCGACGATGAAATCGCCGGACAGGGCGATATCGGGGCGCGCGGCACGGAAGCGTTCGAGCAGCTTGAGGTAGCTGTCTGCGGTATGGCTGCGGTTCATTGCCTTAAGTACGCGGTCAGAGCCGCTCTGTACCGGCAGGTGCAGGTAAGGCATCAGCTTTTCGACCTCGCCATGCATGGCGATCATACCCTCGGTCACGTCCATCGGGTGGCTGGTGGTGTAGCGGATGCGCTGGAGATCGGGCAGGGCGGCCATGGCGCGCACCAGCCCGTCAAAGCCGATCTCGCGGCCCGTCACATCCTCGCCTGACCATGCGTTGACGTTCTGCCCCAGCAGCGTGATCTCGCGCGCGCCGGCTTCAACAAGGCTGGCAGCTTCGCGCAACAAATCGCTGAACGGGCGGGAAATTTCCGCACCGCGGGTATAGGGCACCACGCAATAGGTGCAGAACTTGTCGCACCCTTCCTGGATGGTGAGGAAAGCGGTGGGGCCAACCTTGCGGCGCTTGGGAAGAGCCGCAAACTTGGCGTCTTCGGGCATGTCGGTATCGGTGCCGCGCTCGCCCTTGGCGGCACGCGAGATCATTTCCGGCAAGCGGTGATAGGCTTGCGGGCCCACGACCATGGAAACGGCCGGAGCACGCGCCATGATCTCCTCGCCTTCGGCCTGCGCCACGCAACCGGCGACGGCGATCATCGGCTTCTGGCCGGCTTCCTCACCCGCCTTCACCAGCCGGCCGATATCGGAATAGACCTTCTCTGCGGCCTTCTCGCGAATGTGGCAGGTGTTGAGCACCACGAGGTCCGCATCCTCGCCTTCGGGCGCAGGTTTGATGCCCTGTTCGGCCAGCAATTCCGCCATTCGCTCGCCATCATAGACGTTCATCTGGCAGCCGAAGCTCTTGACCCGATAGGTCTTGGGGGGTGTGGTTTCACGCATGGGGCGCGCCCATAGCGGTTCTTGGCCCTGCATGGAAGCGGTAGCGGATTGCCGGCCCTAAAGCCGCAGCGCGTGCTCCACCTTCGCCTGCGCCGCTGCGGCCATGGTCTTGCGGTTGGTGAGATCCTCGCCGTCCAGCGGATCGAGGAAGTGGATCGTAAGGTAGACCGGCTTCGTGCGGGCGAGGATCCTGAAGAAATTGTCGAGCCCCGGCTCGTCGCCAAACCAGCTGACTTCGGCTGCATCCCCATATTCCAGCGCGATGGGCTGAACCGGGAAATCGCGCGGCAGTCGCTCTACCGCAGATAGCAGGCTGGAACGGAACGGCAGCAGCGCGGTGCCATCGTTCGTAGTTGCTTCGGGAAAGATCGTAAGCCGCCTCCTCCCCAGCTTCTCGCTCACCTGACCGACCTGGTCTGCCACCGTGCTGCGCTGGTCGCGGGTGATGAACAGCGTGTCATTCTGCAGGCACAGCCAGGCAAGGAAGGGATGTTCGGACAAGCCCGCGTGCGCCACGAAGGCAGACCGGCTGGCACCGGCGAGGGCGAGAATATCGATCCAGCTGACATGATTGCCCAGCATCAGCGCATGGGGGCGGGGCTTGCCGCGCACATGCACCCTGACACCGGCAATCCATGCCAGCGCGCCGAGGAAGGGCGGGGGGATTACATGCCGCAGGCCGACAAGGCTCAGCAGCAAATGCGGGATGATGATGATCGCAAAAACAGTGAGCCAGCCCGCAACCCGCAAGGCCACGAGCAGCCAGCGCCAGCCCAGCTTGTCGGGCGCCTCAATCGTCTCGGTCGATGCGGACGCCGTACAGCTCCATCCGATGGTCAACCAAACGGTATCCCAGCTTCTCGGCAATCACCTTTTGCAGGGCTTCCAGTTCGGGATCGACAAATTCCACGACCCTGCCGGTTTCGACATCGATCAGGTGGTCATGATGCGCTTCGGGCGCAGCTTCATAGCGGGCGCGGCCATCGCCGAAATC
Organism: uncultured Sphingomonadaceae bacterium; assembly: GCA_964467715.1. Taxonomy (GTDB): domain Bacteria; phylum Pseudomonadota; class Alphaproteobacteria; order Sphingomonadales; family Sphingomonadaceae; genus Alteraurantiacibacter. Next base: position 4,317 of record CAYXTJ010000009.1, read on the forward strand.
GTGGCGGTCAAGGATGCCCGCCTCTTCGAACAGGCGCACGGTGCGATAGACGGTGGCGATGGAAATCTTGGGGTCCACCGCAGAGGCACGCGCATGCAGCGCTTCCACATCGGGGTGGTCGGAGCTTTCGGACAGCACCTTAGCGATCACGCGCCGCTGCTCGGTTATACGCAGCCCACGCTCCGCGCAGAGGGCTTCGAGGTCTATCGGGGCTTGCGACAAGGTGCTGATCCTGCTCACCAAATGAAATACGCCCCGCCAGTATGTGAGCGGCGAGGCGTATTTTCAACCTGAATAGGCTTTACCGTGGTGGGTTATGCCGTCTTCTTCTTGCGGCCACGGCGCTGGCCGGGCTTGCGACCGAGGCCGATTTCCTTGGCAAGTTCGCGGCGCTTCTGCGCATAGTCCGGTGCGACCATCGGGTAATCGGCGGGCAGGTTGAAGCGTGCACGATACTCGTCGATCGTCAGGCCATGCTCGGTGGTGAGGTGGCGCTTGAGCATCTGCATCTTCTTGCCGCATTCCAGGCACACGATGTGGCCCGGCTTGACGGAGGAGCGCAGCGAAACGGCGGGTTCCGGAGCGGCTTCTTCGGCGGTTTCGCCACCAAGGCCGGCCAGTGCGCCGTGAACATTCTGGATCAGAGATGGCAGGTCTGCCACTTCGACGTTATTGTTGGCAACATGGGCGGTGACAATGTCAGCCGTAAGAGTGATCAACATCTCTTTCATGTCGTTTTCGAGATTTTCCATTGTTTCCTCGTTATTTTTATTCAGCGACCACGGAATTTTAGGTGCCTCGTTTATCGGGCTTCTTCCATGAAATCCCCTGCACCATCAATTTGAGGGATTCAAGGGGGATATTTACCCTCATGTGGGAAAAATCCTGCGAATTTACTTTATCAGAATAGCCGCGAGAAAGTAAGCGCATCGAAGGGGCCAATGGTTCCCGAACGGTAATAATCCTTGCGCCTGCCCACGATGGCAAAGCCGTGCTTCGTGTAGAGTACCTCGGCAGGGTTGCCCTGACGCATTTCCAGAAAGAGCCGGGTGGAACCGCGCGCCCGGGCACTGGCGACGAAGCGCTTCATCAGGGCATGGCCTACGCCAGCCCCGCGTGCTTGCGGCATCACCGCGATCAGCAACAGTTCCTCTTCGTCGGCGGCCTGGCGCGACAGAGTGAAGCCCACCGCGTCTTCCGGCCGGTCAGGCTCCAGTCCCTGCTCGTCAGCCAGCAGGAAATGGGTGTTGGGAAAACCAAGCGCATCGCTGACCTGCCGCCTGTTCCATGCTTCGCCATAGGCAGGTTCGAAAGCGGCTTCCATCACCGCCATGAGGGCATCGAGCGAATCCATCATGCCGTGCGTGCCTTGGGTAGCTTTGCATCCGGCGCGCGGCCATAGATGGGGGTAAGATTGCTGGTGAGGCGGCTTTCGTGCAGAAGGAATGTCTGGCGTGCATCAGGCATTAGCTCTAGCGCCAGGCGATCATCGCCTAGCAGTTCGGCCATCTGGGCTGCGCGATTGCCCACGATCACCTCGTGCAGGCAAGCTTTTGCAGCCTCCTCTGGCTTCAGCGAGCGGACCTCGTCCTGCGGTGTCGAACTGTCGGCGAAGTTCTGGATGAACCACTCGCCATGGCCACCGTTCATGCAAACGGTGACCGGGCGCGGGGTTGGCTGCCAGCTGCGCGCGGCGACCAGCGTCATCGTCGGGTAGCCGAGAACCTCTGCCTGCCGTGCAAGGCCCAGCGCGCGGGCGGCGGCAAGGCCGATGCGCACGCCGGTGAAGCTGCCGGGGCCGAGCGAAACGAGGATTCGGTCCGCGCGGCCCTTGCCGGGCAGGCCCTCTATCGCCGGGATCAGCCTTTCGGCATGGCCGCGGCCGATCTCTTCATGGAAGTGATCGAGCAGCTTGCTGTCATCGAACAGCGCGACAGAGCACGCCTCAGTCGCGCATTCAATGGCCAGCACGCGCATGGAGGGCGCCCGTCAGAGCAGCCGGTTGAAGCGCGCGAACTCCGGGCGCGGTGCGCGCGGATGCAGCTTGCTGGCATCGCCATAGCCGACCGAGCAGATGAAATTGCTCTTGTAGTTCGGCGTATCGGCAAAGAAATCGGCATCGACGCCGTCATTGCTGAAGCCCGACATCGGACCACAATCGAGGCCCAGTGCACGCGCGGCGAGAATGAAATAGCCGCCCTGCAGCGTGCCGTTGCGGAAGGCGCTTTTCGCGCGGGCATCGGCCTTGTCCTGACCGTCCCACATGGACTTGGGATCATCCATGTGCGGGGCGAAATCCGGCAGATGTTCGTGGAAATCCTCGTCCATCGCAAGGATCGCGCAGACCGGCGCGTTCTTCACCTTCTCGACATTGCCGGACGCGGCATGTGCGGCGAGGCGGTCCTTCGCCTCCCGGCTCTTGCACCAGACCACGCGCAGCGGCAACTGGTTCATCGATGTTGGAGCCATCTTGAGCAGGTCCCAGATCGCGTGGATCTGCTCGTCGGAAACCTCGCGCCCGTCAAAGAACTGGTGCGTGCGGGCATCGCGGAACAGCTGGTCAAGCGCGGCATCAGTCAGCGGGCTACTCATGCTGCGCGCACCTCGGTTACCTCGGGCACATAGTGCTTGAGCAGGCCTTCGATGCCGTGCTTCAGCGTGGCGGTGGAACTGGGGCAGCCAGAGCACGCACCCTGCATCTGCAAATAGACCACGCCATCCTTGAACCCGCGATAGCGGATATCGCCGCCGTCCCCTGCCACGGCAGGGCGCACGCGGGTTTCGAGCAGTTCGTTGATCTGTTCGATGATGTCGGCATGGGCCGGATCGTCTTCGAACAGCAGGCCTTCCTCTTCCGGCGGCACCGAAATGCCGCTGGCGTCGCCGCCTGCGAAAAGCGGGGCCTGCGATACGAAATGATCGAGCAGCACGGCCACCACCTGCGGCTTCAGCGCACCCCAGTCCGCGCCCGGTGCGGCGGTAACGGAAACGAAGGTCTGGCCGAAGAACACGCCGGTCACTTCGCCGGTGTCGAACAGCGCCTGCGCCAGCGGGCTGGCCTCGGCATCTTCGGGAGAAGCAAAATCGCGCGTGCCCGAAGGCATCACTTCCTGCCCCGGCAGGAACTTGAGCGTGGCGGGATTGGGGGTGGCTTCTGTCTCTATATACATGAACCGCGATGTAGGGGCGCTTGGGGCCATCCACAAGCCAGCAATCCTTGTGCCTGCTAAAGCACTCGCTTTGCCGATATTCACCAAGCCTTCATCGCTTGGAATGCCTATAGCGATCCCATGACTTCCTTCTCGCGCATGATCCGCGCCTTCATTCCGCTTGCCCTGCTGCTTCCGGTGCCCGCACTGGCGCAGGAATATTGCACCATCGGCATCGCCAGCGAAGCGGACGTTCCGCAATATGCGATGCCGGACGATCCGTGGATCTATCGCGGCACGGATATCCCGGTGGACCAGCAATGGCTGTTCGGCGAAATGCCCAACGGCGTGCGCTACGCCGTGCGTCAGAACGGCGTGCCGCCGTGCCAGGTGTCTCTGCGCGTGCGGATTGATGCCGGCTCGCTGCATGAGGAAGAAGACGAGCGCGGCTTTGCCCATTATCTGGAGCATCTGCTGTTCCGCCAGTCGCGCGATTTCGGACCGGGTGAGGCGATCCCCTATTTCCAGCGCATGGGCGCAGCACTTGGCCTTGATACCAATGCCACCACCAGCGCCACGCAGACGGTCTACCAGCTCGACCTGCCCAATGCGACGCGCACCCGGCTGGAAGACAGCACGCGCCTGTTTGCCGGGATGATCCAGGAGCCCGCGCTGAGCGCGGAAAATCTCGCCGCAGACCTGCCGATCGTACTGGCAGAGCGGCGCGAAAGGCTGGGCCCGGACCTGCGTATCGCCATGGCCACGCGCGAGCTGTTCTTCACTGGCCAGCGGCTTGCTGACCGTGCGCCCATCGGCACGGTGGAAGCCCTGCAGGCCGCAACGCCTGCCAGCGTGCGCGCTTTCCACCGGCGCTGGTATCGCCCGGAAAACACCGTGATCGTGATGGTCGGCGATGCCGCCCCGCATGTCCTCGCTGCCATGGTGGAGCGTTATTTCGCGGACTGGGAAGTGCCCGGAGAGCTTGCGCCCGAGCCGGACTTTGGTGCGCCCGAAATGCCCGCTGGTGCAGACCCCGCCAATCCGGTTGGCGAAACCGCCGTGCTGGTCGAACCCGGCCAGCCGCGGGTGATGACCTATGCCATCATGCGCCCGTGGGTGCAGGTGGTGGACAACCTCGAATACAACCGCGGCCTGCTGATCGATTCCGTGGCGCAGGCCATCATCAACCGCAGGCTGGAGGAAAAGGCGCGCGAGGGGGGCAACTACCTCTTCGCAGCCGTGCGGCAGGATGACGTCAGCCGCTCCGCCGATTCCACCTATGTCACCTTCGCCCCGCTGACCGATGACTGGCATACGCCGCTGGCCGACGTGCGCACCGTGATTGCGGACGCGCTGGTGCATCCGGCGACGGAAGACGAGATCGCGCAGGCGGTGGCCCAGTATGACGTGATCTTCCAGGACATGGTCGGGCAGGAGCGCATTCAGGCAGGATCGCAACTGGCGGACAATCTGATGAACGCGGTGGACATCCGTGAAGCCGTGGCCGCGCCGGAAACCTTCCTTTCGGTCTTCCGCAACATGCGCGATCGCTTCACGCCCGAAACCATACTTGAACACACGCAGAGGCTTTTTGAAGGCGAGGTCGTGCGCGGCTTGCTGCTGACCCCCGAAGCGGGCGAGGCAAGCCCTGCCGAACTGCGCGCTGCCTTGCTGCAGCCGGTTGAAGCCAGCGGTGACCAGCGCGAGGAAGCGGTAGCGATAGACCTTGCCGAGCTGCCGCCCATCGGTGCGCCTGCCATGCCCGTTTCCCGCGAACCGCTGGGGCCGGGGATGCTCTCCACTACGGAGCGCATGACGTTCCCCAACGGGGTTCAGGCCCTGCTGCGTGACAGCGATAACGAGCCGGGCCGCGTGACGGTGCGCGTGCGCTTCGGTGCCGGCTGGCGCGGGATCGGCGATGACGAGGCTGTCTATGCCGAGCTTGGCCAGCGGGCGCTGATGCCGTCCGGCGTCGGGCCGCTGGGCCAGAACGAGCTGGATCGCATGGCTGCGGGCCGCAAGATCACCTTCAACTTCAGCATCGGTGACGGCGCTTTCCAGTTTGAAGGCATCACCCGCGCCGAGGACCTTGAAGCACAGCTTTATCTGCTGGCAGCCAAGCTGGCGATGCCGCGCTGGGACGTGGCGCCGGTGGAGCGCGCCAAGGCCAGTGCGATGCTGGGCTATGATGCTTTCGCCGGTGATCCGATGGGAGTGCTCAACCGCGATGTCGACCAACTGCTGCGCGGGGGCGATCAGCGTTTTGCCACGCCCACGCCTGACCAGCTGCGCGCAGCCAATGCCAGCGAGTTCCGCCGTGTGTGGTCGCGCTTGCTGGCGCAAGGCCCGGTCGAAGTGTCGGTGTTTGGCGATATCGATCCCGAACAGACCATCGCCCTGCTGGGCAACACCTTCGGCGCTCTGCCAGAGCGGGATGCCTTGCCGGAAGCCATCGCGAACCGCGCTCTGCCCGGGCCGCAACCCTCGGCGTCGCCGGTGATCCTGCGGCACGAAGGCGCGGCTGACCAGGCGGCGGCGCTGGTGGCATGGTCCACCGGGGGCGGTTCTGCCGGCCTGCCGCAATCGCGCAAGCTGGAACTGCTGGCGCAGATCCTCGGCAACCGCCTGCTCGACAGTCTGCGCGAGGCGGACGGCGCATCCTACACGCCCTTTGCCACGTCGGACTGGCCGCTCGATGCGGAAAGCGGCGGCTATATGATGGCTCTGGTGCAGGTGCAGCCGGACGATGTCGACATGGTCTTCGCCATGGCTGAGGATATCGTGCAGGACCTGGCCACCAACGGGCCGACGGCTGACGAATTGCAGCGGGTGGTGGAGCCGGTGCGGCAAGGCATCTTCCGCGCGCAGACCGGGCACACCTTCTGGCTCAACCGTATCGAGGGCGGCACGCAGGACCCCTTGCGCCTTGCCAACCTGCCCAACCTCGCAGTCGATTATCTTGCCACCACGCCAGATGAAATGCGGGCGCTGGCGCAGCGATACCTCGCTGACGATCGCAGCCTGAAGATCGCGGTGCTGCCGCAGGAATAGGCCGCCCGTCCATTACGAGCCGAACTCGGCACTGGTTGGCAGGCGTTACTATCTCGCATGTAACCTTTGCACACGCGTAGACTCGGCACTAGATGGGGGGCTTTCCTTACAACTGACTCGTGGCAAGGCGGGCCTTTGGGCCGGCAAAGCCGCTTATTTACTGGATAGATTGACGTGGCACAGAACTGGACACCCGATAGCTGGAAGCAGGACAAATTCACCGCGAAGCACCTGCCCCACTATGAAGACGCAAGCGAGCTTGCGGCAGCGGAAGCAACGCTGGCCGCTTTCCCGCCGCTGGTCTTTGCCGGTGAAGCGCGCGCGCTGAAGGGCAAGCTTGCTGAAGTTTCGGCTGGTAACGCCTTCCTGCTGCAGGGCGGTGATTGTGCCGAGAGCTTTGCCGAGTTCAACGCGACCAACATCCGCGATACGCTGCGCGTGATCCTGCAGATGGCGGCCACGCTGACTTTCGCCAGCAAGATGCCGGTGGTAAAGGTTGCCCGCATGGCCGGCCAGTTCGCCAAGCCGCGCAGCGCCGCTACCGAAGTGCTCGATGGCCAGGAACTACCCAGCTACTTCGGTGACATCATCAACGGCATCGAATTCGGCCCGGAAAACCGCCGTAACGATCCGCAGCGCATGCTGCGCGCCTACAGCCAGGCTTCGGCCACGCTTAACCTGCTGCGCGCCTTCACCATCGGCGGCTATGCCAACCTGCGTCAGGTGCACCAGTGGACGCTGGACTTCATGGATCGCAGCTCGTGGGCGGAACAGTACAAGTCGATCGCGGACCGCATCGGTGAATCGCTCGACTTCATGGAAGCCTGCGGCATCGACATCGAGGACCAGCCGCAGCTGAAGACGGCCAGCCTCTACACCAGCCACGAAGCGCTGCTGCTCCCTTATGAGCAGGCGCTGACCCGGCAGGATTCGCTCACCGGCGAATGGTATGATTGCTCGGCCCACATGCTGTGGATCGGCGATCGCACGCGCTTCGAGGATTCGGCCCATGTCGAATACATGCGCGGCATCAACAACCCCATCGGCATGAAGTGCGGCCCCAGCCTGGAGCCGGACGCGCTGCTGCGGATGCTCGACATCCTCAACCCCGGTCGCGAGCCGGGCCGCATGACGCTGATCAGCCGCTTCGGCCATGACAAGGTGGAAGCCGGCCTGCCGCCGCTGGTCCGCGCCGCGGCGCGCGAAGGCCATCCGGTGGTGTGGAGTTGCGACCCGATGCACGGCAACGTCATCAAGTCCGACAGCGGTTACAAGACGCGTCCGTTCGACCGGATCATGTCCGAAGTGAAGGGCTTCTTTGCCGTCCACCGCGCCGAAGGCACCCATGCGGGTGGCATCCATGTGGAAATGACCGGACAGGACGTGACCGAATGCACCGGCGGCGCCATCGCCATTACCGATGCTGGTCTGGCTGATCGCTACCACACGCATTGCGATCCGCGCCTCAACGCCGCCCAGTCACTGGAACTGGCATTCACCCTTGCGGAAATGCTCAACCTCGAACTGGCGGAGCGTCACGCCGACGCTGCCTGAACTGTTTGATTTTCGGGCTTAACCGACTGGTTTCAGACCGAAAATGTTAACCATTCAAGTCTATGGGACGCTTGATGCGACCCATGGATCTTGCCAGCTTGCGCTTGCCGCAACTTGCCGATGCGTTTTCGGCTGCCTTGCTGTGGGTTGCGCTGGCGTTTGTGTGCACCGCCATGCGCGACCAGCTTGGAGCCTCTCTACCCGTGTGGCTGCCTGCCGGCGTGCTGGTGGCAAGCCTGCACATAGCCGACCGACGCGACTGGCCGGTGATGCTTGCCGTCCTCGGCGTCGCGATGGCGGCGTGGGCAAGATATTACGGCTTTGCGCTGCTGACCGCGGTGGGCTACTCCGTTTCCTCGCTGGCGGCGGCATGGGTTTGCGTGGCGTTGCGCTGGAAAATCCTGACGCCGCAAAACCCCTTTCCGCGGACGCTGGGCCAGATCGCGGCCATGTTCGGGGCCGCCTTGCTCGGTTGTGCCATCGGCACGGCGATTGCATTCCCCTTGTTCGAAACGCAGAACCTGCAGGAAGCAGGTTGGTGGTTACTTGCCAATGTGCTGGGCATGCTGGCCGGCGCTCCCGTGGTGGTATCGATCCGCCGCCTGATAGAGGAAGGCAAGCCGCTGCCGCGCGTCGGTTCAAACCGCGAATTCGCGCTTACCTTCGCCGCGATGCTGCTGTTTTCCACCCTGGTGCTGCGCGGTGAGGGCGTGCCGCTGCTGCCGTTGATTGCGGGCATGATCATCATGGCGACCGTCCGTTACGCGCAGATCGGCACAGCCGCGGCGGTGCTGGCCTGCGCTGCCGGGGCGACGCTGGTGAGCATTGGCGGGCAGACACCCGTGCACTTCATCGACGCGCCACCGGTCATTGCGCAAGCGGTGCTGCAGCAATGGATCCTGCTGATGATGGCAGTATCGCTGCCGATTTCGGCCATGCTGGTGCGGCGCGAGGAACTGGAAGCCAAGCTGCGCCAGCGCAACACGGACCTGCACCGCAGCGTTGCCATCTTTGACCTTGCAGAGGATCTCGCAGGGGTGGGCCGTTGGCGCTATGACCTGCGCAGCGGCAAGCAGGAATGGTCCGAGCGGATGCTGGAACTGAACGGGCTGGACCGGTCGCTGGCGCCCGATCCCGGCGATGTCCGCAAGCTGCTGCCCGATGGCGGTGAAGAGCTGTTCGGAATGATCGCCCGCCATCCGCAGGAATGGGAACCCTACAGCTTCAACTATCGCATCGCGCCTGCCGAGGGGCAGGAACGCACCTTGCGCATCTCGATCCTCAACGAATTTTACAGAGATGGAGAGCGCATCGCCCTGTTTGCCGTGGCAATGGATGTGACGGAGCAGGTTGCCCGCGAACAGGCGCTGGAACAGGCGCATGGCCGCGCGGTAAAGCTGGCGGCCGAAGCGCAGCTGCTGGCCAATACCGATCCCCTGACCGGATTGCCCAACCGCCGCTGTTCGCTGGCGCGTCTGAGGACGCTGGCGGCAGAAGCCAAGACCAGGGGAAGGCCGCTTTCGGTGGTCATGTTCGATATCGACAACTTCAAGGGCGTGAACGACAGCTTCGGCCACCAGACCGGAGACGACGTGCTGGTGCATGTGGCAGAGATCGCCCGTCACCATGTGCGCAAGGATGATCTTGTCGGCCGCATTGGCGGTGAGGAGTTCGTCTGGCTGTTGCCCGGCCTTGCCAGCACCGAAGCACACCATCTGGCAGACCGGCTGCGCGCAGCGATTGCCGATGGCAGCGGGCTTCCCGGCCTGCCTGAACTGACTGCGTCCGTCGGCCTTGCTACCTTGCAGTCAGGCGACGATGTGGAAGCGTTCCTCCGCAAGGCAGACCAGGCGCTCTATGCCGCCAAGAGCGCTGGCCGCAACCGGGTTCACCTCGCCGCTTGACGCGCCGGAGATAGCGACAGGCTGTTACAACGCGCGCATTGACGCAGGCCAAGCTGCGCGTCAGTCTGGCCGCTTGGGATGGACCCCTGGGGAGAGGGAAATATGGCCGCAAGTGCCACCGCGCAAACGCGCTTTGACGTCGCAGCACTGATCGACAACCGGCCAATCGGAAGGCGGGAAATCTTCACCCTCGTCGTATGCTCCATCGTGCTGTTCATGGACGGGTTCGACATGTATTTCCTCGGCAAGATCCTGCCTGCGATTGCAGAAGGGCTGGGCGGCGAGAGCGTGGACATGCAGCCCGTCGTCACCTTCCAGCAGTTCGGCATGCTGGCGGGCGCCATCGTCATTCCCCCGCTGGCAGACCGGATCGGACGCAAGCCCGTGCTGGGCCTGTGCCTGCTGATCTTCGGTTCACTCACCTTGTGGGCGGCATGGGCCAGCGGCTTCACCATGCTCGCCGTTCTGCGCGGCATTGCCGGCATTTTCTTTTCCGCCATGCTGCCGGTGGGCCTTGCGATCATTTCCGAATCCACGCCGAAGAAGCGCCGCGCGCTGTTCATGTCGATCGCGCTGGTGTGTTTTTCGGGCGGCAACCTTGGCAGCGGCTTCATGGTTACGCTGCTGCTGGAGCCTTATGGCTGGCAAATCTTCTTCATCCTCGGCGGTATCGTGCCCTTGCTGGCCATGCTGCTGTTGCTGCTCATTCCCGAAAGCGTGGCCTTCCGTGTCAATCGCAACCCCGAAGATCCGCGTATCCCGGACATGCTGCGCCGCCTGAAGCCGGATGTTCAGCTGACCGGCAACGAGACCTTCCACATGGGCGACCAGGGCGAGGTGGAGAAGCTTGGCCCGCTGGCCATGTTCGGCTCGCGGTTCCGCATGCAGACGATCCTACTGTTCGCGATCTGCTTCTTCTCGCTCGGCAATATCGCGCTTCTGGCGAACTGGCTGGCCACCTTCATGCTGGAGATGCGCGGCTTGTCGCTGGCTGATTTCGCCTTCTACATGATCATCGGCTATTTCGGTGGTGCTGCGGGTACTCTGGCGATGGGCTGGTTGATGGACCGCCTGAATGTCTATCGCGTGCTGGCGGTCTATTTCGTGATCGATGCAATCGCCATCGCTTCGATCGGCATGCTCGATGCCGGCAATGCGATCATGGTGATGTCCGCGCTGATCGTGTGGAACTTCTGCCAGGTGGGCGGGCAGACCGGGATCAACAACCTTGCCACGCTGGGCTACCCGCCGGAAATGCGGTCGAGCGGTATCGGCTGGGCAGGCGCGATGGGCCGTCTAGGCGGGGTCATCTTCCCGACGCTTGGCGGCCTGGCGCTGGCGGCATCGCTCTCGCTTGAGACGATCATGTTCGCCGCTGCCGTTCCTGCGATCCTGATCGCCATCCTCATCACCGTGCTGGGCGTGGTGAACAAGGGGCGGATCGGCGCGGCGCAGGTTCCGGCCAACTGAGCAGCAGGCGAGCCCGATGAGTTATGCCATGCGCGGGATCATGGCCGGTGCCGTGCTCGGCATCGTGCTTGCCATGTCAAAGGGCGAGGATCAGGCGCATGCGTTCTCCACGGTGATCGCGACCGCCTTCTTCGGCTGGATGATCGGTCGATACCTGCAATACCGCAAGACCGGCAGCTGACCGGATCGCGAGGTTATGAATGAAAACAGGCGGGTCGGCATGAACCGGCCCGCCTGTCTTCGCACCCGGGGAGGATTTCCCGGTGGAAAGTCTTACATGTCCCAGTCGTAATGATCGGCCAGCATGCGCGGCTCGAAGCCGTAGCTGCGGGCATTGGGATCGACCAGCATGTGCGAATTCCAGTTGGCATGCGCCTGCTTCAGCTCCTCGAACAGCTCGGGCATGCGGTCTTTCAGATTGCCGCGCTCGCGCGGGTCGGCGATCACGTCAAACAGGAATTCGTTGTCGTTGATCTTAAGGTATTTGTAGCGGCCCCGGCGCACAGCCTTCTGGTCCTTGCTCCAATAGCGCCAGAACTGCGTGCGTTCGGGCATCGGGCGGCCCATCAGGGCAGGGGCAAGGTCGATGCCGTCCAGCGGGTAGTCCGGGTGCGGCGTGCCGCCTGCGGCATTGAGGAAGGTGGGCATGAAGTCCATCGACATCGCCGGGACTTCGCTTTCCGAACCGGGCGCGGTGACGCCCGGCCACTTGACGATCAGGGGCACGCGGATGCCGCCTTCAAGCAGCTCGGTCTTGATGCCGGTGAAGGGCCAGGTCTTGCTGAACCGCTCGCCGCCATTGTCGCTGGTGAAGACCACCACCGTATCCTGCTCCATCCCCAGTTCGGCGAGGCGGTTGAGGATACGGCCGATGTTCATGTCCATGCTAGTGACCATGCCGGCATAGGTATCCATTGTGCCGCCGTCGAAATGGACGATGTCGAGATCGCTTTCCGAAGGCAGCTGGGCAAGGCGCGCGCTTTCGCTGCGGCCGAGTTCGTTATTCGCTTCCCACGGCCAATGCGGTGCGGTGAAGTGCAGCGAAAGCAGCCAGGGCTTGTCGGGCTCGGCCGAACGGTCGTTCAGGAAGCGGATCGAGCGGTCTGCCAGCATGTCGGTGTAATAGCCGACCTCGTCGATCAGCACGTCACCGTCCCACAGGTCCTCGTTCCCGGCCACGCGGTGGGTGTAATAGTCCACCCCGCCGCCGCGATTACCGTAGAATTCGTCATAGCCGCTCTTCAGCGGGCCATAGTTGGGCAGCAGGCCAAGGTGCCATTTGCCGACAAGACCCGTGTGATAACCCTGTTCGCGCAGCAGCGACGGCATGGTCGGGTGTGAGGGTTCAAGGCCCAGGTCCGGGTTCTGCAGCGGCTCTTCAAGGCCGGCAGGCGTGCGATACTGGTAGCGTCCGGTGATCAGTCCCACGCGGGTGGCGGAACAGACAGCGGAATTGGCATAACCATGAGTGAACTTCATGCCCTGCGCAGCAAGGCTGTCCAGCACCGGGGTGCTGTATTCGGTGCGGCCATAGCACGACAGGTCAGCCCAGCCGAGGTCATCCGCCATGATGAACAGGAAGTTGGGCTTGCGACCCGGCCTGTGGGCAAGGCCCGGCACGCTGACGGCCAGTGCTGCGGTTCCCAAGGCACCCGCCATCAGCTGGCGGCGGGAAACGGCGGGCATGGTTGCTTTGTCAGTCACGAAATCAAACCCCCTGGGGTAAACTTGGAAAGTGAAGGGCGGGGTCGGCCATTTAAGGGTGGGAAGCCGACCCCGCCAAGTCGCACAGTTGGAGAATCCGCGCAAATTTTCGCACTACATGCGGACGCGAACGCCCACGGTGTAGCGGCGGCCCAGCAGGTCGTAGACAGCAGGGTTGGTCTGCGTCGAGTAACCCGTGAACGCGCTGTAGGACGGGGTGAGCGGCGGTGATGCATCACCAAGGTTAGTGATGTTGCCGAACACTTCCACTTCGCTCCCGCCAATGTCGAACTCGTAGCCGAGGCGGAGATCGATATAGGTAACCGAGGAGACCTTGTTGTCTTCAAGGACGCGCAGGGTGGGGCAGCGGCCAACCTGAGCGCAGGCATCCTGCAGGCCGGACCCGATGTGGCGTGCCTGCACGAGAGTGGAGAATCCGCCGTTGCGGTAAGTGATGCCGCCGGTTGCCTTGAAGTCCGCGAACGGCTGGTAAACACCGGAGTTCTGTGCCGCACCGGTCTGGCCGGTGATGTCGGTCACATTGCCCTGGAAGTCCGTGTCCGAACGTTCGAACAGCCAGGAAGCGAAGACGCGCACATCCAGCGTTTCATCGCCGCCGAAGAAGTCGACATCGGTGCGGTAGGAGGATTCGAAGTCGAGGCCCTCCACTGCAGCCTGCGCCACGTTCACGAAAACGTCACCGACGAGGACGATATCGCCCGTGGCATTGGGTGATGCCGGGCCGGTGCTCAGCGTTACCAGGTCACAGAACTCCTGTGCCCCGTTCAGGAAACAGCGATCCAGCACTTCCTGGTTGCCGACCTGGCTGATCGCGCCGCTGATCTTGATGTTGTAATAATCAAGGCTGAGCGAGAGGCCGGGCAGGAAATCGGGCTGGAACACGATGCCTGCGGTATAGGTGTCGGCTTCCTCAGGTTGCACAGCGGGGTTGCCGCCTGAGAAGCGGGTGACGGTGGTCGCCTCGATCGCGGTGGTACGCGGATCGTCGATCGTGGCCGTACCACCGGTCTTGTCGAAGCGTTCGGACAGGTTGGCTGCGCGAACGTCACGCGAGTAGGTGCCACGCAGGCGCAGCTGTTGGTCCATGAAGCCCAGTTCCAGGCCGCCCTTGTATGCCCAGATCGAACCCGAACCGGAATAGTCGGCCCAGCGCACTGCGGCGCTGGCATTGGCGGTGAAGCCGTCGCTGTCGACCAGTGGCAGCAGGATTTCGCCGAAAGCTTCCCAGACGGTGGCCGCACCCTTGATGTTGGACACCTTGGAATACTGCAGGCCGACCGTGTTCAGGCAGTCCGGCACGCTGACACCGCGCAGGCCGGGGGCCTCGCCGCTGCACAGCACGGGGTGCCCGGTCTCGTGGTTCGATGCCGGGTTGGTCGGGTCCTGCACCAACTGCAGGATCTCGTCACGGCGATAGGAACCGCCGAACGCGCCCGCCAGCGCACCAGCCCACAAGTCGATGATGTCACCTGCACCCGACAGTTCGGCAAAGTGCTGTTCGAAGGTGGTGACGTTCGTCTTTTCCGCGTTGGTGGTGTAGCTGTAGGTGCGACCCGAAGCGAAGCCATCATCCGCGAAGAAGATTGGCGTGGTGATCTGCTCGCCCGGCTCGTAACCCACGACATAGTCGATCGCAGCTGCCGAGGCGTTGCCCGCACCGAACAGGTTGAGCGGTTGGCAGCCCGGGAAGGCATTGCCGAACAGCGAGGTGCGGCAGACGATGTTACCGTTGGGCGTGCCGGTGTTGTACTCGCCTTCGTCAACGGCATCGATCGCGGCAAAGATGCGGTCCACGCGCAGGCCGTTCTGCTTCCACACGCGTTTGGAACGCCCGTACTGGTAGAAGCCATCGAAGTTCCAGCCGCCCAGGAAGCCATCGTTGTCGAGGTCCAGCGAGAAGCCTGTAACCCCGATGTGCTGCGTGGTCTGGTCATCCAGATAGCCGAGGCCGATGTCGTCGAGCGAACCCATGCGGCGCAGGGTGAAGCTCGCGATTCCTTCACTGGCCATGGTGTCGGCCAGGCTGTCCGGCAGGAAGGCGTTGTCAGCAAAGATCGTCAACGCCGTGGGCGTGCCGCCAAAGCTGGAACGCGGGGTGTTGTACTGCCAGATGCTGGTCTTGCCGTGCAGGTACTGGGCGAAAACCGAGAAGTTGTCGGTCAGCTCGTAATCGGCATAGGTGAAGATCGAATAGCGATCGAGATCGGGCGAGAGGCTTGCCACTTCTGCACCCAGGTCGTCATTCGGGCCACCGGCCGTGCGTGCCGGGGGAATGCCGAACGGGAACTGGCTCAGCGTGCCGGGAACATAGGGGCTGGTGCTGCCGTCCGGGTTGAATTCCAGCGCGTGGATCACCGTGCCGGGTGCGGAAATGCGCCCGTCGAAACTGGCATTGGCAGAAACAGTGCGCGGCACGAAGCGATAGGGATTAGCCGCGGTACCCGATCCGAAAGTACCCCAGGCATCGTACCAGTCGCGGCCATCATAGTTGAAGATGCCTTCCTGGTTGTAATATTCGCCGGATACAAGGAAGTGGCCACGGCCGCCGCCGAAGCTGGTGCCAAAGGCAGCTGACAGCTCGTAGTTGTCGCCATCGCTCCGGTCAGTAAGGCCGCCCTGCGCGCTGAATTCCAGCCCTTCGTAATCGGTATCGAGAACGAAGTTCACAACGCCGGCAACAGCGTCCGAACCGTAAGCGGCCGATGCGCCGCCGGTGGTGGTTTCCACCGACTGGATCATGGCTTCGGGGAACAGGTTGATGTCCACCCCGCCAAAGGCGCTGGTGGAAGGCACGCGGCGGCCGTTGAGCAGCGTCAGCGTGCGGTTCACGCCAAGGCCGCGCAGATTCAGCGCCCCATAGCCCGAACGGGTAAAGAAGTTGCCCGAGTTCGGCGTCTGGTTGCCGTAGAATTGCGGCAGCTGCGAAACGCCGGTGATCAGCGCGCCCGGCGACAGCGCCTCGATCTCCGCGGCAGCCACGACGGTGACAGGCACGGGCGCAGCCATGCCGTCAGAACGGATGCGCGAACCGGTGATGGTGATGATATCGCCCGAGACGTTCTCGGCTTCCTCTTCCGCATTGTCCTGTGCCTGCGCGCTGTTTGCGCCCAGCACCAGTGCCAGTGCGCTCGCCCCGCAGGCAAGCCAGTTGCGATTCTTGCAGCCTGCCACGCGGGCACGACTCATGGTATGAGACATGATTGGTATTCCTCCCCTTTTTTATCAGGAACGCTTTTCCGGAAAGGAAAGGGGCAAGGCAACGCATGGCAAAGTGATGTCAAAACATTGACTTCAGGTTATGGCTTGTGGATAGATCCATAATGCCCAATCTGCCTTTCACCTTGCGACAACTCGACGTTTTCGAAAGTCTGGCGACCACCACCAGCTTTCGCCGGACGGCTGAAGCGCTGGGCATTTCGCAGGCTTCGGTCAGCAATCAGCTAAAGGCGCTGGAAGAGCAGCTGGGGGTATCGCTGTTCGATCGCAAGCCGGGCCGCAATCCCTTGCTGTTGCCGGAGGGGCTGGCCTTTCGGGATGATTTGCGCACTTTCAGGCGCGCGGCAGAGCAGCTGGCGAGCCACCGCCGGGACGATCCATCCACCCCGCCGAGCGTTGCAAAATTTCGCGCCCTTGTGGGGCAAGGCATGTTCGATTCCTATATTCGCAGGAATCTCGATGCCTTTTTCGCGCGCAATCCGAATATCGAGCTCGAGTTCGAGACCCAGCTACCGTTCGGCCAGTTGTTCCGCGCGGTGGAGCAAGGCGAGTTCGACTTTGCGCTGATCCACCAGCGTGCTGACCATGCGATACACGCCGAGTTCCGCCAGATCGCGCTTGTCCAGGGTGGTATGTACGGCCACCGCAAGTTTGCCGAAGGCCACGATCTGCCGCTGTCGGCCGAACTGCTCAACCAGATGCCCTTCATCCTACCCAAGGCGACCAGCAAGCAGGAACGCGAGGTGATGCGCAATTACGAGATCAACGGGATTCACCCGCGGCATATCATCGGCCACACGCAGTATTTTGACGTGATCGCCGCCATGCTCGATCGCGGACTAGGCATTGCCTCCTTCTCCGACGCCATCCTGCCGCTGGAAATGCGCGATAACGTGATCTGCCTCATGCCGATGGAAAACTGGCGCCTGCTCTATTTCCGCCGCGCCGGCCTGGATGACGAGCGGGCTGACATGGCCGAGCGTTTCCTGTTCGACAGCGTTCGCGACAACCCGGAATATCCGGTCCTCCACGATTAGGAATCGACCCCGTAATATTCGGCCAGCTTGTCTGCGGTAAAGCCGTGGCGGCCCGCTTCGGGATCAGGCGGCAGCATGGTCTCGTTCCATGCCAGCCACTCAGCGCGCAGGGCATCGAATATCTCCTTGCGCCGGTCCTTCAGGTTCGCCCGCTCCATCGGGTCTGCCACCACGTCGATCAGGAAGGCATTGGGGCCCATCTGCAGATATTTGTGCTCACCGCGGCGCGCGGCTTTCTGGTCATGGTTGGCAAAGCGCCAGAACAGCGTGCGGTCAGGCAAGGTGCCCCCGGCAATGGCTGTGCTCACGTCAATCCCATCCGTGGGATAGGCGGGTTCCGGCGCGCCGCCTGCCGCAGCAAGGAATGTGGGCAGCCAGTCCATCGTCATCAGCTGTTCCTCGCTGACAGAGCCCGGCTTTGCGACGCCGGGCCAGCGCACCACCACCGGCACGCGCAGCCCGCCTTCAAGCAGTTCGGTCTTCTTGCCCACGAAGGGCCAGGTCTTGCTGAAACGCTCGCCGCCATTGTCTGACGTGAATACGACCACGGTATTGTCCGCCAGCCCCAGCCGGTCGAGCGCATCGGTGACCTTGCGGACATTGTCATCCATGTTGCGCATCATCGCGGCATAGGTGGCGATATCGCCGCCGTCCCAGTGCTGGATGGGCATGATGTCATCGGTCTTGTGCTTCAGCCGCAGCGATTCCGCTTCGTCCTCCGGCCCTTCCCACGGCCAGTGCGGGGCGGTGAAATTGAGGTTGAGGAAGAACGGCGCATCGCTTTTGGCATAGTCCTCCAGCACCTCCACCGAGCGATCGCCCAGCAGGTCTGTCAGATAGCCGATCCGGTCGATATTGGTCTCGCCGTCCCACAGGTCGTTCACGCCGTTCAGCTCATGCGTGAAGTAATCCACCCCGCCGCCGCGAATGCCCCAGAAGATATCGTAGCCACTCTTGAGCGGGCAGTATTTCGGCAGATCGCCCAGGTGCCACTTGCCCACCAGCGCGGTGCGATAGCCATTGTCACGCAGTAGCGAGGGCAGGGTGGGGTGATCCGGCTCAAGCCCGATGTCGCGGCCTTGCAGCGGCTCTTCCAGCCCGATGGGAATGCGATACTGATAACGCCCCGTCATCAGCGCCACACGGGTGGCGGTGCACACGGCGGAATTGGCATAGGCGTGCGTGAAACGGATGCCTTCTGCCGCCAGAGCGTCAATCGCGGGCGTCTCGTAATCCTCGCGGCCATAGCAGGACAGGTCTGCCCAGCCGAGGTCGTCCGCCATGATGAAGATGATGTTGGGGCGTGATCCCTTTGCGCTGGTCATGTCCACGTTCAGCCTGCCTGCACCAGTTCGATCTCATGGCCTTGCGGGGAATGCAACAGGCACACGCGCACGCCGGGTGCCACTTCCGTGATATCCATCGTCTTGGTGCCGCCTGCCGCCAGCGCCACTTCGAGCGCGGTCACGATGTCGCTGCAAGTCAGGCCGATGGGGCCATGCCCGCCGCCCACGATCACATCCATGTCGCCCTTGGGTTTTACCAGCATCAGGCTGGGGCCGCCTTCCTGCCCGGGCAGGCTGAGGATATGCTCGACAAAGGTCGGCTCGTCATAGGTGCCGCGCACCTCGAAGCCGAAGGCCCTGCGCCAGAAATCCAGCGCGCCATCCATGTCTGCCACGTTGATCTTGAAAAATGCGAGGCTGATCGCGCTCTCTGCCATGAAGTCACTCCCGTTTGCCTATTAGACCTACAGCGATGCAACGCTTTTGCAATTGCGCGATTTCTGGGGCAGGGGGCGGATCATGATACGCCGCGCGCTGACAAATACCGGATGGCTGATGGGCGCACGCGGGATCAACGCCGTGTTCAGTCTGGTCTATCTGGCGGTGGCGACGCGCGCACTGGGGCTGGAGGGCTTTGGCCAGTTCATCCTCGCCTTTACCTTCACCCAGTCCGTGGTCGGCTTCTGCAGTTTCCAGACATGGCAAGGCATCGTTCGCTGGGGGCAGGACAAGGCGCAACTGCCCGATGCCACCGGCTTCGCGCTGGCGCTGGATGGGCTGACGATTGTGGTTGGCACTGTCGTCGCGGGCGCGCTACTGGCCCTTTCGGGAGACTGGTTTCCCTTGTCGCCCGACCTGCGGGTGGCGACCTTCGCGCTTACCGTGGTGGCGCTGCTGTCCATCCGCAACACGCCGATCGGCATCCTTCGCTTGCATGATCGCTATGCCAAGGCGGCATCGGCAGAATCGCTCACCTCCACCGTGCGCGTGGTGGGGGCTCTGCTGCTGGCTTTTCTCGCCCCCTCGATCCTCGGTTTCATCGTGGTCTGGGCGTTGGCGGAGGTGGCGACTGCGGTTGCCTTCTGGTCTCTGGCGCGTGGTGTCCAACCACTGTTCTGGAGCCATGTCAGCCTTACCCGTATCCCGGCGCAGGAACCCAAGGCGTGGAGCTTTGTCTTCGGCACCTCGCTGTCAGCCGCAGTGGTCACGGCATCGCGGCAATTGCTGGTGCTGCTGGTGGGCGTGCTGGGCGGCGCGGCGCTGGCGGGTATCTACCGCGTGGCGATGCAGATCGGCGAAGGGCTGCTCAAGCTGGCACAAGCCCTGCTCAAGGCGACCTATCCCGAACTGGTGCGCTCACCGGAAGCGGCAAAGGCGATTGCGGGCCGGATAACCCGCATCGCGATCATCACCGGCCTTGGCGCGGTGGCGCTGGCCTTCCTTGGCGGGCGCTGGCTGATCGGCGTGATTGCAGGCGATGATTTCCTGACCGCCTACACGCCCATGATCCTGCTTTCCGCTGCTGCCGCGGTGGAACTTGTGGGCGCGAGCCTCGAGGCGCTGTTGCTCGCGCGCGGCAAGGCGATGACCAACTTCCTGCTGCGCGCCGTGCCCACGGTGATCGCACTGCTGGCGCTGGGCTGGCTGATCGCGGTCCACGGCGTGGCTGGCGCAGGTATGGCGGTGCTGGGCGCAAGTTCGGTGACGGTTTTGGGACTTTACCTCGCCAACAGGCGTTTCGAGAAGCGCGAAACAAGATCAAGCCAGTAGCAAGTAGTGCTGATACCAACCTGCAAGGTTCGCAAGCGCGAACGCGCCCGCAGGTGCTCCGCAGCGCAGCGAAGGAAACCGCACCGAGGATGCTCACCCGGATGGGTGAGCGTAGCCACAAATTTTCATAAACTGGCTGGGGCGGCAGGATTCGAACCTGCGAATGGCGGCACCAAAAGCCGCTGCCTTACCACTTGGCGACGCCCCAGCAGAACCCGCATCACCTGCGGGAGTGCGCCCATATAGCCGCCCCGACGCAGATGGGAAGGGGGGTGCCGAAGGACTGCATGGCACTTTCACCAAATTTAGGACATGTTTTGCCGACATAACAGTAAGCAGGCCCGCAATAACACGACAATTGGGCCGGCATCAGGGGAGGATCACATGAAACCTGCAAAGCTGCATTCGCGCGCGGCTGTCTCGTGCTTGGCACTGGCAACTGCTCTCGTATTCGGGGGGCTTGCTGCTCCCGCCCACGCACAGGAGGATGACGCCGCTGCGGAAGACGAACAGCGCGGCAATACCATCGTGGTGACTGGCCTGCGCCGTGATAGCGAACTGCAGGATACACCTGCCGCCGTCACCGCATTTGGCGCACAAGCCATCGAGGATGCGCGCATTGTCCGCCCCGCGGATTTCGTGAACCTCACTCCGAATGTGAACCTGGTGGAGACGCAGAACGCGGGCAACGCCTTCGTGATCATTCGCGGCATCACCCAGGCGCGCAATTCCGAACCTTCCGTCGCCGTGGTGGTGGACGGGGTGCTGCAGGTGAACCCTGCGCAGTTCAACCAGCAGCTGTTCGATATCGAGCAGATCGAAGTGATGAAGGGCCCGCAAGGCGCGCTCTATGGCCGCAACGCCATTGGCGGCGCGATCATCGTGACCACGCGCGATCCCAGTGACACCCTGGAAGGCAGCTTCACTGCGGGCGTGGACAATGGCTTTGGCTATTCCCTGCGCGGCGGCATCTCCGGTCCGTTGAGCGACAGCGCATCGTTCCGGCTTTCGGCATCCTGGCAGGATACGGACGGCTACATCCCCAACGAGTTCCTGGGCGAGGAGGCAGACCCGGTCGAGAACCTCTCGATCCGTGGCCGCCTGAACTTCGAGCTGAGCGATACGGTGGAGCTGGACCTGCGCGCATCGATGGATCAGCTGCGCACGCAGGCGCTCTATTTCAACATCGTGCAGGATGTGAACGATACCAGCCTGCCGGTGCGGGTGAACAATGCCGGGCAGAATGATCGCGATATCTACAATGTCTCGGCCAAGATCACGATGGAGAACGACAGTTTCACCGTCACCTCCGTCACCAGCTATGACTGGCTGGAGGAAATCCTCACCGGCGACGCCTTCGACTTCCTGCCGATCGAGGAAAGCTATTTCTTCACCGCACCGCCTGAATTCGGCGGGCTGGGCTTCGATCTCAACCAGAGCCAGTATCTCGACGTCGAAGCCTTCAGCCAGGAGCTGCGGTTTGAAAGCCCGTCAAACCAGGATCTGTTCTGGATGTTCGGCGGCTATCTGATCGCGACCGAACGCTACATCTCCACCGGCAATATGGTGGATACCGGCAACGGCGTGTTCCCCGTGTTTCGCGAGCCGAGCATGAACCCGCTCAATCCGCAGGCGACTTTCCTCGCGGATTCGCAGGATAATTTCGCATGGGCGCTGTTCGGCAATGTTGGTTACCAGTTCTCCGATGCTTTCCGCGTCGATGCCTCGCTTCGCTATGATCATGACAAGCGCAAACAAGTGACACTGACGCCCACCGGCTTCCTGCCCAACGTGCCGGGCTTCCCGCAAGGTGCCTCCGGGGATATCCGCGAGATAAGTTTCGATGATCTCCAGCCCAAGCTGACGCTGACCTATACCCCCAGCACTGACGTGACGCTTTACGGCGGCTATTCGCGCGGTTTCCGTTCGGGGGGCTTCAACCAGACGGGTGTTGGCGCGGTGGCGTTTTCCAACGGCATTGTGGGTGTGGAGGACATCTACGAAGCGGAAACGGCGGACAGTTTCGAGCTTGGCACCAAGCTGCAACTGTTCGACCGCATGCTCAGCCTCAATGCTGCGGGTTATTACACAACGTCTAAGAACAGCTATTTCTTCGTCTTCCTCGCCGCAAACTCCACCCAGAACCTCGGCAATGTGGGTGAGGTTGAAATCTACGGTGTGGAGATGGAAGCGGAGCTGCGCCCGACCAGTGATCTCAGCTTCAATGCCGCGTGGGGCCTCACCTATAGCAGCATCAAGGAATTCCCCGATCCGTCCGTGATCGGGAACGAGGCTCCGCTGATCAGCCGGTCCACGCTGAACCTTGGCGCGCAGTACAATCCTGAACTGACTGCCGATCTCGACCTGCTGCTGCGTGCTGACTATCGCCGCACGGGCCGCACATGGTGGGATGTGCCCAATTCCACCGTGCGTGATCCGATCCATCTGGTGAACGCCCGCGTCGGCGTGGAAGGTGACAACTGGGGCCTTTATGGTTTTGCGACCAACCTCTTCAACGAGGAATACAACGCCGAGTTCTCACCCGGCGGCTTCGTGTTCAAGGCGCGGCCAAGGGTCTACGGCGTAGAAGCAACATATAGATATTAGGCATTTTTGAGGTGCGCCCGCCCATCCGGGCGGGCGTCCTCGGGGCTGATCCCTTCGCTCCGCTGCGGGGCCCCTGCGGGCGGGCGGTCGCCCTTGCGGTCACTCGCGCGACCGTTTCCAGCGCACGTCGAGAGGCCGGGAATGGTCGCTGAGCCGCAGGCTAAGCCAGCGCGTTACCACGCGCCGCCCGGAAGGGCGGAAGCCAAGCGGGGCGGATGCCCCGCGCCCGGCGTTTGAGGGCCTACAGAGAATCAGGCCTTGTCCGCACGGGATCGAACAGGCTGCGGTCTTCCACCTTGTCGAAATCGGCGGGCGAGTGGCGTTCGGCCATCGCTTGCGTGTTCACGATGCGGCCACGGATTGCGCCGGGGCGCTTGTTGATGGTCTTCACCCAGCGGCCGACATTCTCGTATTCGTCCAGCGACAGGAAGATGTCGCAGCGGTTGTAGGCGCCGTGATAGAGGTTGCCGAGCCATGTGTAGGCGGCGATGTCGGCGATCGTGTAGTCATTACCGGCAAGGTATTCGGTCTTCGCCAGCTGCTGGTCTGCCACGTCGAACAGGCGCTTGGTCTCCATCGCATAGCGATCGATGGGATATTTGTAGCGTTCGGGCGCATAGACATAGAAATGCCCGAAGCCGCCGCCGATGAAGGGCGCGCTGCCCATTTGCCACATCAGCCAGCTGAGCGTTTCGGCGCGGGCCGGGTTGCTCTTCGGCAGCAGGTAATCGAACTTTTCGGCAAGGTGGAGCAGGATCGCGCCGCTTTCGAAAACCCGGAACGGCGTGTCGCCTGACCGGTCAAGCAGGGCGGGGATCTTGGAATTGGGATTGAGGTCGACAAAGCCCGATCCGAACTGGTCACCGTCGAAAATCTTGATCAGCCACGCGTCATATTCCGCTTCGGAAAAGCCGGCTTCCAGCAATTCCTCGAACATGGTGGTGACCTTCACCCCGTTGGGCGTGCCCAGCGAATAGAGCTGGAAGGCATGCTCGCCCAATGGCAGCGCCTGCTCTTCGCGCGCACCGGCCGTGGGGCGGTTCACGCCGGAGAACTGGCCGCCGCTTTCCGCAGGGGCCCAGACTTTGGGCGGGGTGTAGACGTCGGAACTGTCGGACATGGATTGTAAACTCCTGGACCTGTTGGGTCGATGCAGGTGAACATGGGTTGCCTAGCCGCTTAGCCAAGCAAGGGAAAGTTTGCGCGCCCATGGGTTTTTCTTTGTAACCCGATTTGCGCGCCCTATCGTGGTAGGCAGAGAGGGAGTGGAACCGCATGACGTTTAGGCTGGCAGACTGGCTGGAGGATTTCGAGACCGGCAGGCGGCAGGTGATGCATCTGACCGTGACGCAGGCTGTGCTGCAGGCTGTGACACAGCTTGAGCTGTTCCATCATCTCGATATGCCGATGCCGGTGGAGGCCCTAGCTGCCAGGGTTGGCGTGCGCCAGCAGGGCCTGTCACGCATCCTCAGCTTCCTTGCTGCCGAAGGCGTGGTGGAATGGGATGGGACAGGCGATGTCGCGCCCAATGCAAAATCCGTGCAGGTCCAAGCGCTCGCTTCCACCATCAGCAATTACCGTATGCCGGCAGAGGCGGGGCTGGTGCTGGATCAGGCGTTGCGCGATGGCAGCGTGGCCTTTGATATTGCCAAGGGCATGCCGGTGTTCGAATATCTGCGGCAGGACGCTGAGGCCGCCGCAATCTTCGCAGACGTGATGCGGGTGACCACGCGCGAAGTGGAAAGCTATCTCTTCGCGCATTATGACTTCCCCGCTTTTACCTGCGCTGTGGATGTCGGCGCGAACCAGGGCAGCCTTCTGCGCCGCCTGCTCAATGAAAATCCCGGAACCAGCGGCGTCTTGTTCGATCTGCCGGCCACTGCTTCGTCCGCAGGCGCATCGCTCGCCGGAACGGAACTGGAAGACCGCATCACTTGCGTAGGCGGCAGCTTTTTCGACGAGGTGCCGGGCGGCGGGGATCTCTACCTGCTCAAGCAGATCCTGCACGACTGGAGCGACGAGGAAGGGCTGCAGATTCTTTCCACCATCCGCAAGGCGATGGCGCCGGGCGTCCCGCTGGTGGTGATCGAGCGGCTGATGCCGGACGTGCCCGCGCCGTGCGAAGCGGTAGATGTCGATATCCTGATGATGCTGTGGACTACCGGCCGCGAACGGACGGCAGCCGCCTATACGGGAATGCTGGAACAGACAGGTTTCGAGGTGCGCCGCATTGTGGGCGAAACCGGCGGGCAGGGTGTGCTGGAAGCCATCGCCGTCTGATTATTGCGTAATCAGAGGAACCTGTTCGCCAAAGCGGGAGTTATCCTACTCATGGCGACTTCACCGCTCCAGCTGAGAGCGGCCTTTTTGCCTTGCTGGAAGACAGCCCGACCGCAGGCCAACTGCTCAAGGCTGCCTGACCATGGCGCGTCGCAGTGCCTGTCTTGCCGCCGCTTCAGCCTGCCGCTAGCCCTGACAGGAAACCCCTCGAGGAGGAAGAATTGTCCCAGCTTTATGATGGCGTCTGGCGTGACAGCCCGCCTGCTGCCGAGGAAATCGGCGAGGATGGCGAGTTTCGCAGCATCGAAAGCCCCCTGCGCGGCTGGATCGAGGACGATCCCGATGCAGAGTTTCCCGCAGAGGCGGGGCGTTATCACCTGTTCGTGGCGTGGATCTGCCCCTGGGCCAGCCGCACCACGGCCTATCGCGTGCTGAAGGGGCTGGAGGACGTGATCTCGCTCTCCGCATCGCACGGAGTGATCGGCAATGAGGGGTGGATCTTTGATGAGGAGACGATCGCCCCGTTCGAAGTGCCGCACCCGCTCTACCGCGTATATCAGCAGCACGATGACAGCTATACCGGCAAGGCCACCGTGCCCACGCTGTGGGACAAGAAGACCGGCCGCATCGTCAGCAACGAAAGCGCCGACATCATCCGCATGATGAACAGTGCGTTTGACCGGATCACCGGCAACCGGCTGGATTTCTATCCGCCGGAATTGCGCGAGGAGATCGATAGGTGGAACGATCTTATCTATCCCGGCCTCAACAACGGCGTGTACCGCGCGGGCTTTGGCGCTTCGCAGGAAGCCTATGAAAATGCGGCGCGCGGCGTTTTCGAAACGCTCGATGCGATGGAAGCGCGGCTGGCGCAAAGCCGCTATCTCGCGGGAGAATATCTGACAGAGGCGGACTGGCGCGCCTTCACCACGCTGGTGCGTTTCGACACCGGCTATCACGGCGCGTTCAAATGCAATCTGCGGCGGATCGAGGATTATCCTGCGTTGTCCAATTACCTGCGCGAACTCTACCAGTGGCCCGGCGTGGCGCAGACCGTTAAGATGGACGAGAACAAGCGCAATTATTACGCGCTGACAGACAAGAACGGCCTCTATCCCATCGGGCCGGAGGTGGATCTGACCTCGCCGCATGACCGCGAAAAGCTGCCCGGCAAGGGGGTGATGGAAAAGCCGGCCTAGGAAGTGCTGACAGGCGTCCACTTGTCAAAGGTGGCTGCCTGCCCGTGGCGCTGGCCAGCCTCGTCAACCAGGTTCCAGATGATCGCTTCCTCGATCGAGAACCGCGACCCGTCTGCAGCAATGCGGATGCCGCGATAACCTGTCACCACATCGTCCGCTTCCAGCCTGGCCAGCATTGCCGCGCGTTCTTCGCGTAAGGCAGGCTCGGCGCTCCGATAACTGGGCAGACCGATGAACTGGCCGGCATCCATGCGGAAGAGGTTGAGGGCAATAGCGTTGCCGTAGAAAAACAGCGGCGGGTCCTGTGTGCCGTGGGCGACGACTGGGTTGGGGGCGCTCCACAGGTCACCACCGCCCACCACCAGCGCGCGGCCCGTCAGCCTCTCGAAGCTACTCTCGATCAGCGCGATCCGCTCGCCCGCGCTCTGTTGCATGACATGCCTGTTTTCCATCGCGATCCGGAATAGCGGCTAAGCCCCTTGCGGCCAAACCCGCTTTTCGCGAAAGGAATGCCCACAAGGAGAGGGTATTTGGCGAGCAATCCGGACATTATCGTAATCGGCGGCGGTTCTGCA
The DNA here is from genome assembly GCA_964467715.1 of uncultured Sphingomonadaceae bacterium. Lineage (GTDB taxonomy): Bacteria > Pseudomonadota > Alphaproteobacteria > Sphingomonadales > Sphingomonadaceae > Alteraurantiacibacter. The sequence continues at coordinate 31,140 of CAYXTJ010000009.1, forward strand.
GGCGTGGCCATGGCCAGGCGCCTGGCAGAAGGCGGCAAGCAGGTGCTGCTGGTGGAAGCGGGCAAGAGCCACAAGGACATCCGCTCCTATGTACCCGCGCTGATGAGCGGCATCGTCCACACCCCCGCTTTTGACTGGATGTATGCAGCCCAGCCCGATGCCAGCGTTGGCGGCAGGCCGGACGTATGGCCCGCAGCCAAACGGCTGGGCGGCGGCTCTTCGATCAACGGCATGATGTTCATTCGTGGCCACCAGTGGGATTATGACCACTGGGCGAGCCTTGGTGCCACCGGCTGGGACTATGCCAGCGTGCTCCCGTTCTTTCGCCGGATGGAAGACAATGAGCGGGGCAGCGATGCATGGCGCGGCACTGGCGGCCCCATCGCCGTGTCCGAAGTCCGATCGCGCTATGGCATTACGGCCGACTGGATCACCGCTGTTACCGAAGCCGGTTTCCCCCGCTCGCCCGATCTCAACGGCGAGCAGAACGAGGGCGTGGACTATATCCAGCTGTCGCAGCGCAACGGGCTGCGCTCATCCACTGCTACCGAATATCTCAAGAACAAGCCGCTCAATCTTGAGGTGATGACCGAAGCGCAGGTGCTGCGGATCGACATCACCGATGGCCGCGCAACCGGCGCAACCGTGCGGGGCGGGGGCGAGGTGATCTCGCTGACGGCAAAGGATGGCGTGGTGCTGTCAGCAGGCGCGCTCAACACGCCGCGCCTGCTGATGCTGTCCGGCATCGGCCCGGCTGGCCATCTGCGCGAACATGGCATCGCGGTTGTCGCGGATTCGCCGGGCGTGGGTCAGAACCTGCAGGAACACCCGGCAGTGCACCTTGTGAACGAGGTGACGGCCCACACGCTCAACAATGATGCGCGCGGGCTGGCAGGCGTTAAGAGCGTGTTGTCCTTCCTGTTTGGCCGTTCCGGCGCGCTGACTACCGGCATCGGCCACGCGCAGGCCTTCGTGAAGAGCCGCGAAGGGCTGGAAGTGCCCAACATCCAGCTCGCCTTCAGCGCCTTTGCCTTTGACATCACCCCGCAAGGCAACCTTGCCCTGCGTCCGGGCAGCGCGGTGACCACCCTGGTCGGCCTGATGCGCCCGTCCAATCGCGGCGCGATAACTCTTGCTGCCAACGATCCCGATGCGCCGCCCGTCATCAACCATCAGCTTATCGGAGGCGAGGATGATGCCGCTCAGCTGGTCGAAGGCTTGCAGATCGCGCGGCGGATCATGGGCCAGCCTGCGCTTGCCGGAACGGTAACCAGCGAAGTTCGCCCCGGTCCCGATGTCACCGCGCCCGAAGCTCTGCGTGGGTTTATCGGCGCGGCAACGATCCCGATGTATCACCCGGTGGGCACGGCAAAGATGGGCGCGGCCGATGATGCGATGGCCGTGCTAACGCCCGATTGCCGGGTGAAGGGCGTGGACGGGCTGTGGGTGGCAGACGCATCGGTGATGCCCACGCTCCCGCAAGGCAACACCAACGCCACGTCGATCATGATCGGCGAGCGTGCCAGCGCGCTGGTGCTGGAGGCGTTGGGCTAGGGTGCTGTGACAGGGCTGTGACCGCAACTGTAATGCAGCCATCACATTGCTCGTCTTTGGGGAGGGTTCAGGCGCGAAAATCGATTCGCGTCCACGAACCACAGGTCGCGAAACTTGCGCAAAGCCGCCGTCATCGCTGCCATCCTCTCGCTGGGCGCTTCCCTTTCCGCCACGGCGGGTGAGGTTGCAGGCACGGTTTATGACCAGCGCGGCCTGCCGGTTGCGGGCGTGGTGGTGAGCGCGGATGGGAAGGAAGCGGTGACTGGCGCTGATGGCAGCTATCGCCTTGCCGGCGTGCCCGAAGGCCAGCAGCCGGTCACCACCGGTGGCCAGCGCGTGGCTGAGGACGTTGCCGCACAGGGCGAAACGACCCGCAACATCTTCCTGATGTCACGCCGCGCCCGCAGCGAGGTGACCGGTGCAGCAAGCGATGCCGAAAGCGGCGCAGAGGCCTTTGCCGAAGCGCTCGAATTGGCAGAGCAGATGCTCGAAAACGGCCCCGCGACGACAGAGATCGCCTGGCGCTGGAACGACCACGAAGCCTGATCAGCTTTTCAGGAGCAGTCGCTCCGCGCTGTCCACCAGCCATTCTTGATAGCGTGACTGCGTCCATCCGCATTGCTGCGTGAGCTGCAACCAGTTGCGCAGGGACATCAGCGTCCACAGGACATCCGTCGCTTCGGCAGGAGACAGGGCAACGCTGAGGTCCGCGTCTTCTGACAGCGCAGCAACCGCTGCAGCGCAGCCTTCGCGCAGCGCGCCCATCCTGTCTGCCCAGGCGGCGCGCGCGTCCTTGTCGCTGTGCTCCATTGCCATGAAGGCGCGGCCAACCCCCTGTATTTCAGGCAAATATCCGGCCCATGCATTACAACAGGCGCGCAGTCTCTCACGGCCGGAGGTGGCGTTGCGGCTGGCTGCGAGCCTGCCATCGATGTCCTTTTCAGCATCGATGTAACGGGCGGTTTCAACCAGCAAGTCCGCCCGGTTGGCGAAGTGCAGGTAGAGCGCCTGACGGCTGATCCCGGCCCGTTTGGCGATATCTCCCAGCCGCACTTTTCCCGGCTCCTGCGCTTCGAGCAGCGCCCATGCAGCCGAGAGGATCTTGCGGCGTGTTGAATTCAGGTTGCTTGACA
>CAYXTJ010000010.1:0-33463 GCA_964467715.1 uncultured Sphingomonadaceae bacterium
ACCAGCGACCTACTGATTAAAAGTCAGTTGCTCTACCGACTGAGCTAAGGGCCCCAAAAGGGATATCGGTATCCGGACGCGTCACCTAGGGACGGGGCGATGGCGGGTCAAGCGGGCATATAGCTGTTTGACGGTCAGGCCGGTCACCGGGTCGCACCAGCCGGGCGCGATGGCGGCGGCAGGGCCAAGCACGAAGTCCCGCTCGCGAAACAGCGGGTGGGGGATTTGCAGGTCCTTTTCCGCCACGATCCCGCCGGACCACAGCACGATATCAAGGTCCAGCGTGCGCGAACGCCAGCGCTGGCCCATCCGCTTGCGGCCCAGCGCGGCTTCGACTTCCTGCAGGCAATCGAGCAGGCCAGACGGGGCCAGTTCGCTTTCCAGCACCAAGGCTGCATTGGCATAGCGGCGTAGCGAGGGGCCGACCGGCGCGGTTTCGATGATGGGTGACAAGGCCAGCACCGTGCCCAGCGTCTCGTCGAGCAGCTCTGTCGCCAGCCCCAGCACATCGCACGGTCGGCCGAAGACCGGGTGACGCTGGTTGGATCCAAGCGCGACGAGATAGAGGTGGGTGTTCAAATATCCTCCGCAATCCGCCCGTAAAGCTGCGGACGGCGATCGCGGAAAAAGCCCCAGCTGGCGCGGTGCTTGCGCGCGGCTTCAAGGTCCAGCGTGGCGACCAACACCCCAGTCTCCTCGCGCCCGAATTCCTCAATGTAATCGCCCCATTCGTCACAGATGAAGCTGTGGCCGTAGAAATTGTTGCCCGCTTCCAGCGAACCTTCGTGGCCGATGCGGTTGGCGGCAACCACCGGCATGCAGTTGGATACCGCGTGGCCGATCATCGCCCGGCGCCACATGCGGCTGGTGTCCATCTCGGCATCCTTGGGCTCTGAACCGATGGCAGTAGGATAGAGCAGCACCTGCGCGCCTTTCAGCGCCAGGCAGCGGGCGGTTTCGGGATACCACTGGTCCCAGCAGATGCCGATGCCGATGCGCGCCGTGCCGCTTTCGGTGGGGATATCCCAAACCTTGAACCCGTCATTCCCGGGGCGGAAATAGAACTTTTCCTCATAGCCCGGCCCGTCGGGGATATGGCTCTTGCGATAGGTGCCCTGGATCTCGCCCTGGGCATCGATCATCGCCAGCGTGTTGTAATAGTGGTGCCCGTCGCGTTCGAAGAAGCTGGTCGGGATCGCCACGCCCAGCTTTGCGGCCAGCGCCTGCATGGCGATGACCGAGGGATGCTCTGCGGTGGGGCGCGCCAGCGCGAAGAACTCGTCCTTCTCCTCGCGGCAGAAATAGGGGCCGGAAAACAGCTCCGGCGGCAGGATCACCTGCGCGCCCTTGCCCGCAGCTTCCTCGACGAGGGCGGAAACGGCAGCGATGTTTTCCGATTCGTCTTCTGATCCGAGGGCGAGCTGCAAGGCGGCGACGGTTAGCTTGGTCATGGCCATCGCCTCTATTGCCCCGCCTCGTGCGTGTAAATCGGGTGCGTGCCTATTGCACCTTTCGGAACAGCAGCGTCATCCGGTCGCTCTCGCCGATCTGGGTGCGGCGGCGGTATTCCGAAGTGCCTTCGCGGGCTCCGTTGTAGGACGGCGGCAGCGACCACACGCCGGTTTCCCAGTTGGCGGGATCGCGCGGGTTGGCGTTGATCTCGCTCGAATCGACAAGCTCGAAGCCATAAAGCGCGAACAGCGCCACCACATCGTCCTGCTTCTGGTAGCCATTGTCGCCCAGCACATAGGACACCGGCGCATTGGCGCGCGCGATGCTGTACCACACCCACAAGCCCATCAGCCTTCAGCATATGCCGGATGGCAACCATCGATTCGTGGAACCAGCCGAAGCGACGCATATTATGGATTTCGCGGAAGATGGTGACGCGGTCTGCCACGCCTTCCCAATTGTCCATCTCGTCATCGGTGTTGAGGCCGTAGACGCGGGCGCCTTCGATCCCCACCCAGCTGCCTGCATCGTTGGGAATGCGGGTGGAGGCATTGCGATAAAGCCCAGTATCCGCCGGTTGCGAAGCGATCGTCCAGCCGCGGGTTGAGGCCGATATAGGTGCCGTTGCGGCCGAGGTAGGGGATCATGATCCTGGCGTACCAGCCACCTGCGGGCATGTAGTCCTCCACGGTCATGCCCGGCTCGATGCGGAAGAAATTGATGGTCTGTTCTGGATGACGATGGACATCGCGGGCACGGTCTTCATCGCGGCGTTCGTGCTTCAGGGCCGCTTCCATCGGCGTCATGTCGATCATGACTGGCTGTTCGACCTGCTCCTCCTCCTGCGCGGGCTGCTCTTCCTCGCCCAGCAGCTGGCCAATCACGCCGCGCAAGATGCGCTCTCCGGTGGATTGCGCCATGACAGGCGAGGAAACGGTTATCGCCGTGGCGGCAACAAGCAGGACAAGCTTACCCATGAGGGTCTCTCCCGGACAACCGATATGGCCGTCAGCCTAGCTTGCTGCCGGAGGATGACAACAGGCACTTTCGTCCCCATCTTCAAGCACAACAAGGAGACATGTACATGGCAAGCGAACAGGCGATCATCGCCGGCGGGTGCTTCTGGTGCACCGAAGCGGTGTTCAACGATGTCATCGGCGTTTCCGCCGTCGAAAGCGGATATATCGGCGGCAGCGTGGCGGACCCGACCTACAAGCAGGTTTGCACCGGCACCACGGGCCATGCCGAGGGGATCAAGGTCACCTTCGATACTGACGTGGTTTCGCTGACCGAAATCTATGACATGTTCATGGGCACGCATGACCCGACCCAGCTGAACCGACAGGGCAATGACGTGGGCACGCAATACCGCAGCGCCATCTTCCCGCTCGATGATGAGCAGAAAGCAGAAGCAGAGGCTGCCATCGCGCGCTGGAACGATGGCCATGCAGGCGAAAGCGCGGTGACCACAATCGAAGGCCCCGCCACATGGTATCCGGCAGAGGATTACCACCAGGAATACTGGCAGGGCGAAGGCCAGCGGAACCCCTATTGCCTCGCCGTGATCCCGCCCAAGCTGATGAAATTGCGCAGGAGCTTTGCCAGCAAGGTCAAGGGGTGACAGCCGTCGAGGTGATGGACGAGGGCGTGAAATGGGTCGCGCTCTTTACCATCGGCATGGTGGGCATGATCATGGTCGGGCGCCTGCTATTCTATCAGGCGGCGGGCGCGATGAAGCCTGTCGATGCCTGGCTCTTCGCCATCTTCGCCACGGCGCTGCTTGCCCTGCCGCTGCTGGTAAGGGCCAGCTGGACATGGCTGGTCTGCCTTGTGGGCATGGCGTTGATGCTGTTCTGGCTGTGGCGCGCTGAAAAGAGCGAGGATTGATCAGCGGCCGAACAGGCCCGCAAGCCAGTTCGTGAAGCGTTGCAAAAGCGAGGGCTGTGGTGCTTCGCCTTCGTCCTCGTCGGCCTGCACCAGCCGTGCGCACAGGCTGCTGTGCTCGCCCGATGCGATATGCAGCTGGCGGCGCTCTTCCGGCTCAATCCACGAGAAGTCCGGAGCATCGTCGACATCGTCGAAATGGTGGACCGCTTCGACATGGTCTTGCAGCTCGAAAGCCGGTTCGGGTTCAGGCTCCGGTTCCGGCTCGAAGTCAGGCTCTGCCTCGATCTCCAGCTCGAAAGGTTCGTCTTCCCCGGCCTCGGCAGGTTCGTCAGCGAAATCATGGCCGGTCAGGTCGAGCGGCTCTTGCGTAGCCGGCTCCTTATCATCCCAGTCACTCGCGGCCCAATCCTCCTCGGGTCCGGCGCTGCTGCCAGAGGACAGGCCGAAGCCATCCGCGCCAAAGCCCATCTGGTTGAGGCGCTCCATCGGCCCGACACGCTGCGGGGCGGCTGTTTCCTCGGCGATCGGCTCCTGCATGAAGGGCTCCTGCGCCGCAGCCTCTTCCTCGGACAAGGCGGTGGGCAGCGCGCGCATGCGTTTCAGCTGTTCCTCGATCGAGGGGATCACGCTCTCGCGATCTTCTTCCTGTTCCTCGCGCTCGGCAGAGGACGGACGCAGCAGGTGATCGAGGTTGTAGGCCTGTTCAGCCTCTTCTGGTTCCTCGTCCAGCTCGCCTTCGTCAGTGAAGTCTTCCGGGATCTGCGGCAGCGGCGCCTCGTCCTCATTATCCCAGCTTGAAGCATCGGGAATGGGCGGATAGGCGGAAGCATCCTCGGCCTCGGCGTCGTCCGCATCCATCGGCGCAAGGCCGAGCAGGCTTGAAGGCGCGCGCGGACGCTCGACGTAATCGGAATCAGCCGCCTCTTCCATGATCTGCGCACCGCCCGCAACCATCTCCAGATAGGCCTTGGCGATTTCATCAGCATCGAGGACGAGGATGGGCTTCTTCTTCTTGCGCGGGGCACCCATGCCCATCAGGCTGCCGTAGCCATCATTGGCCGCACCCACACGCGGAGTGCGGGTGGCCAGCGGGGATTCGGAGCGCGCAGGTACTGCCATAGGCAATCTCCTACGCCGATATGGTCGCCATAGGATTTGCGGGTATGGTTACTTTCGCCTTAACAAATGCAGGCGGCAGAATGCCTAGCCTTTGCGCCAGCGGGCGATGAAGAAACCGTCCAGCCCTCCCTGTTCGGCCAGCATTCCGGGATGGGTACGCAGCCAGCCTTCGGCCGCGGGCGCAAGTTCGGCGGGAAGCTCCTCTGCACGGATCGGATCAGCCGCCAGCGCAACATTGTCTGCCTGCTGTTCGCCTTCTTCTTCCTCCAGCGAACAGGTGGCGAAAACCAGCTGGCCACCATCGGCAGGCCAGCCCTGCGCGCGCTCGAGCAGCGCGGATTGCAGTTCGGCCATCTCCAGCACGTGGTTGTGGCTGACACGGTGGAGCACTTCGGGATGGCGGCGGCAGGTGCCCGTGGCGGTGCACGGCGCATCAAGCAGGATCGCATCGAAGGGCGCATCGGGCTGCCATTCCAGCGCATCTGCCACCACGACCTTCGCGGAAAGCCCGGTCCGCCTAAGGTTCTCGTGCAGGCGCTCCAGCCGCTTCTTGCTGACATCGAGCGCGGTAACATCCCAACCGGCAGCGGCGAGTTGCAGCGTCTTGCCGCCGGGCGCGGCGCACAGGTCCAGCACGCGGCGGCCCTTGCCCTCGCCAAGCAGCCGCGCGGGGAGCGATGCAGCAAGGTCCTGCACCCAGAAGGCCCCTTCTGCGAAACCCTCGAGCTGCTCGACAGCCTGCCCGCGCGGCAAGCGGATGTGGCCCGGCATCAGGCTGGTGCCGCCAAGCCTTTCTGCCATTTCGGCGGTCTGCGCAGGATCGCGCAGGGTCAGGTCCAGCGGCGGCGGGGCGACCAGGCCGGGCGCGATATCGAAGGCCCTGCCCTGCCAGCGCATCATCACCGCATCGGGCAATGTCGGCACATCCGGCAGCGAAACCTCGCGCCTAGTCAGCGTGGAGAACACGCCATGCGCAAGCCTGCGCGGACCGCCCGCCAGAAGGCCAAGACCGGTGGCGATCACCGCGTGCGGCGGGGTTTCCAGCCGCAGCCAGCCTGCCAGCATCAGCCGCAGCACCATGCGCGGCTTGGCATCATCGGGCAGCGGCTTCTTCATCGCGCTGTCGATCAGCGCATCGAGATCGACCAGCCAGCGTAACACTTCACCGGCCAGCGCGCGGGCCAGCGCGCGGTCTGCCTGACTGTCCACTCCGCGCAGCGCGCCGCTTTCTGCCGTGTCGAGCGTTTCACCACGGCGGAACACCGCATCGAGCAGTTTGAGCGCAGCCAGCCGCGCGGGCAGGCCGGCGGGGGTGTCATAAAGGAATTGCGGACGTTTCGACATTGCCACGGCCCTTAGGCTCCATTGCCAAGAAGCGCCAGTGCGCCCATGTTGGTGCGGCTATGAAACGCGCAACCAAACGTCCCGAAGGCTTCACCAAGCCCGCCCACTGGAGCAACGACCCGCCGCCAGCACCGTCGAAGGCGAAGGACGAAGAGGAGCTGTCCCCCACCCGCTATGGCGACTGGGTGAAGGACGGGATCGCGATAGACTTCTGATAGCGCGGTATTTTTTCGGGTGGCGCGTTGCTGATCGGCGCGATACGCATTACCGCATGAACAAATGGATCGACCTGCCCGGATGCCCGCTGCGCATCGCTGCGCTTGCCCCTGCCGCCATATTCGCACTTGCCTCCCCCACCAGCGCGCAGGAGCAGGTTAAATACCCTGCCCCGTTGCAGGCGCTGCTGGTTGACCTTGCCGCAGGCAACAAAGATGCAGCAGCAGGACGTATCGATGTTGTCGAGAGCCTTTCGGGCGGACCGCGTATCGTCACCACCCAGCGTGAATTCGTGGACCGGATGCTCGGTTGCACCGTCAGCGAAGTAACAGAAGGATCGCTGGGCGATGACTTCCGCCTGTTCCGCACCGTGATGCGTTGCAAGGATGGCGACTATAAAGTCATTTTCGGCCACGAGGCTGGCTCACCCTACGTTTCGATCGCGGAGTTTCAGGACCCTGCCACCATCGCTGCTCTGGCCGCCAATCCCCCGCTACCAAGCATTCCGCCGCCTGCGCCACCAGTCCTTGTTGAACGCCGTGCCGAAAGCGCTGAGGAACGCGCCAGCCGGGAGCAGATGGAACAAGACCGGCAGGACCGTGCCTGCGCGGCATTAGGACAAGCCATGCTAGATGGCGATGCCGCTAGGCTGAGTGCGATGGGCATCGACCGGTCGCGATACGTCTTTGGCTTCCACGATCCCTTCGCCTCGACATTGGTGGTGGAGCAGGACGGCAACGGGCCGGATGCGGCACAGGCAATGATCGATGCTGCCCGCGAAGCAACAGGCGTGCCCGAAACATATGAATGCGTGCAGGAAAACATCGGCTTGCTGGTGCGCTGGACATTCGAGCCGGCAGACCGGATGTTGATTGCCATGCCGAACCTCAGCGGCAGCGTCGTCACAAATGTGGTCACCCGCTATGCCACGCGCGACAAGCTTCTTGAGGTGCAGCAGCGTTTTCAGGAAATGCAGGAAGCCCAATAAGGCTCAACTTTCCTTCTGCTCCTCATCCGCCGGACCGAAAATCTTCGCCCAGGGTATCTTGGCCAGCGCCACGAGCATCGCCAGCATGGCGATCTGGAAAGCGATGCCCCAGGGGCTGGTGAGCGCTTCGCGGAAGGTGTCCGCCAGCGTCAGTTCCTCTGCCACAAGATGCGCGGAACCGGCATAGATCGAATAGGATACCAGCCGCCCCGCGAAGAAAGCAGCCGTGAAAGGCAGGATGCGGATATTGGTGAGGCCGATGGCGGCGAACAATTGCGCGGACGGCACCGGCGACAAGGCAAACAGGCCCAGCGCTGCCCATCCGTGATGCTTCTTGCGCATGAAGGCGGATCGTGCGGCGGCGAGGTTGTACTTGGTCTCCTCCGACACCCGGAAGGACAGCAGGCGAAAGCCGTGCGCCAGCAGGAAGCGGCCAAATGCAGCCGCCAGCGCGCCGACAACCACGATGCCGGGAATGGGCAGGTCGGTCGACAAGCCGAACATCACGATCACGGACCATGTCGGCGGCCCGAATGCGGGCAGCAGGTTGATCGCGAAGACCACTGCAAAAAGGAACAGGTATTCCGTCACCGACCGGTCATGTGGCGCGTGTTGGCGCTTAAATCCAGCCTGCCAGTTCGCGCTTCACCAGCGTTTCCAGCATGGCCATGCCGTGATCGCCTGCGTTGAGGCAGGACAGCGCGGCAAATTCCTCGCCGCCAGCTCCGGTGAACTGCTCGCGCCCGCGGATCGCAAGCTCTTCCAGCGTTTCGAGGCAATCTGCCGAAAAGCCCGGTGCTGCGATGGCGAGGCGGCGAGTGCCGCTGCGCGCTTCTTCTTCCAGCGTGTTATCGGTGGCAGGCTCCAGCCATTTGGCGCGGCCGAAGCGGCTCTGGAAAGTGGTGACCATGCGGATATCGGGCCGCGCAAGCGCCACTTCGAGGAGGCGCGCGGTCTTCATGCAGTGGCAGTGATAGGGATCGCCCAGTTCCAGCGTCCGCTGTGGCATCCCGTGGAAGGATAGCAGCAGCACTTCGGGCTTGAAGGCAAGCGCATCGAGCTGCGCTCCAAGGTCTGCCGCAAGCGCCGCGATATAGGCCGGATCATCGTGATAGGGCGGCATGACACGCAAGCTCGGCTGCCAGCGCATCGTGCCCAGCGCCTCGCTCGCCTTGTCCACCAGGGTGGCGGTCGTTGCCCCGCAATATTGCGGATAGAGCGGGGCGAGCACGATCCGTTCGCAGCCAGCATCCATCATCGCCTTCAGCTTGTCGGGGATCGAGGGATTGCCATAGCGCATCGCCCAATCCACCCGCACGCCGTCACCCAGCATGTGCTGCAGCTTTTCCGCCTGCTCAGCCGTGATGGCAGCCAGCGGAGAGCCTTTTTCGGTCCAAACCTGTTCGTAGGCATGGGCGCTTTTCTTCGGGCGCACGTTCAGGATCACGCCGCGCAGGATCGGCTGCCAGACAAGGCTCGGGATCTCGATAACGCGCGGGTCTGACAGGAATTCGCCAAGATACTTCTTCACCGCCTTGGGCGTGGGCGCATCGGGCGTGCCGAGATTGACCAGCAACACACCCACGCCGCCGGTCTTGACGGGGGGATGGTCTGCCGGAAGTTGCTGTTTCTGCCAGGTCATGCCGTGGCCTTAGCCGGAACCGCCATCATTGCACTACCGCCTTAAAGCCCGCCCGAAAGCAGCGGCAGGCGGCGCAGGCGCAAACCGGTGGCGGAATACAGCGCGTTGGCCACCGCAGGCGCGACGGCGGGAACGCCGATTTCGCCAGGGTCAAAGCTTTCGTCGCTGCTCTCCACCAGTTCCACAGTGATGCGCGGGGAATCAGCCAGTGTCGGCAATTGCAGGTCTGCCAGCCGCTGCGCGCTGGGGCGGCCTTCGTCATAGCCGGTGGCGCAGCCCAGCGCATTGCCGAGGCCGAACAGCAGGCCGCCCTCGATCTGCTGCAAGGCGATGTCGCGGTTGACCACCCGGCCGATGTTCACTGCCGCGTGGATACGGCTGACGCGCACGCCGCCTTCGCCTGCCGCTGCCGTGGCGATAACCGCGATGCGGCCAGTGGCATTGCCCCACTGCATCCGGTGGCATGCCAGCCCCTGCCCGCTGCCGCGCGTGCCGCCATCCCATTCCGCCAGCCGCGCGGCACGTTGCAGGCAATCCACCAGCAGCGCATCCTGCCCCAGCATGGCGATGCGATAGCTCATCGGTTCATGCCCGCCGCGCACTGCCAGCTCATCAAGGAAGCTTTCGAGCATAAAGCAGGTCTGCCCATGGGCATTGCCGCGCATCCGCCCGGCAGCGAGAGGCAGTTCGACGGGGATGTGGTCCACTGCAAGATCGGGAATGGCATAGGGCATGTCGAGCCCCTCCACCGCCATCGGATCGCCCTCACCTTTCACCGCCTCGATCGCGGCCCAGCTGGTGTAATTGGCGAACAGGCGCTTGCCGAATTCACGCGCGGCGGGCGGCACGGCCACGCGCACACGCATGGCGTTGATGCGGCCTTCCGCCGTCAGCTGCGCGCCGATCAAACCGGCAGCGGGCGGGCGCGGATGGGCGGCCAGCTGCTCCTCGCCGCGCGCCCAGACAAGCTGCACCGGCTTGCCGATCTCGCGCGCAATCAGTGCTGCCTCTATCGCCTGGTCATGCTCCAGCCGCCGGTCAAAACTGCCGCCTGCGGGCATGGGATAGAGCACCACGTCGCCCAGCGAGAGGCCGATGGCCTTGCCTGCCGCCTCACGCGCAGCTTCGGGGGCCTGCGTCGCCATCCACAGCTCCAGCCGCCCGTCAGACAGGCGCGCGGTGACGGTAGCGGTTTCCAGCGTGGCATGGATGGCGGGCGCAATGTCGTAGCGCAGGGCAAAGTCCGGGCTGTAGGCCGCATCGCCTTGACCGCGTTCGATGATACGCTGCGCCGTGCCGCGCCGCACGCCATTGTCCAGCGCCGCCTCCAGCCTTTCAGAGCGGACGATATTCTCTGCCGCAAAGCGCGGGTTCATGGCGGTGAGCGCCTGTTCCGCCGCCCACCAGTTGGTGGCCGCAGCCGCCAGCCAGCGCTTGCCGCGCACAATGCCCACCAGCCCGCGATTGCCAGCGGCTTTGTCCACGTCATAGCCCGTCAGTTCGGAGCGATCGCGCGGGCCGTGGCGGATCGCGGCATAGACCATGTCGGGCAAGCGCACGTCACCGGCAAACTGCCATGATCCATCGACCTTGGATGGCAGGTCCAGTCGCGGGAAAGCGATCTCGGCTGCGGCCGGCTCCTCGTCATCCCCGGCGCCCGCCATGGCCGGATCACGCGGCGGTTCGGACTTCAGCGGCGGCGGATCGGGCGGGGTGAACTCTGCCGCCTCTGCAGCCAGCTCGCCAAAGGTCAGGCGCTTCTCGCCGTGGATCACGAAACCGTTTGCGGCATCGCACTGCTCCCACGGCACGTCCCAGCGCTCGGCTGCGGCCATTTCCAGCATGGCGCGCGCCGCAGCCGCAGCCTGCCTACACGGCATTTCATATGCCGCCATGCTGAGGCCTTCGGCGGTGGCGGTAAAGCGGTTGGACTGCGCCCAGTCGCGCACGAGGTAATCGCCCGCCTCGCTCGCCAGTGCCGGGATCGAAGGCTCCCACAAGGCAGACCAGCGCGCGGCGAGCGGGAAGTTGGCATAGGCCCCGCTGACGGGGGCAGGCTCCACGCCCACCTGCCGCCAGTCCGCACCCAGTTCCATCGCCACCACCTGCGGCAGCAGCGTTGTGATGCCCTGCCCCATTTCCAGCTGCGGTACGGCGACCGTGATCACGCCGTCCTCGGCAATCTTGAGCCAGGCGTCGAAGGCAGTCTCGCCCTCCTGCGGCTTGAGCGGGCTGTCGTAATTGCGGGGGAGGAAGGACCATGCGACCAGCAGCCCGCCACCTACGGCGGCCCCTGCCAGCACATTGCGCCGCGTCAGCTTCACTTCCCGGCTCCCTCCGTCACAAGCCTAAGCCTGCCCTGCGTCCAGCCATACCGCAAGCCGCGCGGCGATTTCGGTGAAGGCCTCGCCATGTTCGCCATCATTGGCAGCGGGCGGAGTGCCGGTATCGCTGGCAACGCGGATCGCCATATTGAGCGGCACGCGGCCGAGGAAGTCATAGCCCATGGCCTGCGCTGCGCTTTCAGCCCCGCCAGCGCCGAAGGGATCGGACACTTCACCGCAATGCGGGCAGGCATAACCCGCCATGTTCTCCACAAGCCCGGCAATCGGGATCTGCGCCTGGCGGAACAGGTCAATCGCGCGGGTCGCATCGATCAGCGCAAGGTCCTGCGGGGTGGTGACGATCACCGCGCCATCAGGCTTGAACTTCTGCATCATGGTCAGCTGCACGTCGCCCGTGCCCGGCGGCAGGTCCACCAGCAGCAGCTCTGCATCGCCCCAGTCGGCTTCCATCATCTGGCCCAGCGCCTGCCCCACCATCGGCCCGCGCCACGCGATGGCCTTTCCGCCTTCGACCAGCTGCGCCATGGACAACAGCTTCACGCCGAATTCGCTCTCCACCGGGATCAGCGTGTTGCCTTCCGCTTTCGGGCGGCCACGCGCGGGATCAAGCAGCATCACCTGGCTGGGGCCATAGATATCGGCATCGACCACGCCCACCTTCTTGCCCAGCTTCGCCAGCGCCACGGCGAGGTTGGCGGTCAGCGTGCTCTTGCCGACGCCGCCCTTGCCCGAACCGACGGTGATGATGCGGCGCTTCACCTTGTCCGCCATCAGCGCCACACGCACTTCGGAAACGCCCTCGACCGCGCCGACGGATCGCTCCAGTTCGGCCTGCAATTGCGCCGCCGCGCTGCGGCCAAGGCCGCCTGCGTCAGCGATGATCGTGGCCACGCCGTCAGCGAATTTCGCTGACCGGACCATGCCGGAAAGTTCTGCGGGAATGGCTTGCTTGATTGCTTCGGTACTGCTCATGCCGCCCCTGCTAGCGACTGTTCGCGCGCCGTGCAGCGAAAATTGCACGCCCCTCCCCTGTTTTTTGCTGATTTCCTTCCTATACAGGTTAGCATGCAGAGTTCGGGCGGATTTATCGAAAGGATCGCACTGGCCATGGCCGGAAAGCGCAATCCCTGGGGCAAGCCGGTGTCCAGTGGTGGTAACGGTGGCGGAAACGACGGGGGCGATGGCCCTTCCGACGATAGCCAGCCCGGCAGCGAAGGCGGCAGCGGCGGCAACAATGACGGCCCGCGCAATCCGTGGCTTCCCGGTGGCGGCGGCGGCGGACAGGGCGATCGCCCGCGCCGTTCCGCTTCGATAGAGGATATCTTCAAGAACCGTGGCCCCGAAGGTCCACGCCGCGCTGGCGGCGGCGGTGGCGGTGGCTCCAATTTCCGCATTCCCACCCCTCCGGGCGGTGCCAACTGGTTGCCGCTGGCCGCAGCGGGCATAGCTGCCGTTTGGCTGTTCTTCTCCAGCGTGCACTTCATCCAGCCGCAGGAACGCGCCGTGGTGACATGGCTGGGCGGCCGATATTCGCATGACCTTGATCCGGGCACCAACTTCACCTTGCCTTGGCCGTTGCATGTTGTGGACGTGGAGAACGTGAGCGAGATCCGGCTGGAGCGCATTCCCGAGAGCGCGCAGGAAGAAAAGTTGATCCTCACCGCTGACCAGAACCTGGTCGACCTGTCATACCTTATCCGCTGGAACATCAAGGACCTGACGCTGTTCCGCTTCCAGCTGGCTGATCCGGAAGATACGGTGAACGAAGTGGCGGAAGCCGCGATGCGCGCAGCAATTGCCGAGCAGGATCTCGATACGGTGCTGACCGGTGAAGGCCGCGCCAATATCGAACTGAACGTGCGCACCAACATGCAGGCAGTGCTCGATGCGCTGGAATCGGGCATCGAAGTGCAGGGTATCGAAATCGAGAAGACCGACGCGCCTGCCGCCGTGATCGAGGCGTTCAATGACGTGCTGGCCGCGCGCCAGGATGCCGAGCGCGACATGAACGATGCTCGCCGTTACGAACAGCAGCAGCTCGCCCGAGCACAGGGTGAAGCCGCCGCCTTCGACAATATCTACGAGGAATACCGCCTGGCTCCGCGTGTGACGCGCCAGCGCCTCTATTACGAGACAATGGAAGCCGTGCTTTCGCAGACTGACAAGACCATCGTGGAAGCGGACGGCGTGACGCCGTATCTGCCGCTCCCCGAAATCCGCCGCCGCGCTCAGCAAAACGCGGTTCCGCAAGCACAACCTGCGGGAGGCCAGTAACATGTGGGAGAATCACAAGTTCACCATCATGGCGGTGGTCGCAGCTATCGCCGTTGGCCTGAGCACCCTTGTGGTGGTGCCCGAAACGCACCAGGGCGTGAAGATCCGCGCTGGTCAGCCGGTCTATACCATCAACCGCTTCGATCCGGCTGACCCCTATGGCCAGACCGGCGCCGGCATCTGGTACCGCATCCCGGTCTATGAGCGGGTGCAGATGGTCGATCGCCGCGTGCTCGATCTGGATATGGAACGCGAACAGGTTCTGGCCGTGGACCAGCAGCGTCTTGAAGTGGACGCCTATGCCCGCTTCCGCATCATCGATCCCGTACTGATGGTAGAAACCACCGGTGACGAGAACCGCCTGCGCACCCAGCTGGAGCCGATCCTGCGCTCCGTGCTGCGCCAGGAACTGGGCCGTCGCACCTTTGCCGACCTGCTGTCCGATGCCCGCACCACGGCGATGACCAACATCACCGCGCAGCTGGACCGTTCGGCCCGGCAATATGGCGCGCAGGTGCTGGATGTGCGCATCAAGCGTGCTGACCTGCCCGATGGCACGCCGCTGCAGGCTGCCTTCAGCCGCATGGAATCGGACAGGCTGGAAGAAGCGGAGACCATCCGCGCCGGTGGCCGCCGCGATGCCCGCATCATCCGCGCCGAAGCCGATGCCCAGGCAGCGCGCATCTATGCCGATGCCTATAACAAGGACCCGGAGTTTTACGATTTCTACCGCGCCATGCAGTCCTATCGTTCGGCCTTCGAAACCGGCGCCGGCGAAAGCGCGATCATCATGAGCCCCGACAACGAGTACCTGAGGCAATTCCGCGGACGCTGATAGCGAAATGATTGAAGGGAACGACTGACTACATTTGTCGTTCAAAACCTGTTCAGGCACGTCTGGCAGGTTTGCAACCTCGGGACCCAAGCCATTGCTGCCACCCTCTTTGCGGAGGCGGCGGAGAACACGAAACAAGAGGATGAACAAGGACGTGAAGCCAGTGCGATATTCTTACGGCATCACCTCGGCCCTGCTCGCCGGCGGGGCCGCCATCAGCCTGATTACCGGTTTTCCGGCAGGCGCTCAGGTAGCTCAGAACCATGAAATGCAGATCGCTGACGCGGTGCCCGTTGCCGGCGCGCCAGCCAGCTTTGCCGAGCTGACGCAGGCGTTGATGCCTGCCGTGGTGGGCATCTCGACCCGCCAGAGCCTGACCATCGAGGGGCGCGGCGGTTCGTCCGTCACCCGCGAGGGCCAGTCGCTCGGCTCGGGCTTCATCGTCTCGGCCGATGGCTACATCGTCACCAACAACCACGTGGTGCGGCCCGATGGACGGCTGACGCTGGAAGAAGTGACGGTACAGCTCTCCAACGGCGAGGAATACGAGGCCGAACTGGTCGGCACCGATCCCGACAGCGACATCGCCGTGCTGAAGATCACCCGCGGCGATGCCTTCCCCTTCGTCCACATGGGCGGCGCAACCGAAGCGCGCGTGGGTGACTGGGTGATCGCCATCGGCAACCCCTATGGCCTTGACGGCACGGTTACCGCCGGCATCATTTCCGCCACTGACCGCACCACCGGGCGCCGCGGCGCGTTCGACCGCTTCATCCAGACCGATGCCAGCATCAATTCCGGCAATTCGGGCGGTCCGCTGTTCGACATGCGCGGCAACGTGATCGGCATCAACAACAACATCATCTCTCCCACGGGCGGCAATGTCGGAATCGGCTTTGCGATCCCTGCCAATGTCGCGGCTCCTGTCGTCGAGGCACTGATGAATGGCGAGGAGCTGCAGCGCGGCTATCTCGGCGTGCAGATCGTGCCGGTGGATGAAGACTTTGCCGATGCGCTGGGCATCCCGGAAAACAGCGGCGAGCTGATACAGGGCGTGCAGCCGGGCGAAGCCGCCGAGAAGGCCGGTCTGAAGGCCGGCGACGTGGTCGTATCCGTGAACGGCCAGGCCGTGACGCGGGACGAGAGCCTCTCCTACATCGTCTCCAACATCGCGCCGGGCACGCGCGTGCCAGTGGAGTTCATCCGCGATGGCGAGCGTGACCGCGTTACGCTGACCGTGGGCCGCCGCCCCAGCCGCGAGGAGATGGAAGCGCAGCAGTTCAACCCCGATGCGGAAGAACCCGAACCGCCGCAGTCCGAGAAGGAAAGCGCGCTGATCGAGAACGTGCTGGGCCTGCGGGTGCGCGAGATCGATCCGATCATCGCGCGCCAGCTGGGCAATGCGGACTATGAAGGCCTGGTGATCCTGGCAGTCGACAGCAATGCCGATGCAGCCCGCAAGGGCCTGTCACGCGGCATGGTGATCGAGACCGCCAACTACCAGCCGGTGCTGACACAGGCAGACCTCGAAGCCCAGATCCGCGCCGTCCGCGAGGATGGCCGCGACGCCATCCTGATGCGCGTGAACCCGCGCAACCAGCCGTCGCGCATTGTTGCCATCCGCCTGCGCAGCGGCGACTGACAATTAGGCAAGACAGACCAGCCGATGCGCTGGCCTACGACAAGAGAAAGGGCCGCTTCCCGAAATGGGGGAGCGGCCCTTCTCTTTGGCTTGCCTTCACTGACAGATCACGGAGCGCCCTTTGGCGGGTCTGCCCCCCGCCGCACCGTCACATTACCGGGCGCACCATCTCCCGGCAGCGCGCCGCCGGTCGCCCGTTCGAGGAAGTCATCATCCGCAGCCTGCGGCGGAGCGGGCAGACCCATGGTGTCTACCGTATTGCCCTGGACCGACGAACCCTGGCGCGTGCTGCCGGGGCGCGGTGCATCGCCTGATCTCTGGTCACCATCGCCATAGGAGGCGCCACCCGGCTCGATCAGATTGCCCTGCTCGTCGATGTAGAAATAATCGCCCGGATCACCGTAATAGAACTCGTCATCGGGCTCCAGCTGCCATTCGGGCAGTTGCAGGTCGGTATCGAACTCCTCTTCCGGACGGTCCTTCACGGCGTAGCGCATGAAAGCGGCAAAGGCGCGCGCAGGTGCAGTGCCGCCCTGCAGGCCAGCCACGCTGGCATTGTCATCGCGGCCCATCCACACGCCGGTGGTGATGCCGCTGGAGAAGCCCACGAAATAGCCATCCTTGTAGTCGCTGGTGGTGCCGGTCTTGCCTGCCACCGGCCTGCCGATCTGCGCCGCGCGGCCAGTGCCGGTGTTGACCGCCGTCTGCAGCAGGTCGGTGATCCCGGCGGCGACATAGTCCGGCACCAGCGAATAGCTGCGCGGTTCCTGCCGCTTGTAGAGCTCCTCGCCATCCGCCGTGGTAACGCGGATGATGCCGTAAGGCTCGACCGAATGGCCACGGGCGGACACTGCCGCAAAGGCGCGCGTCATGTCGATCAGGCGCACCTCGTTCGTGCCAAGCACCATCGAGGGGTAGGTTGAAATCTCCGAGGTGATGCCAAAGCGACGCGCCATGTTGGCAACGTTGGAAAAGCCCACTTCATTGCCAAGCTGCGCTGCCACCGTATTGACCGAATAGGCAAAGGCGGTGCGCACGTCGATGTCGCCGGTGAAGCGCCCGTTGGAATTGCGCGGGCTCCAGCCGTCGATAGTCACCGGCCCGTCCTTCACGGGCGAACTGGGCACATATCCCGCTTCAAGCGCGGCAAGATAAACGAACAGCTTCCACGACGAGCCCGGCTGGCGCAGCGCAGTTACCGCGCGGTTGTAATTGCTGGAAACATAATCGGTGCCGCCGACCATGGCGAGGATCGCCCCGTCGCGGTCCAGGCTGACGAGCGCACCCTGCGTATCGCTGCCCGGCACGTTGGACTGGATGGCCGTGGTCGCTGCCGCCTGCATCCCGGTATCGATGGTGGTCCACACCTCGATCGGCTCGAAGGTGTCGCCGGCCAGCAGCAGATCGAGCTGCGGCAGCACGTAATCGGTGAAATAGCGGATCGAGTTCTGGCCAGATTCCTCGCGCAGCTTCACCGCATCGACATCAACCTGCCGCGCCAGCGACGGGTCGAGATCGCCATAGGCGACCATCTGGCCCACCACCACGTTCGCGCGGCTGACCGCAGCATCGATATCGGCAGTGGGGGAATAGCGGCTGGGCGCCTTCACCAGCCCGGCGATGATCGCGGCTTCCTCCAGGCTCAGCTCGCGGGCGGAATGGCTGAAGAACTTGCGGCTGGCGGAATCGATACCATAGGCGCCGCCGCCGAAATAGACCTTGTTCAGGTACAGCTCGAGGATCTGCTCCTTCGAGAAATTGTATTCCAGCGCCATCGCCAGCACCGCCTCGTTGATCTTGCGATCCAGCGAGCGGTTGGAATTGAGGAAGATGTTGCGCGCCAGCTGCTGGGTGATGGTGGAGGTGGCGGAAACCTGCCGGTCCTCGCTGAAGGCGTTGTAGACCGCGCGAGCCAGACCCAGCGGATCGATGCCGAAATGCGAATAGAAGCGGTGGTCCTCCACGCTGACCATCGCCTGCTTCATCACGGCCGGGATTTCATCATCATGCAGCCATTCGCCGTAGGAAAGGCCGAGCGAGACGATCTCCGTCCCGTCGCGCGCACGTACGATGATCGATTGGCCGGTCTGGCTGGACATCAGCGCGGAATAGGACGGCATGTCGCGCGCGGCGAAGAACACCGCCGTGCCGAGCGCGATGGCACCGAGGATGCCGACCGCAACGCCGGCCATGAACAGGCGCTTGAACCACAGCCAGAACACGGCCTTCCAGCCGCGTTTAGCAGCCGGTGCGGACTGCTTCGTTCGCGATGATCTGGAGCGCGAGCCCCTTTTACCTGCCATCTGGCCCCTTCCGACCCGTCAGCCGCGCAGCACAGGGAAGGCTGTGCGAGCAGTCACTATATCCCAATCTGCCATGCATAGGACAAACGTAACGCAGCGTGAACGCCGCAGGTTACCGGTGCGGTCACTTATCCTCTGCCAATTGGCCAAATGTTCGTCAGAAGCGGTGACGCTCAGCTGTTCACGTCGGCATAGCTGCGCGGCGCGGGCAGGCCTTCCATCTTGTCTGCCAGCAGCGGGGCGAAGCTGGGGCGGCTCTTCATCACGCGATACCAGCCATGCGCCTCGTCGTGCCCGCTCCAGTCGAGCCCGCCGAGATAGTCGATCACGGAAAGCTGCGCGGCGGCGGCAAAATCGGCAAGGCTGAGCTGGCTGCCCGCGAGCCATTTGCGTGAGCCGACGAGCCAGTCGAGGTAATCGAGATGTTCGTGCGCCAGCCGCATCGCGCTGCGCAGCACGCCGGAATCGGGCGCGGCACGCAGCACCAGCCGCTTCTTCAGCTTTTCGTGCAGCAGCGGGTGAGCGACATCGGCATAGAAGATCTGGTCGAACAGGGCGACAAGGCGGCGGATCTCGGCCCGCTGCACCGCGCTGCCCAGCACCAGAGGGCGGCGGTCCACCGTCTCTTCCAGATATTCGCAGATCGCCTGGCTATCGACCAGCGTGATGCGCGCGCCCTTGTCATGCAGCACCGGCACGCGGCCTGCGGGATTGAGCTGATAGAAATCGTCAGGCGCATCCCACGGGTACAGGCTGACCGGATCGAAGCCCACTTCCTTCTCGCTCAGCGCGAGTCGGGTCTTGCGCGAAAAAGGGCAGAGAGGGAAATGATAGAGCGTCCACATGCTGTCCCGATCTTGCCGCAAGCACGGTCTGACTACAATCCTGATTGGTCAAGAAGTTGCAGACATGCGGGCATTACCCGCGGCAGGTCACCATTGTCCCAGATATCCTGCGCCTCTTGCGAAAGCTGCGCCTCGATCTGTTCGAAGGTCAATCCGGCCTCGTCCATCACCCGCGCACTGGCCTGCACAAAGAATTCCTTGCCGCGATCTTCCAGCGGCGGAAATTGCTGTGCCTGCGGGTTGCCGTTTTCCTGGCCGAAGGCGGCCAGCGCAAACGCTGCCGAACAGCGCACCAGCATGCGGTGTTTAAGGCTGAGGCGAACGGGGCCCGCCTCTTGCGCGGCGAGCGGCGCAGCGCAGGAAATGATCGCGGCGGACAGGATGGCAAGGCGTTTCATGCCTCGCCCGCTAGTCCGCCGCGCATGAACAGCACCTTCACCCGATCGCTTTTTCCGCCGCCGCGTCCATCGCCAGCACCGGATTGACCGTGCCGCTGTCGCGCCCTTCGAGGAATTCATTGCGGATGTTGCGGTAGTAGAACTTCCATTCGCCATCGACGCGCTTCAGCTGGTCTTCGTAGATGCCGTAGGTGCCCATCAGGATGGTCTTGCGCCCGGCTGCGTTGCGCTCGCCGCCATTGTCGAATTCGAACCAGAAACCGGTGTGCCAGGCCAGGTCGCCCTCGACGCGGATGGTCGAATGGCACAACACGTGGCGCAGCAACGACGGCTCGCCATCAATGTCGGTAAACATCTTGCCGACGCGTTCCTTGAAGGCCTTCGATTCGGCGCGGATGTTCTCGCGGCCGGTGATGATCCCGGTGGCGTAGTCGAGCGTGCCATCCTCGCAGAAGGTGTCGGCGTAAGTATCGAAATCGTTGTAATCCATCGCCATAAGGTAGCGCGCCATCAGGTCTTCGATCTCGGCACGGTCCTGGGCGTAATTTTCCGGATATTTCACTGTGTTTCCTCTCCTGGTCAGAGCCAATTCCGCATCTGCGACAAATGGCGACAGCTGTTTGACCTGCATCATTCACTAGCGATGCAATCCGGGCAAGAGCAAGCGGGCGCAGGCCTGCCTGTCGCCAACTACAGCAATTGACAGGAAGAGGACCGGCCCATGGCAATTGCCCCAGTCGCCAATTTGGCATCCGAGCAAGACAGCACCGCCGCCACCAAAGCGGCACCGGTTTTGCCCTGGCCATCGGAGCGCGCCGGTTCAGGGGCGCTGTTCGTGGTGATCTTCGCCACCTTCCTCAATTTCTTCGATGTCACCGTGTGCGCCATGCTGGCAGAGCGGATCAAGGCGAGCTTCAACCTGTCAGACAGCGCGCTGGGCTTCGTGCTGGGGCCGGCGAGCGTGGTCGCCTTCGTGTTCGTGGGCATCCCGCTGTCGCGCCTCGTCGATATCTACCCGCGCAAATATGTGCTGTCGGCCAGCATCGCCGTGCTCGGCGCGATCACCGCACTGGGCGGTCTGGCGCAAAGTTTCGGCCAGCCGGTGGGCAGCCGCCTGTTCGTGGGTGCGGGCGGCGCGGCCAACGGGCCGGGAAGCTATTCGCTGATGGCGGATTTCTTCCGGCCCGCGCGCTATCCGCTGGTCTTCGCGCTGATGCAGCTGTCCTAGATCGGTGCCAATGCGCTGGGCGTGTGGGGCGGCGGCAGGCTGCTGGCCTTCACCGACAGCCTGCCAGAGCACACCGAAGTGATCGGCCTGTCGATCTTCAACTGGCAATGGATCCTGATCGGCATCGGCATGCCGTGCATGCTGGCGGCGATCCTGTTCCTCACCGTGCGCGAGCCCGCCCGCCGCAACCCGCCGGACATCGCCCCGCTGGTGCCCGGCGATGCTGGAATGGGTCGCAAGCTGCTCGCCTTCACCGGGCTTGATGCGCTGAAGGCGATCAACGTGCGCAAGGCGGTGTACTGGCCACTGTTCGGCGCGCTCGCCATGTCCGCCATCGAAAGCCAGGGCCTGCCCGCATGGCGCGTGCCCTTCCTCGCCCGCACCTATGGCTGGAACGAGGCCGAGATCGGCAACTTCATGGCTCCGCTGCTGCTGGGTGCCAGCCTTGCCGGCCTGCTGGCGGGCGGCATTTTCGTGACGTGGATGAACAAGCGCAATGTGGACGGCAATATACGCGCTACCGCGATCATCTTCACCTGCACCACTATTTTCGCCATTGCCACACCGCTGATGCCCAGTGGCGAGCTGGCGATCGGCTGCATGGCGATGACCAGCTTCTTCGGCCTTGCCGGAGCGCCTGCCCCGAACGGCGCGATCCAGCGCATTGCCCCCAACGAGATGCGCGGCCAGGTCACCGCGCTTTACCTCTTCATGTATACTTTCTTCGGCGCGATGGGCAGCTTCGTGATCGGCACGGTGAGCGACGTGATCGTGGGCGATCCGGCCAAGCTGTGGCAGGCGCTGCTGATCGTGGCAGGGGTGTTCATGCCGCTGGCGACATTCTTCATGTACCGCGCGATCAGGCCCTACGGACCGGAAGTGAAGCGACTGCAGGAGGCAGGCCTCTGACAAGTCGAACGATGGCCCGTTGACAGGCGCGCTGCGCTCCCACAATCGTAAGCACAACATACGATTTTGGGAGAGAATCGACTATGTCCGAAGACCGCATTGCCGCGCTCGAAGCCAAGCTGGCCGAAATGGAGAAGCGCCTGACCATCCGCGAGGATGAGATGGACGTGAAAAAGCTCCAGTACCTCTATGGCTACCTGATCGACAAATGCATGTATGACCAGGTGGTGGACCTGTTCGCAGACGATTGCGAAGTCCGCTTCTTCGGCGGCGTGTTCAAGGGCAAGGCAGGCGTGAAACGCCTCTATATCGAGCGGTTCCGCAAGCGCTTCACCCACAACAACAATGGCCCGGTGGATGGCTTCCTGCTTGACCATCCGCAGATCCAGACGATCATCGACATCGATCCTGACGGCAAGACCGCACGCCTGCGCGGCCGTTCGACGATGCAGGCCGGCCGCCACAAGGATTACACCTATCCGGAAAAGGGCCTGAACACCCGCCAGTGGTGGGAAGGCGGCCTTTACGAGAACGTCTATACCAAGGGCGATGACGGCAAGTGGCGGATCAAGCTGCTCAACTACTTCCCGCACTGGCATGCCGACTTCGAAACCGGCTGGGCATACACCAACCCGGAATACGTGCCCTTCCTCGACAAGCTCTATCCCGAAGACCCTGCCGGGCCGGACGAGTTGTATGACAACTTCTTCCTGTGGCCGACGCACAAGCTGTTGCCGTTCCACATGAAGCACCCGATCACGGGCAAGGAAATGCTGGCGGACCGCTTCGAGGATGATGCAGAGCGCGATGCCGAACGCGAGGCCGCCAAGCGCTGAAACACGAGTTTGCCATCCCCGCGAAGGCGGGGATCCAGAACACCAGGAAACGATGCGGGGATCAGCTGGATTCCCGCCTTCGCGCGAATGACGAAGGACTAGCAAGATGACCCAATACCCCTCCCTCCACATGATCATCGATGGCGAGAAAGTTTCCGGCGGTGGCCGCCGCACTTTCGACGTGGTCAATCCTGTCACCGGCGAAACGCTGGCCGAACTGCCGCTGGCAGAAGCCGCTGACCTCGACCGCGCACTGGAAGTGGCGCAGAAGGGCTTCCGCATATGGCGCAAGTCCACCCCGCAGGAACGTGCGCATGTGTTGCAGGGCGCAGCCCGCCTGATGCTGGAGCGTGCAGACGATCTGGCCCGCATAGCCACCATGGAACAGGGCAAGCCCTTCCACGAAGCGAAGATCGAGCTGATGATGAACGTCGGCCTGTTCAACTTCTATGCCGGTGAATGCTCGCGCATCTATGGCCGCGAACTGGTTCGCCCCGAAGGCACCCGCTCCACCGTGCGTTGGGTGCCGGTCGGGCCTGTCGCTGCCTTCGCGCCGTGGAACTTCCCGCTCGGCAATCCCGGCCGCAAGCTGGGCGCACCGATTGCCGCGGGCTGTTCGGTGATCCTGAAGAGCGCCGAGGAAACCCCTGCTTCCGCGCTGGGCGTGCTGCAGTGCCTGCTCGATGCCGGCCTGCCCAAGGAAGTGGCGCAGGCCGTGTTCGGCGTGCCCGATGAAGTGAGCACCCACCTGCTGGGCTCACCCGTCATCCGCAAGCTGTCCTTCACCGGATCCACCGTGGTCGGCAAGCACCTTGCCCGCCTCGCCACCGAGAACATGCAGCGCACCACCATGGAACTGGGCGGCCATGGCCCGGTGCTGGTGTTCAACGATGCTGACGTGGACAAGGCGCTGCAGAATTGCGTCGGCGGCAAGTATCGCAACGCCGGCCAGGTCTGCGTTTCGCCCACGCGCTTCATCGTGCAGGAAGACGTGTTCGAGAAGTTCCGCGATGGTTTCATCGCCGGTGCCAAGGCGCAGGTGGTGGGTGATGGCCTTGCTGAAGGCACCACCATGGGCCCGATGGCCAACCCGCGCCGCCCCGAAGCGATCGACAAGTTCATCGCCAACGCCGTCAAAAAGGGCGCGAAGCTGGGCACCGGCGGCAAGCGCATCGGCAACCAGGGCTTCTTCTTCGAACCCTCGGTCATCTCCGAAGTGCCGCTGGACGCTGACATCATGAACGAGGAGCCGTTCGGCCCGGTCGCGATCATCAACCCCTACCGTTCGGAAGAGGACATGATCGCCGAAGCGAACCGCCTGCCCTATGGCCTTGCCGCCTACAGCTGGACCAACGATGTCTATCGCCAGCGCCGCCTGGCAGACCAGCTGGAAGCCGGCATGGTCGGCGTGAACACCCACATGATCGGCGGCGCAGATGCTCCGTTCGGCGGCGTGAAGTGGTCCGGCCACGGCAGCGAAGACGGCCCCGAAGGCGTGAAAGCCTGCATGGTCCTGAAAGCTGTTCACGAAGGATAAGCGACAATGTCTCACGAACTGAACACCGGCGGTGACCGCGGTTACCTGCGCATCGCCACCGAGGAAGCCTTCGCCACTGCCGAGCAGATGGACGCGATCCTGCGACTGGTGAAGGAAGGCAAGGCGGACAAGGGCACCGTGTCCCTGTGGGGCTTTTACGGCACCAGCCCCTCCGAGCGCACCACCTTCATCCGCGAGCGCCTGCTCGACCTTGGCGAGTTGCGCATTGCCGCAATGGACGCCGCCGGGATCGACAAGGCGGTGCTGGCGCTGACCAGCCCAGGCGTGCAGTCGATCCACGACGTGGAAAAAGCCAAGGGCATTGCCAGCCGCGCCAACGATCTGCTGGCCGCCGCTTGCGAGAAATATCCGGATCGCTTCTACGGCATGACGGCCATCGCCCCGCAGGACCCGGAATGGTCCGCCGCCGAACTGAAGCGCGGCAAGAACGAGCTGGGCTTCCACGGCGTGCAGGTGAACAGCCACACGCATGGCACCTATCTGGATGAAGAGCAGTATGACCCGATCCTGCGCACCTGCGCCGAAGAAGGCATCCCGCTCTACATCCACCCGCAAGGCCCGCCAGATGGCATGATCGGCGGCATGGTCGAAGCCGGGCTGGAAGGCGCGGTTTTCGGCTTCGCGGTCGAAACCAGCTACCACGCGCTGCGCCTGCTCACGACCGGCGTGTTCGACCGTTATCCCGATCTGCAGCTGGTGCTGGGCCACGGTGCTGAAGGCCTGCCCTTCTGGATCGATCGCCTGAACTACATGTTCAATGCCGGTGTCCGCTCGCAGCGTTACGAACGCCTGAAGCCGTTGCAGCATTCGCTGCATCACTACCTGCGCAACAATGTATGGGGCACCTGCAGCGGCCTACCTTCGCCTGCATCGATCCGCCTGATGATGGACGTGATGGGCGAAGACCGCGTGATGTATGCGATGGATTATCCCTACCAGTACGTGCCCGCCGAGGTGGAGTTGCTGGATGACATGGACCTGCCCGCCGCCACGCTGAAGAAGTTCTTCCAGACCAACGCGGAAGGGCTGTTCAAGCTGTAGCATTTGCCGCAGTCTGTCGCTGAGGGAGAGAATGGCGACCATGGCCACAAATGCCGATGACAAGACTGATGCCAACCGGATCAGCCGCTATGGCTGGTACGCGCTGACGCTGGTTTCCTGCGCGCAGGCGATGAGCCTGCTCGACCGACAGATCCTCTCCATCCTCGCCACCAATATCCGCGAGGATCTGGGCATTGGCGATGCGGAGCTGGGCTTGCTCTACGGCACCGTCTTCGCCCTGTTCTATGCCCTGTTCTCGCTGCCGCTGGGCCGGCTGGTGGATGGCTGGGTGCGCACAAAGCTGCTGGCGATCTGCCTTGCGATGTGGAGCTTCTTTGCCGGACTTGCCGCCTTTGCCGGTGGCTTTGCGCTGCTTGCCATCTCGCGCCTTGGCGTCGGGATTGGCGAAGGCGCAACGCAGCCTGCAGCCAACTCGATCATCTTCGACACCTTCCCCAAGAGCCGCCGGGGCGTTGGCATGGCAGGGCTCGGCGTGGGCCTTGCACTGGGCCTTGGCCTGTCGATGACTGTCGGCGGGATCGTGGCCGAATGGTGGGACACGCGCTATGCAGACGGCGGCGCGCCGATGGGCTTTGCCGGCTGGCAGTTCGCCTTCATCGTCGCCTCGCTGCCCGGCTTCCCGCTCGCTTACCTGATTTACCGGCTGAAAGAGCCGGAGCGCGGCGCGATGGACGGCATCACAACCCCGCCAGACCCCGCACCGTTCAAGGCCAGCGCGGATGTGCTCGGCTCCGTGGTGCCGGGCACCAACTGGTATTACCTGTGGCGGCGCGATGCCGGCCGCAAGCAGTGGATCATCAACTTCGTCGGCCTCGCCGTGATCCTTTCCGTTGCCTATGCGCTGGTCAGGATCACCCAGAGCTATTCCCCGCGCCCCTCGCTCGACATCTACGGCATGCAGCTTGATCCGCACGTGCTGCAGTGGGGCGTGGCGGCCTTCGGTGCCTTCGTGGTGCTCAGCCTGTTCCAGAGCTTCAAGCTGACTGACCGCGCGACCTACAACGTCGTCCTCAGCCCCAGCCTGATCCTGCTGATGGTGGTGGGCGGATTGCAGACCGCGATCAATTACGGCGTGATGGGCTTCACCCCCAGCCTGCTGATCCGCGACTTCGGCCTCACCCCGGCGCAGGCAGGCGTGCAGTTCGGCCTGCTTGCGGCATTCCTTGGCGTGATCGGACCGGTGATCGCAGGCCCGCTGTCGGATTTCCTGTCGGGCAAGATGGGCCAGCGAGGCATGGTGTGGCTGGTGCTCGCCGCGCTCGCCATCTCGCCCTTCTTCGGGATCTGGACCTACAGCGCAGAGACGACCGGCGATTTCTACTTCCGCTTCGTGATCTACAGCCTGATCCTGACGCTGTGGCTGCCGCCTGCCTATGCCCTTATGCTGGGGCTGGTGCTGCCCCGCATGCGCGGCATCACCTTTTCCACCTACATGATCATCCAGACGCTGCTCGGCCTTGGGCTTGGCCCCTATTTCGTGGGCATCATCAGCGACCAGAACGGCGGCGACCTTGCCCAGGCGATCATCTCGGTCAACCTCGTGTGCCCGTTCATCGTGGTGCTGCTGCTGATCGTGATCGCCCGCTTCCGCAAGGACGAGGACAGCATACTTGATCGCGCCCGTGCGGGCGGTGAAAACATCTGAGAGAACACATGACCAACGTAAGAGAAGCCAGCTTCGCCGTATTCCAGCATTTCGGCGTGGACCGCCTGTTCGGGAACCCCGGCAGCACCGAATTGCCGATGCTCAAGGGTATGCCCTTCCCATACGTCATGGGCCTCAACGAGGCGGTGGTAATGGGGATGGCCGATGGCTATGCCCGCGCTTCGGGCAAGCCTGCGCTGGTCAATCTGCATTCCTCTGCCGGAACCGGCCATTCGCTGGGCAACCTTTTCACCGCATGGAAGAACAATGCCCCCATCGTGGTGACCGCTGGCCAGCAGGCACGCTCCATCCTGCCGCATGATCCGTTTCTGGGCGCGGAACGCCCCAGCGAGTTCCCGCGCCCTTACGTTAAGTTCTCCATCGAGCCGGCGCGCGCGGAAGACGTGCCGCTGGCCCTTGCCCGTGCATTCGCCGTCGCTTTGACTCCGCCGATGGGGCCGGTCTTCGTCTCCATCCCGGTGGATGACTGGGAGCGCGAATGCGAAATGCCCAGCCTGCCGGACCTGTCTTTGCGCACCATGCCCGATCCTGCCGGGATCGAGCGAATCGCCGCAATGATCGAAGGCGCGAAGAACCCTGCGCTGGTGATCGGCACCTCTGCCGCCAATGGCGGCGCGTGGGATGCGGCCATCGCGCTCGCCGAAAAGGCTGGCCTGTCGGTGTGGGCCGCCCCCTATGCCGCGCGCGAGACCTTCCCGGAGGACCACAAGCAGTTCGCCGGGTTCCTCAACGCATGGCGCGACCAGATCCGCGATGCTCTCGCCCCGCACGATGCGATCCTTGTCGCCGGCGCACCGGTGTTCACTTATCACGTGGAAGGCGGCGGCCCGCACTGGCCGGAAGGCGCGCAGCTGATGGCGCTGTCTGACGATATCCGCCACTTGTCCAACCTGCCCGGAGGCGGCGGCGTGCTAGGCGATATCCGCAGCGGGTTCGAAAGCCTGACGCAGCGCCTGAGCGCGCGCGAGTTCACCGGCAAGACGCACCAGCTGATCGATCCCGCTGCCGAAATGACCGCAGCCTATGTGCTGAAGCGGATCGCCGCCATGCGCCCTGCGGAAGCCGTGATCGTGGAAGAAGCGCCCACCGCGCGCGGGCCGGAACATGTCACCCTGCCGATCACCCGCGAAGGCGGGTTCTATTCCTGCGCCAGCGGCGGGCTTGGCTATTCGCTGCCCGGCGCGCTGGGCATTGCCATAGGGCAGGATGACAAGGTGATCGCAGTGCTGGGTGATGGCGCGGCGATGTACACGATCCAGGGCCTGTTCACCGCTTTCCAGGAGCAGACGAACAACAGCTTCTGCATCCTCAACAATTCGGCCTATGCCGCGCTCACCGGCTTTTCCGGCGAATTCGGCATGAATCATGTGCCCGGATGCGACCTGACCGGCCTTGATTTCGCCAAGCTGGCAGAGGCGCAAGGCATCGCGTCGCGCACGGTGAATTCAGTCGACGAACTGGACGAGGCCTTGGCCTGGAGCTTTGCCGAAAAGGCGCCGACGCTGCTCGATATCCGCATCGCCTGACGCGTCACGCAAAGACAGGACAAGCTTTTCGCAGAATTTGCGTGTAGGGGCGCGCGCAAAGGTCCGTTTCCCCAATCGGGGGATTCGGCCAAAGCACCCCTTTGCGCTTCACGCCGGGCACGGGATGAAACCCCGCCCGCCGCTGCGCCCGAAAGCCCTGACTGATGCCTTTTTCGCACCTTCCCCCGCTGCTTGCCAGCGCCCTTGCTGACCGTGGCTATGACGGCCTCACCGATGTCCAGTCCGCCGTTGTGGTGGACGAGGCGCAGGGCCGCGACCTGCTGGTTTCCGCCCAGACCGGCTCCGGCAAGACCGTTGCCTTTGGCCTTGCCCTTGCCGAGAACCTGCTGGGCGACGATGGCCGCGTGCCTGTCAACACCGGCCCGCTGGCGCTGGTGATCGCCCCCACGCGCGAACTGGCCCTGCAGGTCAGCCGCGAGCTGGGCTGGCTCTACCGCGAGGCTGGCGCACAGATCGCCACTTGTGTTGGCGGCATGGATGCATCCAAAGAACGTCGTTCCTTGCGCGGCGGAGCGCAGATCGTGGTCGGCACGCCGGGCCGCCTGCGCGATCACCTTGAACGCGGGGCGCTGAACCTCACCGGCCTGCGCGCAGCGGTTCTGGATGAAGCAGACGAAATGCTCGACATGGGCTTTCGCGATGAGCTGGAGGAAATCCTCGACGCCACCCCGCAGGGCCGCCGCACGCTGCTGTTCTCTGCCACGCTGCCGCGCCAGATCGTGGCGCTGGCCGGACGTTACCAGAACGAGGCGCTGCGCATCTCCACCGTCGGCAATGACAACCGCGGCCATGGCGATATCGCCTACCAGGCGATGACCGTGGCCCCGCCGGAAATCGAGAACGCGGTGGTCAACCTGCTACGCTATCACGAGGCGGAAACCGCGATCCTTTTCTGCGCCACGCGCGAGAAGGTGCGCCATTTGCACGCCATCCTGCAGGAACGCGGCTTTGCAGTCGTCGCCCTGTCTGGCGAGCATACCCAGTCCGAACGCAACCATGCCATGCAGGCACTGCGCGACAAGCGCGCCCGCGTGTGCGTGGCGACAGACGTGGCCGCACGCGGGATCGACCTGCCCGGCGTATCGCTGGTGGTGCATGTTGAAATTCCCCGCGACGCGGAAGCCTTGCAGCACCGTTCCGGCCGCACCGGCCGTGCAGGCAAGAAGGGCACCGCCGTGCTGATCGTGCCCTATCCGCGCCGCAAGCGCGTGGAATCCATGCTGCGCCACGCGCGGATCGAGGCAGAGTGGATGGACCCGCCTACGGCAGACATGATCCGCAAGCAGGACCGCGAGCGTCTGCTCGAAAAGCTGCTGCAGCCAATGGATATAGACGAGGAAGACCGCGCACTGGGCGCGCGCCTGCTGGAACAGCTGGGCGCGGAGCAGGTCGCGGCTGCGCTGGTAAACGCGCACCGCGCCAAGATGCCGCAGCCTGAAGAGCTGACTGCCAACACGCCCGAGGCACGCAAGGCGGCGATGGAACAGCGCCACCGCCCCGGTTTCGAGGACACGGTGTGGTTCCGCTTGGACATCGGCCGCAGCCAGGGTGCAGACCCCAAGTGGATCCTGCCCACGCTGTGCCGCCGCGGCCATGTCTCGAAAAACGAGATCGGCGCGATCCGCATCGGCCCGGCCGAAACCTTCGTGCAGATCCCGCGCAACATCGCAGACAAGTTTGCTGACGCCGCGCGTCGTACCGGCGAAAGCGAGCGCGAAGCGGGCGAAGAGAGCATCAGTATCGATCGTTCCGCCAGCGGCCCGCGCGACATGGCGCGGCAGAACCGCAAGCGCGGCCCCGGCAACGGTCCGGCTGGCAAGGCGCAGGTTTCGCCTCGGCCGCATCGCAAAGGTGGATCGGGCAAGGGCGGCGGCGCCAAGCCTTATCGTGCGAAGGGAAACCAGGACGGTGTGCCCGGCGTCAAATCCGGCAAGCCGGGCAAGCCCTTCCGCAAGAAGCCGCGCAATTGAATGGCCCCGGGCGAACCGGGGCCATCGAAATCGCTATCAGGCTGCCGGCGCTTCGAACACGCCGCAGGCAATCCTGTCTCCGCTGTCGCCGGAGGGATCGGTCATCTGGTCGTCCTCGCCTGCGTGGATGATGAACGCCGAGCCATCGCCCACCATCAGGCCATCCCACGTGGCATCGATGGAGAGCATGTAGCTGAGGCTACCGGTGCCATCTTCGCCCTCTTCGAGGTTGGGCATGTCACCGGCGTGCTGGCCATCGTCGCCTTCGAGCCCGTGTGTGGTCTCGCCGGGGTTCCAATGGCCGCCGGCTGCGGCGAAATCGGGCGTGCATGACCCGGTATCGTGCACGTGAACACCGTGCAGCCCAGGCTCCAGCCCCATCGCTTCAAGGTCAATGGTGATACCGCCGGCAGAGCCCGTGGCCGTGGCCGTGCCGACTTCGGTGCCATCAGCCATCACCAGCGTGGCCACGGCCTTCTGCTGTTCCACGGCTTCCATGCCGTCGATCGCCAGTTCGTCCTGCAATTCCGGGTCTCCGGCAGGTTCCGAACCGCCACACGCGGCAAGCGACAGGGCGAGCAGGGAAACGGGTACTAGGGTAAAACGCATGGATGATCCTCCGTTGGTATTCACGGAGTCAAAGCATGCCTGCCGCCAGTGTTCCCAATTTCCTGCGGCAATCCGTCCTGCCCAAATGGGTCAGGTTACCCGCCAGACCCACATCCTGATCGAGCTGGCGTAACGCGCGCCGGCGCAGACGAAGATCGACTTGTTGAGCCAGTCATACGGCCCGTCAGGCGCGATAAACTCGGGCACGGTGCGGAAATAGTATTCGGACGGATCGACATCCTCGCCCATCACCAGCCGCTGCATCACTTCCACAGGGCCATGGCGCAGGCCCCTGTTGCGGATCTGGATCAGCGCGCCGTCATCGGTTTCGATGGCATAGATGGCATCGGCCACGGTGACCCCGTCGTTGCGGGTGAGCTGCCAGTCGGCCGAATTTCCCATAAGCTGGCCGTTGATCTTCGGCCCCTTCACATATCCGCCGCTCATGATCGGGATGATGCGGCGCGTGCCGTCATAGGTCTCGCCGATCTGGCGCGGTTCATCCAGCTCGCCGCCAGCTTCGTATACAAATTCCAGTTCCGGCTTGATCATGCCGCACCCTCTCCTGCCTGTTGTGTTTGCGCGCACCCTAAGGCTGGCGCCGCATTGCGCAAGCGCGCCGTGCGACGCTCAAGGCGTGTTCGCAACCTTGCCGAGATAGCCGATCACCTCGCCGTCCAGCCATTCGGGTTCGACCGGCGGATAATAGCTCAGCTTCACGATTACCGTGCCGCTTTCAGGATGCACGTAGATATATTGCCCGCCCAGCCCCACGGCGGAATAGGCGCCGGGCTGGTCATCCACCTGCCACGTCTGGAAGCCATAGCCGGGGTAGCCCGCACCCGCCGGTGCGCCCGTGGGGAGCATCTGCGTCATCTGCTCGACCCAGCCTTCGGGCAACACGCGTGTTTCGCCAGCCATGCCGCCATCCAGCATCAGCTGGCCTAGCCGCGCGAAGTCCCGCAGCCTTGCGTTATAGCCCATGCCGTTGAGCGCGCGGCCTTTACCAACCGGACCATCGGCCAGGAAATGCCCGTCAAATTCGGCACCCATCGGCTGCCAGATGCGGGCTTCCATCAAGTCCTCGATCTTCTGGCCGGTTGCTTCTTCCAGCAACCAGCCGAGCACGGCGGTGTCCAGCGTGGCGTAGTTGAACGAAGTTCCGGCAGCTTCGCGCGCCGGGATATCGACGGCGAAATCGGCAAAACGTGCCTGGTTGTTGATGATCGCGGTTTCGTGGATCTGCGCAGCGAGGCTGGGGTTCTCGCCAAAGTCATAGCGTTCCTGGATATCCGCGCCTGATCGCATCTGCAGGATCTGGCGCAAGGTCGCATCGCCATAGGCACCGCCTGCCAGTTGCGGCACATATTTGCTCGCCGGATCTTCGAGGCTCTCGATCTCGCCGCGTTCCAACGCCTGGCCCACCAGCATGGCGGTGATCGTCTTGGTCATGGAGAAGGCGATGTGCGGCGTGTCCGCCGTCATCCGGTTGCGATAATCCTCGAACACCACCTGCCCATCCCGCAGGACCATGAAGGCATTGGTGAAGGTCCGGTCTGCCCATGCGGCATAGTCCTGCTCGCCCTCGGCCGTGTCAGCCATGGGCATGGCGAAACCTTCGGTCGCTGCGGGCAGTTCCCATGTCGCTTCGGGCGCTTCAACGCCGCGCCATGAGAAGACCTGCTGCGTGTTGCGGAAGGTGAAAGAATTGACATCCGGATTGAGCAGTTGCCAACGCATGGCAATCGTCGCCGGAGAAGGCGCAAGGCTGCCGTCGATTTCTTCTTGCGCGGATGGTGCCGGTTCGGTCAGCGCGATTTCAGTTGAAGCCTCGCATCCGGCAAGCGCCAGCGCGGCAACGGCAATGGTCAGTCTTATTTTCATGATTGTCCCTCTCCTCGGCGCATGTGTTTGCCGAGGAGAGGGCGAAAATCAAGCCGTCAGGCGGGCTCTGCCACCTTGGCGGCAAGGCCGATGTCTTCGGAGCGGGCAAAGTTGCCGTGCAGGCCGAAGCGCAGGCGGATCGGCACGTGCACCGTGGCGACCGGGCCCTTCTCGATATCGAGCGCGTCAAAGATCAGCAGGTCGGAATTGTGGTCTTCCAGCCGGTTGCAGATCATCACGATCCAGCCATCGCCTTCCGGCGCATCCGGGGTGCGCGGAATGAAGCAGGGTTCCTGCAGCGACGAGACCGGCCCGCACCACCAGTGCTGCTCGCTGCCGTCTTCGAGGTTCTTCAGGAACAGGCAGTTCATCAGGAAGCCGCCGGCACTGCCGCCCTTCAGTTCGCAAGGGCGGCTCATATCCATTTCCAGGCCCCAGGTGTACTTGTTCTTCACGCCGGTGAAGCGATCATCGATCCGGGGGAATTCGCTGGCGCTTTCGGTGAGCTGCTCGATTTCGTCGAACTCCTCGCCATTGCTGGCCATGTCCACCGTCCAGCGGGTGAGCTTGCTCATCGCTTCCATGCCGTTGAAGGGCGCGCCGTGGATATCCGGGAAGAAGGGGAACATGTTGTTCTTCGCTTCGGGGATCACGAAGTGCACCTTGGTGCCTTCCTGCCAGGCGTTGACCACGTGGCTCGCGAAGCAGTTGTCACGCTTGAACCAGCGGATATCCTCGTCCTTCAGGTCGTCACGACGCGGGATGATGCCGAGATAGACCGGCATGGTCGTGTCGAAACCGAAGTGGATTTCACCAGCGTTGAGGCGGTCCCAGCTGCTGGTGGAAGGCACGATGTGCAACACCAGGTAATCCTCGGTGATCGCAAAATCGTGCATCATGCAAT
>CAYXTJ010000011.1:0-33427 GCA_964467715.1 uncultured Sphingomonadaceae bacterium
AAAAGGCCATATAAAACAATTGGAAATGGCGGACAGGGTGGGATTCGAACCCACGGAGGGCTTGCACCCTCGCTGGTTTTCAAGACCAGTGCATTCAACCGCTCTGCCACCTGTCCGCGCGAGCGATGTGGCCACTAGCGAGGTCTGCGGCGCTTGTCACGGGTTAGAGAATGGCTTTCAGCATCGTGACAGGTTCGAACGTTTATCTTAAGGTGATTCACGAGTTTGCGGGAGGTGCGGCGAATGCCGCTTCTCCCTTGGGATCGAGAGAGAGGATACCAATTCAATGAAGCGCTTGGCTTTTGCCGCACTGGCCGCATCCGCAGCCATCACCTTTGCCAACCCCGCCGCCGCACAGGGCGGCTGTGACCGCGTGTTGACGCAGGAAATTGCTGACAGCTGGATCGCCGCGCTCGAACAGGGCACGATGATGACCATGAACCTGGGCGAGTGGGTTGATTACAATGAGAATTTCCAGCGCAAGTCGCTGGGCGGTTTCCTGGATCATCCCCGTGAAGTGCTCTGGTCGATGTCGTTGCTCGATACCACCAGCTGCAAGGTTTATGTCGAGGCCGTGACCAAGACGGAAGATGGCAAGATGGAAGTGCTGGCCACGCAGGTCAGCAATGGTTTCTTCGGCGTTGGTCCGTTTGACAACATAACCACCGATGAAGGCGACTGGCTGTTCGATGCCGAGCGTACTGCCTATTACGCCAGCCGTGAGGACTGGAGCGAAATCCCCGAAGGTGATCGCAGCACCCGACAGGAACTGATCGCAGCTGCCGATGCCTATCTTGACCTGTTCAACGATCCCACTGTGGAAGTGCCGTGGGGCACGCCCTGCGCAAGGCTTGAGGGCGGCGTTTACACCGGCCGCGGCGAAGCAACCGATAGCTGCAACGTGGGCGTTCCCGAGGGCGTGGAACTCACCAACCGTCGCTACATCGTTGATGAAGCCAAGGGCGCGGTGAACGTCTTCCTCGAATTCGGAGAGAGCAAGCGCCCGGACAGCCACACGTTCAGGATCGAGAATGGTAAGCTGCGCTACATCCACACGGTCACCAATTGCGGGGACCAGGACAATTGCGGCTTCCCGCCGTTTTCGGAAATGCTGGCTAACAATCCGGGCATGCAGCCTGATCTTGATTGACCAGTAATCCGGTCGGCAACGGGGCACAAGGCAGTTGGCCCTGTTTCCGACTCCGTTCAACGCGATTGGGGCGGCGCGGAATATCCTTTCGCCCTTTCGCATGGCAGATTGAGAATATGAAGAAATTCCCCCTGTTTGCGGCCGCCGCGCTATTCCTTTCCGCCACTGTTCCTGCAGTTCCTGCCGTTGCGCAGAGCGAAACCTTCGAAGCTTATCTCGATGAGGTGGCAGCCAAGGCACGCGCCGAGGGGGTGAGCGATGCGACGGTGCGCGCGATCTTCAGCGGGATGACGCCGAACAACCGCGTGATCGAGCTGGACCAGGGCAATGTCTCGTCAGGCGGGAACGTCAATCCCGATACTGGCTTTGCATGGATGAGCAGCTTTATCAACCGCCACAACACCCAGTCTCGTATCGATGGCGGCGTGCGGACCATGCGCCGCGTGGCTTCGCTCGCGAACGAGGCTGAGCAGCAATATGGCGTCCCTGCCGAAATCATCGTTGCGATCTGGGGTCATGAAACCGCCTATGGCGCGATGAAGGGCAGCTTCGACCTTCCGCGTTCGCTGGCAACGCTGGCCTGGGAGGGCCGTCGCCGCGACCTGTTTGAGCGCGAACTGATCGATGTGCTCAAGATTGCCGACAGCGGCATTGCGCGCAGCACGCTGGTGGGCAGCTGGGCCGGCGCTTTCGGCAATCCGCAGTTCCTTCCCAGCGTCTACCTGCGCCTCGCAGTTGATGGCGATGGTGATGGCGTGCGCGATATCTGGAACTCGGATGCAGATACGCTCCATTCCATCGCCAACTATTTCCGCGATTCGGGTTGGCGAACAGGCCAGCCTTGGGGCGTTCGCGCCTATGTTCCCAATTCGGTGGACCGCGACACGATCGTTAACGATGTCGTATCACCGGTTTGTCCGCGTGTGCACGAGCGCCACAGCAAGTGGATGACCGTGCGCGAATGGCGGGAATTGGGCGTTGAGCCGCGCGGAAACATCGGTGACGACGTGATGGCCAGCCTGTTCGAACCCGATGGTCCGGCCTATCCCGGATATCTCTTAACCCAGAATTATAGGGTTATCCTCGAATATAACTGCTCGAACTACTACGCAATGAGTGTGGGGTTGCTTGCAGATGAGATTGCCCGGTGACAGCAAAACAGGCCGTATCGCACCTGCCTGCCTGATCCTTTCCAGTACTACGGCCTTGGCCGCTTGCGGCGCGCTGGGTGGCGGTTCCCCGTCAGCCATGCCCGTAGTCGGCGCCGCGTTGCAGAACGGACCGCAAGCCGATTACCCGGTGGTGATCGGCGCGCCCTACATGGTGGGCGACACGCAATACACACCGGCAGACGTCCTTAATCATGACGAGGTCGGCTATGTGGTTGCGGGGACGGGAGAAGGCATCACAGGCGGGCATCATACGCTGCCTTATCCCTCCTATGTCGAGGTCACTTCGCTGGAAACTGGCCGCACGATCCTTGTTCGCCTCGAACAGCGCGGGCCGATGGACTCGAACCACCTCATCTCACTTTCCCCTGCCGCCATGACGCGCCTTGAGGCGGCTTCGAACACGCCGGTGCGTGTGCGTCGGGTCAATCCGCCAGAAG
Organism: uncultured Sphingomonadaceae bacterium; assembly: GCA_964467715.1. Lineage (GTDB taxonomy): Bacteria > Pseudomonadota > Alphaproteobacteria > Sphingomonadales > Sphingomonadaceae > Alteraurantiacibacter. The sequence goes on from CAYXTJ010000011.1 coordinate 2,760, forward strand.
AGCAACGCGCGCTGCTGCGGTCAGACGAGGCGGCACCGCTGCGCATGGATACGCCGATGGGTCTGGTGGAGGTATTGAAGCGCCGCCTGCCTGCTGAAGGATCGGCCAGTCTTCGTGCCGAGAACGACGTGCCGCAGGAACTCGAACCCGTTGCGCCGGTCACTGAAACCGATTTGGCAAAAGTCGCCGAGGTTGAGGAACTGCCGCCAATTGCCATCGTTGAACCCGCAGTTGCGCCTGCGGAAGACCCGCCCATAGTGCAAGCTGTTCCAGAAGCCCCCCTTGGAAACAGACAGTTTCGACGAGGCATTCGCCGTAATCGAAAGCAGCGATCGTCGCCCCGTGCGAATCTCTGGTTCGCAAGTGGCATCCGCACCTGCGGCCACGGCCACGACCGAACCCGCTCCTTCAGAGCAGGTCATTACCAATGGCTTCGTGGTTCAGGCAGCTGCGCTGTCGAACAGGGAACGCGCGCAGGGTGTCGCCAGCGCGATAGGCCGACGGGTCGAGCAATCGGGCAGCTTCTATCGCGTCCGCACCGGTCCCTTCGCAACCCGTGCACAAGCCGAAGCCTCGCTCGCCAATGTGCGGGCAGCCGGTTATACGGAAGCTCGAATCTTCAAGGACGGCTAAGTCCCACGGTGCGGCATCCCGCATCGCGTGAGCGGGAGCGACATTGGCACGATATCAGGCCATTCCGGCGTTGATGCTGTTGGCGGCACTGGCAGGGTCCATTCCCGCCAGCGCCGAACCTGCGCCTGTGCCCGATGATGTGCCGGTTGCCCTGATGGTCGACCTGTCCAACGGCCAGCGGCTGTTCGAGCGGGAGTCGAACCGGCGTTTCATGCCTGCGTCCGTTGTAAAGGTGATGACGGCCTACACTGCCTTCCGCCTGATCGATGAAGGCCGTATCTCCACCTCCACCCTGGTTCCTATCAGCGAGGAGCTGGAGCAAGAATGGTCTGGGGAAGGCTCGTCCATGTTCCTGCGTGCAGGCGAAGTACCGACCTTCGGCGAGTTGCTGCTGGGCGCGACAACTGTCTCCGGCAATGATGCGAGCGTGGCTCTGGCGCAAGCGGCAGTCGGATCAGTCGCGGCGTGGACGGCGCTCATGAGCGAGAACGCGATGGCGCTGGGCATGAAAGGTACGCATTTCGGCTCGGCCAACGGCTTTCCCGACGAAGGCCGCACTTTCACCACGGCCAGTGACCTTGCCCTGCTGGGCGAAGCGCTGGTCCGCGATTATCCCGAGCTCTACGCACATTACATCGGCAATCGCCAGTTGACATGGCGCGGCCGGACGCAGGCCAACCATGATCCGGTTACCGGCGTCGTCCCCGGTGCTGACGGGATGAAGACCGGCTTCACCAGCGAGGCAGGCTACACGTTCCTCGGCTCCGGTAGCCGTGACGGGCGACGCCTCATCATGGTTCTGGCAGGTGTGCCATCGTCCGGCGAACGCGAAGAATTGGCACGGGCGTTCCTTGAGTGGGGATTTTCAGGCATTGCCCCGCAGCAGATCGCACCTGCAGGGTACCGCATAGGCGCGGCCAGCGTGCAAAACGGCGCGACAGGTGAAGTGGGTCTGGAACTGCCGGAAGGGTTGGCGGTTGCTGTGCCTTCCGATTCCGGCGGCATACTCTCGGCGACCATTCGTTATGAAGGACCACTGCAGGCACCGATCGCCAAGGGGGACGAGGTGGCCACCTTGCGCGTAATCGTGGACGGGTTGCCGACATACGATGTGCCTCTTGGGGCATCGGCGAGCGTTCCCCAGGCCAATGCATGGCAAAGGATCGTCAACGGTGTGCAAAGGTTCCTTTCGTGAAGCGCGGCTTGTTCATTACCTTTGAAGGCGGTGAGGGCTGCGGAAAGTCGACACAGGCGAAGATGCTGGCCGGCGCACTTGAATCGCTTGGGCAGGATTGCGAATTGACGCGCGAGCCGGGCGGCACAGCGGGTGCAGAAGCCATCCGGAATTTGCTCCTCGATCCTGCCGGTCCGGGATGGAACCTGCCTTCCGAAGCGCTGCTGTTTGCTGCTGCCCGTGCGGATCATGTTTTCAGTCTGATCCGGCCTGCGCTCGCCGAAGGCAAATGGGTTGTCTGTGACCGTTTCCTCGACTCCTCCCGCGCCTATCAGGGTGGGGAAGGGGGCATGGAGGATGCTGACATCATGGAACTCCACCGCATCGGTTCAGCGCGTTTCCTGCCGGACCTGACCTTGCTGATCGAAGTCTCGCCGGAAACTGCCGAACGGCGTGTTTCCTTGCGCGATGGTGACGAGCGGGACAGAATCGGCGGACGCGATGCCGCTTTCCACGCCAAGGTTGCCGCTCGCTTTGCGGCGATTGCCCAGGCAGAGCCGGAGCGGGTGGTGCGCATTGACGGTAATGGCTCGCCCGACGAAGTCCATGCGCAGGTAATGAACGCCATCAGGCAAAAGGCGCAACTGGCATGACGGGCCTTGTCGGCCATGAGCAGCCCTGGAGCGAATGGCGCGCTGCCCTGCAGGGTTCGCGCCTGCATCACGGCTGGATTCTTGCCGGCAAGCGAGGGATCGGCAAGGCAAGCTTCGCCATGCAGGCTGCGCGCGAACTTGTGGCCGAAGATGGCGTTCCACAACCTGCCGGCGATCATCCTGACATCATGGTGCTGACGCATCTTCCGGTCAAAGGCGACGAGAAGAAGAAGGAAGAAGGCAAGCCCTACCAGCTGCGCCGGAACATCACGATCGAGCAGGTACGCGAGATGCAGCAGCGCATCACCAAGCGGCCTACGCTCGGCAGCAGGCGGGTCATCATCATCGATCCCGCTGATGACCTTGAAAAAGGCGCCTCGAACGCGCTTCTCAAGAGCCTGGAAGAACCGCCGGTGGGCACGTTCTTCCTGCTCGTCACGCACCGGCCCGGCCGCTTGTTGCCGACTATCCGCTCGCGCTGCCGTGTGCTGCGTTTCCCGGAGCTTTCGGATGCCCAGATCGATGCAGTGCTCGCCAGCGAAGCGCCCGAAGCCGATGCCGCGACGCGCGCGGCTGCTATTGCCGGTGCGGGCGGTTCCCCTGGTGTGGCGCTGGAATTTGTCGAACTGGAACTCGGCAAGTTGCACAAGCTGATGGTGGAAATCGTCCGCAATGGCGATGCCGGATTCAAACTTCGGGGCATGCTGGCGGATGCGATGGGGACCCGGCCTGATCGTCAGCGCCAGATGGCCGCCATTGAACTGGCACGCAGCGTCGTGACCCGCGAAATGGATGAGGTGGACACCGCTGGCATACCCGGCCTGGTGGAAGCCCACGCCGATCTAGTGCGGCTCGCTGCCCAGTTCCCGACCTATAATTTCGATCCCGGATTGCTGGTGATGGAAATAGGCACCTTGCTCACCAACCTTGCCGCTTCTAGGGAAACGGCAAATGGCTGATCCCTACTATCTCACCACCGCGATTCACTATCCCAATGGCAAGCCGCATATCGGCCATGCCTATGAAACGATCGCGGCTGACATCATGGCTCGCTTCCAGCGGCTGCGCGATCGCGAAGTACGCTTCCAGACCGGGACGGACGAGCATGGCCTGAAGATGGCGCAAAAGGCGCGCGATCTCGGCATCACGCCGCGCGAACTGGCGGACGAAATGTCCGGCCATTTCCGCAGCCTGTTCGACAAGCTCGACATTTCCTATGACCGCTTCATCCGCACCACGGAGGATGAACACCACCGCGCCACCCAGGCGATCTGGCAGGCGATGGAAGCCAGCGGCGACCTTTACCTCGATCGCTACGAAGGCTGGTACTCGGTTCGCGACGAAGCCTATTACGACGAAAGCGAGCTGGAAGACGGGGAGGGGGGCGAAAAGCTATCCCCCCAGGGCACTCCGGTGGAATGGACCGTGGAGGAAAGCTGGTTCTTCCGCTTGTCCAAATACCAGGAACCGCTGCTCGCACACTATCGCGACAACCCGGATTTCATCCAGCCTGACAGCCGCCGCAATGAAGTGATCCGCTTTGTCGAAGGCGGATTGCGAGATTTGTCCGTCAGCCGCACCAGCTTTGACTGGGGCGTGAAGGTGCCGGGGCATGAAGACCATGTGATGTATGTGTGGGTCGATGCCCTCACCAATTACCTCACCGGGCTGGGCTATCCTGACCAGACGCCAGACATGGAGAAGTTCTGGCCGGCCGACCTGCACCTGATCGGCAAGGACATTGTCCGTTTCCACACGGTGTACTGGCCCGCTTTCCTGATGAGCGCGAAGGTTGCCCTGCCGAAAAAGGTGTTCGGGCACGGCTTCCTGCTGAGCCGAGACGGCAAGAAGGAAAGCAAGTCTGCCGGTAATGTGACGGACCCGTCTGAACTGGCAGACCAGTTCGGCGTGGATCCCTTGCGCTACTTCTTGCTCCGTGAATTCAGCTTCGGGCAGGATGGCAGCTATTCGGCAGAAGCCATTGTAAACCGTAACAATGCGGAGCTGGCAAACAGCTTTGGCAACCTCGCGCAGCGCACGCTGTCGCTGCTGTACAAGAACTGCGAAGGCAACCTTCCGCAGATAGATGGCCACACTGCCGAGGACGAGGCACTGTTTGAGCATGTCGACCGCGTGATCGCGCAGGAGATGCCAGAAGCCTTCGACAAGCTGGCCTTCGCACAAGGTCTCGAAGCTTGGATGGGCGCGGTCTTTGCCTGCAACGCCTATATCGACGCGCAGGCCCCCTGGGCACTCAAGAAGACCGATTTCGAGCGGATGAAGACTGTGTTGGCCACGCTCTACATTGTTATCGCGCAGCTCACCGTGGCTATCTCGCCCGTCATTCCGGGTTCTTCTCGCAAATTGCTCGATGCCATGGGCATTGCCGATGATCTGCGAAGCATCGAAGGTATCCGCTCACACTGGTATTCACCTCTGGCCGAGAGCGATTACCAGCTGGACAAGCCGCAAGGCCTGTTCCCCCGTCTCGAACTGCCGGAAGCTGCAGAAGGTGCCGGTTGATGCTGGTCGATAGCCATTGCCACCTCAACTACAAGGGGCTGGTGGACCGTCAGGGCGAAGTGCTTGAAAATGCCCGGGCCGCCGGTGTGCAGGCCTTCCTGAACATCTCGACCCGGCAGAGCGAATGGGAAGATATCGTCGCCACCGCAGAGCGTGAAAGCGATGTCTGGGCCAGCATCGGCATTCATCCGCACGAGGCTGACCAGCACGCGGATCTGGGGAAGGGCGCCCTGCTGGACGCAGCCAAACATCCCCGGGTGATTGCTATCGGTGAAACCGGGCTCGACTATTATTACGATAAGTCAGATCGGGCGGTGCAGCAGGCGCTGTTCCGCACGCATATCGAAGTCTCGCGCGAGACGGGCCTGCCGCTGATCATCCACACGCGTGATGCCGATGACGACACGGCCGATATATTGGCGGACGAGATGGAGAAGGGCGCCTTTCCCGCGCTGATCCATTGCTTCACCGCTTCGACGGCTTTTGGCCGCAAGGTCCTCGATCTCGGTCTAACAATCTCGCTGTCGGGTATCGTGACATTCAAGAACGCGCAGGAACTGCAGGAATTTGCGAAGGAAATTCCTGCGGAGCGTATTCTTGTCGAAACTGACAGCCCTTTCCTCGCGCCGGTGCCACATCGGGGCAAGACTTGTGAGCCTGCTTTTGTCCGCAACACGGCGGAATTTGTCGCGGGCCTGCGCGGTGAAAGCGTCGAGCAGCTCGCCGAAACCACCACGCGCAATTTCTACAAGCTTTTCTCCGGGGCTTCTGCGTGAAGCTGATCGTCCTGGGTTGCGGAACCTCAACCGGCGTTCCACGCATCGGCAACGACTGGGGCGAATGCGATCCGAATGAACCGAAGAACCGCCGGTCAAGGGTCTCTATCATTGTGGAATCCGATGCTGGCACGAAGCTTCTTGTCGACACGTCTACAGACTTGCGTCAGCAACTTCTTGCTAACAATATCAGCAAGATAGATGGCGTTTTTTGGACACATGATCACGCAGATCATTGCCACGGTATCGATGACTTGCGGCCTTTGCGCTTCGGAAGAGCGGCGCCGATCCCGGGTTTTGCTTCCCAAGAGACTGTTCGACGCCTGAAACACCGTTTCAGCTATGTCTTCAGCGGTGAATTTGGTTATCCCAGTATCGTGGAACTGCAGGATCTTGAGAAACTACGAATTCACGCAGGCTTTTCCGTCGAGAGCGTCGAGATGCCGCACGGTCCTACCAAGTGCACCGGATATCGCTTTGAAGCAGACGGACAATCAATCGCATACACGACCGATTTCAGCGAGATTACCGATGCCATGCTGGCGATGCTGAAAGGCGTCGATGTGCTCGTTTGTGATTGCCTTCGCCGGGAACCGCATCCAACACATGCGCATCTGACGATGGCAATCGATCTTGCTCGGCGATGCAAGGCGCGCAAGCTGGTGCTGACGCATCTCGACAAGAGTATGGATTACGCCAGCTTGTCAGCAGAAACACCAAAGGACGTGCTGGTGGGTTATGACGGCATGGTGTTGCAGCTATGACGGCCGCAGGAGGGCGCGAAATGCCCATCCGCTCCGTTCCTATGTTTAACATAATATATATTATCACCCCGAGCAAATGACCAGACAGATCGACCGCCTCCTCTCCATCATGGCCCGGCTCCGCGAAAAGGATACCGGATGTGACTGGGATATCGCGCAGGACTTCGCCTCCATCGCGCCGTACACGATCGAGGAAGCCTATGAGGTTGCCGATGCCATCGAGCGCAACGACATGGATGACTTGCGCGGAGAACTTGGCGATCTGCTGCTGCAGGTTGTTTTCCACGCTCGCATGGCTGAAGAAGCCGGACTTTTCAGTTTCGAGGATGTGGCGGCCTCAATCTCCGACAAGATGATAACACGCCATCCGCATATCTTCGCTGACGAACCACAAACAGGCCAGAAAGCACGCTGGGAGGAACTGAAAGAAGCCGAACGCGCAGAGAAAGGCGCGACCAGTGCACTTGACGGCGTTGCCCAGGCATTGCCGGCTCTGATGCGTGCCGAGAAACTGCAAAAGCGTGCCGCACGCGTTGGTTTTGACTGGCCGGACGTCAACGGTCCTCGCGCCAAGGTGGACGAAGAGATGCAGGAGTTAGACGAAGCTCCCGAAAGCGAGCGCCTGATCGAAGCGGGCGATCTCCTGTTTGCCGCAGTCAATGTTGTCCGGCGCTACGGCGTGGATCCTGAAGAAGCATTGCGCGCCGCCAACGCCAAGTTCGAAAAACGTTTCAGGACAATGGAGGAGCAGACCGCCAGCAAGGGAGAGAATTTCGCCAGCCTTTCTCTCGAAGAGCAGGAAGCCCATTGGCAGGAAGCGAAGCGCAAGGAGCGCTAATCCAGCCCGCCGATATTATGCCTGATGGGGCTCCATCGAGGAGTAGCGACCGAATTCCCGCGCTGTCAGCCGGACGACCAGCTTCCTTGTCGGGCCATCCGCGCCCTCGCCACCGTCGATATCTTCCAGCACGTCGCCGTGGGCATGGAGCCATGCAATCTTTTGCCCGTAACTCGCCGGAACAATGATTTCATGGGTGCGCGCGTCACCGGTCAGCAACGATCCGAGCCGCTCCATCACCGCATCAACACCAAAGCCGGTGATGGCCGACATGGGCAGGATGTCCTCGTCCGCTGCAGCGACAACTTCGAGATCCGAACGGCGATCTTCGTCCAGAAGGTCCCACTTGTTCCACAACTCGATGATCGGGATCGTGCTTTCGCCTTCCTCACCGTCGATCACGCCAAGATCCGCCAACACGGCGAGAACCTGGGCCTTCTGTGTCGCAGTGTCAGGATTGGCGATATCGCGCACGTGGACGATGATGTCCGCCGCAGTTACCTCTTCCAGCGTAGCGCGAAAAGCGGCGACAAGTTGTGTCGGCAGGTCGGAAATGAAGCCAACCGTGTCTGACAGGATGGCCTTTTCCACTCCGGCCAGAGAAATCGCCCGCATGGTCGGGTCAAGCGTGGCAAACAGCAGGTCTTCCGCCATCACGTCCGCGCCGGTTACCCGATTGAAAAGCGTGGATTTTCCGGCGTTGGTATAGCCGACGAGTGCGATGACCGGCCAGGGCGCCCTTCCCCGCCGTTTGCGATGCAGTTCACGGGTCTTGCGCACTTGCTCCAGCTCGCGACGCAGTTTGGCCATGCGGTTGCGGATCATGCGCCTGTCAGCCTCGATCTGCGTTTCGCCCGGCCCGCCGAGGAAGCCGAAGCCGCCACGCTGGCGCTCAAGATGGGTCCAGCTGCGGACAAGACGGCTCTGCTGGTAATCGAGATGCGCGAGTTCGACCTGCAAGCGGCCTTCAGCCGTGGATGCGCGTTCCCCGAAGATTTCAAGGATGAGGCCGGTGCGGTCGATCACCTTGCGCTTGAGCTTGTCTTCAAGGTTGCGCTGCTGGATCGGCGACAGCGAACCATCCACGATCACCAGCTCAGCTTCCGCCAGTTCGCAATCGCTGACCATGCGCTGGACCTGGCCTTCACCGAACAGCGTATTCGGCCGTACATCGCGCACGGGCAGGATATAACTTTCGGCGACTACGATGCCGATTGCGAGAGCAAGCCCCCTCGCCTCCTCCAGCCTTGCTTCGGGGTCCTGGCTGGAGCGGTGCTGGCGGATGTCCGGGCACACCACAAGGGCCCGCGCACCGCGGGTTACCTCGCCCTCTACCTCTTCATTATCGAATATCAGTCGTCGTCGCCTTCATCGTCGTCAAACTCCCCACTCAGCTCGACATTCACAGCGGGCTGGATGGTGGAGACGGCGTGCTTGTAGGCCAATTGAACGAAACCGTCACGCTCAAGCAGCATGCAGAACAGGTCAAAGCTGGCAATGCGACCCTGCAGCATCACGCCGTTGATCAGGAACATGGTGACCTGCACGCCTGCTTCGCGCACGCGGGTGAGGAAAATGTCCTGCAACTGGCGCTGCCGACGGTTGCCTTCCACGCCCACGCCGAACTGCTCGGCATCAACAGGCTGGCCGGGCATGATGGTGGAAATGGCGTGCTTGTAGACGAGCTGCGACTGCCCGTCCCTGCGAAGCAGGATCGAAAAGTTGTCAAACCAGGTAACAATGCCCTGCAGCTTCACGCCCTTCACTAGGAACATGGTGTCGGGAATTTTCTCTTTCCGAAGGTAATTCAGAAAGATGTCCTGCAAATTGCCGCCTTTGTGGACGGGTGCGGGGGCAGGTGCGGCTTCTTCTTCGGATGCCGGCTTCGCACGTGCGGAAAGTGTCGTCCTGGTCATGTTTTTGACTCCAATTTTCTTGGCGATTGCTGTGTCGCAATGCGCATCCTGGCAGACCCTTGTGACAAGCAAGGGTCAACCGATCGTCCACCGACTCCATATCACTTTTGGAATGCGGTTTCCTCTGAAATTTTCACGGTCGAGATTATTTTTCGTCGGGCTTTTCGGCAATATCCTTGCGGTCGCCCATGCCCAGAATTTTCAATTTCCTGTGCAAGGCTGATCTTTCCATCCCGATAAAGCCGGCAGTCTTGGAAATGTTCCCAGAAAAACGGCGAATCTGGATGCGGAGATATTCACGCTCGAAACTCTCACGCGCCTCGCGCAGGGGAACACCCATCAGCGAGCTCATGCCGCCCCCGCCCTCGTCGCTTTCGCCAGTGATCTCGGCAGGAAGCATGTCGGGTTCGATCTTCTCGAACTTGTCGCGCGGAGCAAGGATCACTGTGCGTTCAACCACGTTGCGCAGTTGGCGAACATTGCCGGGCCAATCGTAAGCTTGCAACGCAGCCGCAGCCTCAGGTGTTACAGTCGGCGGTTGCAGCCCCTGCTCGCAAGCGTAACGGGTGAAAAAGTGGTTCGCCAGGGCGGGAATGTCATCACGCCGGTCCGCCAGCGAAGGGATGGCGATAGGGACAACATTCAGGCGGTAGAACAGGTCTTCGCGAAAGCGCTTTTCGGCGATCTCTACTTCAAGGTCGCGCGCTGTGGAGGATACGACGCGCACGTCCACACCCACCTGCCGCGATCCGCCAACGCGCACGAAACTCTGGTCAGTCAGGACGCGCAGGATACGCGCCTGTGTGCTCAGCGGCATGTCTGCCACCTCGTCCAGATAGAGCGTGCCCCCATCTGCCGTTTCCAATAGGCCGGGACGCACCAGCTTGCCTTCCGCCTCTTCGCCAAACAGTTCCTGCTCGAAACGTTCGGGCGTTATGCGGGCGGAGTTCACGGTGACGAAAGCATTGCTTGCCCGCGGGCTCCACGCATGGAGCAGCCGTGCCGCCACTTCCTTGCCTGCCCCGCCCGGCCCGCTGATCAGCACCCGGCTGCCGGTATTGGCCACTCGCTTAAGAGTGGCGCGCACCTGGTTGATAACGTTGGAATTGCCGGTGAACTCATCGGTGGAATTGAAGCCTTCGCGCAGCCGTGCATTTTCGCGCCGCAAGCGTTCTGTTTCGGTCGCACGCTCTACCAGCAGCAAAAGGCGTTCTGCTTCGAAGGGCTTTTCGATAAAGTCCATCGCGCCGCGACTGACGGCGGAAACGGCAGTGTCGATGTTGCCGTGCCCTGAAAAGATGATCACCGGCATTTCCGGTTCGCGCTGCTTGATCGCATCGAGCACTTCGATGCCGTCCATCGGGCTGCCGTGCAACCACACATCGAGAAGCACGAGGCTGGGCCGCCGCTCGTCAACCATTCTCAACGCGCTGGTGCTGTCGCCTGCTGTCCGGCATTCGTAGCCCTCATCGCTGAGCACGCCGGCCACCAGTTCGCGGATGTCCTTCTCGTCATCGACAACGAGTATGTCGAGCGCCATCAATCAGTCTCCCTGGCTGTCATTCGGCAGCCTCGCTTCCAGTATCAATATCGGCAGGGTTGAAGGCGAAGCACAGCGTGGCCACGGTGCCGCCTTGCGGTGCATGGGTAAGGCCAAGCTCGCCACCATGTTCCTCAACGATCTTCTTCACGATGGCGAGGCCAAGGCCGGTGCCTTTCTCGCGCGTGGTGACATATGGCTCCATGATGTTCTCATGGCCGCCAGGCAGGCCCACGCCGTTGTCTGTCACGGTCACTTGCAGATGGTGCTTCAACGGAGTGACGGCGACGGCGATGTTGCCGCGGAAATCCGTGCCAGCATCGCGCCGCCTTGCCTCGACGGCCTCAGCTGCGTTCTTGAGGACATTCGTCATCGCCTGTCCGAACTGGTGCCGATCGCATTCCATGTGCGGCACTTCGCCTGTGGCTTCGAAGGTGTAGTCGATATCCGGATTGCCGACTTCCTGCAGGAACAGCGCCTGCCGGACGAGATCGACGGCGTCCTCGTGCCGGAAAACGGGCTTCGGCAGGCGCGCGAAGGAAGAGAACTCGTCCACCATCTTTCGCAGGTCCCCGACCTGCCTGATGATCGTGCCCGTCAGCTCGTCAAACAGCTCGGTATCTGTTTCGATCTGCTTGCCGTAGCGACGCTTCAAACGTTCCGTAGCGAGCTGGATCGGCGTGAGCGGATTCTTGATTTCATGCGCGATGCGGCGCGCCACATCCGACCATGCGGCCTGTCGCTGGTCGAGCAGCTGACGGGTGATATCCTCGAAGGTGATCACGTGGCCATCGGTGGCTGGAGACACTTTCACCGCAAGCGTCAACAGTTCGCCGTCCTTGCTGTATTGTACCAGCCCGCTGCTGGCCTCGTTTTCCACTAGCGCAGCGATCTCCGGCGAGATGCCCTCAAGCTTTAGCCCGACCATGCTGGGGCCGGGCTTTTCGAGCAGGAGCGTTTGCGCCGAATTGTTCATCAGCAGGACTTCGCCCTGCGCATCCACCGAAATGATGCCCGCGGTGATGGACTGGATCACCGCTTCGATGAAGGCGCGGCGTTCACCTAGCTGGCGGTTCGCGCCGATCAGCGCGTCAGTCTGTGTTTCGATCTGGGCGGACATGCGGTTGAACGCGCGGTTGAGCAGGCCGATTTCGTCCGTGCCGGTGCGCCCTGAAACGCGCATCGCGTAGTTGCCGGCGCCGATTTCTCCGGCTGCATTCACAAGATCCGCGAGCGGTTTTACCTGCCTGTCTGCAAAGCGCAGTGCGGCCCACACGGCCAGCCCGACGAGGAACAGCGAGACGCCGAACAGCATCAGGTTGAATTGCAATTGCAGGATGCGCGCTCGCTCGGTCAGTTCCTCGTACGAGCTGACCACGCTTTGCGCGCGCTCCCATTGAACCAGAGCGCCTGCCAGCGAGTCCCGGGCGATATTCAGGTAGAGGCCAGCCTCCTGGTCAAGTGGAATAACCGCCTCGGTGCGTTCGGCAGTGGCGGTCACCACCCCCTGCTCCCCTGCCAGCAGACGATCCATCACCTCGGGGGTGATCCGGTCCTGCAACGAATCCTCACCCGGCTGCACGATTGCCGGAGTGCGCCATTCGCCTTCGGGGGTGAGCAGCAGGATCGCGCTTTCGCTCAGTTCGCGCGAATAGACCTGCAGGAAGTACTGCTCCTGGAATTCCGAACTGCTGATTGGCATTTCGGCAAGCAGAAACCGCACGTCACCGGCCATGGCGATGGCCTCCGCTTCAACCGAACGCTGGTTCTCGTCATAATAGCCACGAGCCAGCTCGTTGGCATTTTCAAGGATGCCGCGCTGCTGGTCCGAAAACCAGAATTCAACGCCGGACTGGAACAGGATCGAGGCGAAGACCGCCACGAACAGCGTTGGAATGGCGGCGATCAGCGAGAAGAAGAACACCAGGTTCACATGCAGACGCGCGGTGGTGCTGCCAGCGCGCCTGATGGCGATGCGCCTGCCCCACAGGACGATCAGACCAAGGGCCGGGATCAGCGTTCCCAGCAGCATGGCCGCTGCTTGCGCTGACGGCACGATTCCGCCCGAGTCCGACATGCGGGCCAGCGCCAGATATGACGTGAAGAGCATGATCAGCAGCGCGGCGAAGCATGCCACTTCCAGCCACAGGAAAAGGTTGATGCGTCTTGCGGTGAGCTGGGCCTGCCGCCACCACCGCGGAAGCTTGCGCGGTGTGTGTTCCGTTGCGGTAGGAGTTGCGTCCGTGGCCACGTTGCAAGCTTACAACGTTGCTGTTGCCGATTTGCAAGCTTTTTGTCCGCGAATGCGCAGGATTATCCCGCGTCAATGAAGTTTTCCGGATCGATGTCCAGTTCGCCTAGTCTCTTGCGCAATGTATTGCGATTGATCCCGAGCACTTGTGCCGCGCGCAGCTGGTTGCCGCCTGTCTGGCGCAGGGCATGTTCGAACAAGGGCTTTTCCAGCACCGCCAGCGCGCCGTGATATACTTGGCCTGCCGGGAAATTGGCATCCGCCAGCCACTGGCCGATTACAGCCTCGATATTGCCGTCCACAGGCAAGCTGCTCTCCATCGCACCGCTGTGGAGCAGACTTTCGACAACGCCCTTGTCGATCTCCTCTTCACGGGCAAGCAAGGCGGCGCGGAACATGAAGTTTCGCAATTCGCGCACATTGCCGCGCCACTGCTGACGGGATAGCAATTGTGCCGCGTCGGAGGAAAGCCTGCGCTTCGGCAGACCCTCCTTGGATGCAAGCCGAAGAAAATGCCGCGCCAGCGGCTCGATATCATCCGTCCTGTCACGCAACGCAGGCAACTGGATAGGCACAACATTGAGGCGGTAATACAGGTCCTCACGAAAACCGCCTGCCGCAATCAGCGGCTCGAGCGCGCGATTGGTGGCAGCGATAATGCGCACGTCCACCGCGATCTCCTGATCGCCGCCCACCCTTCGGATACGGCCCGATTGCAAGGCGCGCAGCAGGCGCGTCTGCGCCTCCGGCGGCATATCGCCAATTTCATCGAGGAACAGCGTTCCGCCACTTGCCTCTTCAAACTTGCCGATGTTGCGACTGGTAGCGCCGGTGAAGGCGCCTTTCTCGTGCCCGAACAGCTCGCTTTCGATCAGTTCGCGCGGGATGGCAGCCGTGTTCACGGCCACGAAGGGGCCGGTCCGCCGCGAGCCAAGCTCGTGGATTGCCTCTGCCACCAGTTCCTTGCCCGTGCCGGATTCGCCCAACACCAGCACCGACAGATCATTGCGCAGCACGCGCGTGATCATGCGGTAGACTTCCTGCATCGGCTGGCTGCGACCGATAAGGGGCACGCCATCGCCGGCGTCAGCCTCTTCATGCCCGGCATCATTGCGTGAATCCGCAGCCTGGATTGCCGCCTTCACCAACTCGTCCAGATCGAAAGGCTTAGGGAAATATTCGAAGGCGCCGGTATCGCTGGCACGCACTGCCGTATCGAGCGTGTTCTGTGCCGAGAGGATGATGATCGGCATGTCGGGATAGGTTTCGGTGACCTGGCCTAGCGTCTCGATCCCGTCTCCATCCAGCAGGATGACGTCGGTCAGCATCACGTCATACTCGTTTTCGGCGAGCAGCCTGTCGCGCTCGGCAATCTTGTCGCACCGATCGACCGTGAAGGCCTCATCCTCCAGCGCCGCTGTCATCACCAGCGCGATGGACGTGTCGTCCTCAACCACAAGGGCGCGTCTCGCCATGGTTTCCCTCTTCCCTCTCTTACTTCGCCATCGGCAGGTGGATGCGGAAATGCGTCCAGCCATTGGCATCGTCGCGGTCGTGGCTGATGCGCCCGTCCATATCCCGGACCAGCTTCTGCACCAGCGCAAGACCCAGCCCCTGCCCGCTGGGCTTGCTGGAAACGAAGGGCTCGAAGATGTGCTCGGCATATTCCGGGTCGATGCCCGGCCCGTTGTCGCTGACCTGGATTTCGATCGGCAGCTTTACCGGCCTGCCAAGGCGGATCACATTCATCACAAGGCCGCTCACGAAGCGCGTCTGGATCATCACTTCGGGCTGCTGCCTGCCCGCGCATGCATCGCGCGCGTTGGAAATGAGGTTGATGAGAACCTGCACCAGCGCCCCTTCATTGGCGAGCACCTCCGGAAGAGACGGATCGAATTCCTCGCGCACACGGAAGGGATGGTCGCTGGCCGCACGCACGGTGTTGAGGGCGCGGTGAATGGCGGAATGGAGATTCACCGGGGCCACCGGTTCCGCCTTTTCGCGGCCAAGCCGCTGCATCCGGTCGATAAGCGAGGCAATGCGATCCACCTCGTCGGCAATCAGGCTGGTAAGGTGGCGATCCTTCTCTTCCAGCTTGCGAGCCACAAGCTGCGCAGCTCCCTTGATCGCAGCGAGCGGGTTCTTGATTTCGTGGGCCAAAACGGCAGGGCCGCGCAGATTGGCGCGGCGTTCTTCGTCACCTAAGCGTTCACCCTGCCCTGCATCGGATAGCGTGACCACGCGCCATCCCGGGTGGGTCTGCAGCGGAGAAATGGTCAGGTTTACGCTGACGGTCTTGTCGCCAGATTTAAGGGGAAGGCCCCGAGCAATCAACTGCTCTTCACCGCGGCGAATGCGCTTGGCGATTTCGGGTTCGCCGAAATCGAGCACATCGACGATATCCTGGCCCACCAATCGCCGGGCACTGCGGCCCAGCAGGTTTTCTGCGGCAGGGTTTACGGATTTGACTGCAAGATCGGGTGTCACCATTAGCATGGCGAAGGTAAGCCCGGCGATCTGCTCGGCAGCACCCGGAACGCCTTCGACCTGCTGGCTCACGCGGCCTTGCGCCTTACGAATGGCTCGTAGAACCGCTCCAGTTCATCGAGAACCACTTTCGAATCGTCGATGAAGTTCACCTTGTTGCGGAAGTCAGCCGAGCCGTGCAGGCCCTTGGTGTACCAGCCAAGATGCTTGCGGGCGATCTTGGTGCCGACATTCTCGCCATAATGCTCGAGCATTTCCTTGTAGTGTTCGACAAGTGTTTCGTATTGCTCTGAAAAACCGGGGCTTTCCAGCTTCTCGCCGGTTTTCCACCAGTGCATGACCTGACCCAGCAGCCACGGCTTGCCATAGGCGCCGCGTCCGATCATCAAACCGTCCGCACCCGATTGTTCAAGCGCCTTGGCGGCATCGTCGATGGAGCAGATATCGCCATTCACGATCACGGGGATGGATACCGCTTCCTTCACCTTGCGGATGAAGGCCCAGTCGGCGTTGCCCTTGTACATCTGGTTGCGGGTGCGGCCGTGGACGGTGATCATCTTCACGCCAAGGTCTTCCGCCATCTTCGCCAGTTCGGGCGCGTTGAGGCTGGCGTGGTCCCAGCCCATGCGCATCTTCACCGTAACCGGCACGTCCACGGCCTTCACCGTTGCCTCCATCAGCTTTACCGCTAGCGGAACCTCGCGCATCAGGGCAGAGCCGGCATATTGCCCCACCACCTTGCGCACCGGACAGCCGAAGTTGATGTCGATAATGGCAGCGCCATTGCCTTCCTGCAGCTTGGCCGCTTCCGCCATGGATACAGGATCGCAGCCGACCAGCTGCATCGACACGGGATCCTCGATCGGTGCCCACTCGGCCTTCTGCACGGATTGGCGCGTTTCGCGCATGGCCGCTTCGCTGGCGATCATCTCGGTAACGTTGAGGCCGGAGCCATAGCGACGGACAAGTGCGCGGAACGGCTTGTCTGTCACGCCGGTCATAGGCGCAAGCACGACGGGGCAATCGATCCGCACGGGACCGATCTCTATCGGCGTCAAGGCCGGTGGAGTGGGAACGGGGCTTGTCATGTTGCTGTGCCTAATAATTGGGCAGCGAATAGTGGATTGCGAGGGTGGCCGCAAGCCGCTAGCGCCCGATGCATATGTCGCCAACGCCAACAGATGCGCCAATCACACTCGCTGCCGTGGTCGTGGCCGCCGGCAAGGGCCTGCGCGCTGGCCAGCCCCTGCCCAAGCAATTCGCCATGTGGCGCGGCAAACCTGTGCTCCGCCACGCAGTTGAAAAGCTGCTTTCATGCGGCGTGGAGCTTGTCTGCGTGGTTATTCCGAACAACAGCGAGAATGTGGTGTTGGATGTCCTGAGCGGGCTCGATTCCTTCATTCTGGTTACGGGCGGTGACACGCGACAGGTATCGGTGGCGAATGGCCTCGGTCAGTTGTCGGCTTTCGATCCGGAAATTGTCCTGATCCATGACGCAGCCCGCCCTGATTGCCCACCCGAGGTGATCGCAAGGCTGGTAGGCGCCTGCTCCGTAAATACCGGCGCGATCCCGGTGCTGCCGGTGGTCGATTCCATGGTTGTGGTTGATGGCAATGTGATGGCCGACAAGGCCGATCGCGATGCCCTTCGCCGGGTGCAGACACCACAAGCCTTCCGCTTTACAGAGATCCTTGCGGCCCATCACGCGTGGAATGGCCCGAAGGACGCTGGCGACGATGCGCAGGTTGCCCGCGCCGCCGGCATAGACGTGGCCCTTATCGAAGGGGACGAGCGGCTGCAGAAGCTGACATTCGCAGGAGATTTCGTGCAAGAAACGCGCATGGTTCGCACCGGTACCGGATTCGACGTGCATCGCCTCGCGGCAGGCGAAGAATTGTGGCTGTGCGGGATCAAGCTCGATCACGACAAGGGCCTTGCCGGTCATAGCGATGCCGATGTGGCGCTCCACGCGGTGGTCGATGCCTTGCTCGGTGCCTGCGGCGAAGGCGATATCGGCCAGCATTTCCCGCCCAGCGATCCGCAATGGCGTGGTGCGCCTTCCTCCCGCTTTGTCGAACATGCGGTGTCACTGGCGGCAGCGAAGGGTTATGCAATCGGGAACGTCGATCTTGCGATCATTTGCGAGGCACCGAAGATCGGCCCGCATCGCGAGGCCATGCGTGACAGGCTGGCGCAGCTGCTTGGCGTTCAGCCCGACTGTGTCAACGTGAAGGCCACAACAACCGAGAGACTCGGGTTTGCCGGCCGCGGCGAAGGCATTGCCGCACAGGCTGTGGCCACACTAGTCTCGAATTGAAGGATATCGCGGATATGTTGAGGAAACTGCTCACCCCTGCCCTTCTTGCATCGGCGCTAATCACCCAGCCAGTGGCCGCGCAGCAAATGCCGGAAATGAGCGAGGAGGAGGTTGCCGCCTTCGTGCGCGTGGCCCTTCCCGGCGCGTTCCGCAGCATCCAGACCAAATGCCGCACATCGCTCGACGGGAACGCATACATCTACGCATCCGGCGACGAGCTGCACGCCCTCTTCGCTGCCGCATCACGTGATGCATGGCCGGGTGCCGCGCAGATGATCGCGCGCTCCGCCTCACGCGACAACCCCGCGATGGGCGAGGTGCTGGCCGGCATGCCGCCCGAAGTACTGCAACCATTTCTCGACGAAATGGTCGCTGGCATGGTCACTTCGCGCGTCGAGGAAAAGCACTGTTCGCAGATCAACCGTGCCATGGAATTGCTTGATCCGCTTCCGCCCGAAAACCTCGCCGCGCTGATTGGCCTCGCCTATGCGGAATCGCAAAAGGGCAGGGATGGGGAACAAGCTGCCGGAACAGGGGTTTCATCAAGGTAATGGACAGCATGCTGCCACCCGAAGTTACCGCCCTCGCCCGCCGCGTGGTTGAGGAAAACACCGCCGCCGGTCGCAGGATCGCCGTGGCGGAAAGCTGCACGGGTGGCCTCGTTGCTGCTGCCATTACGGAGATCCCCGGCAGTTCCGCCGTGCTCGACAGGTCCTGTGTGACCTATTCCAACCAGGCGAAAATGGATTGCCTCGGCGTTTCCAACGATATCATCGAAGCCTTTGGCGCCGTCTCTGTCGCCTGCGTCTATGCCATGGCGCAAGGCACACTCGATCGGTGTGATGCCGATGTTGCTGTGGCGATAAGCGGTGTTGCCGGGCCGGATGGCGGCAGCGAAGAAAAGCCGGTGGGCACGGTGGTGTTTGCGCGTCTGGTCAAAGGCGAGGAATCGCCCGAAGCGGAAAACCGCCTGTTTGCCGAGGAAACCCGCGCCGGCGTGCGGCTTCAGGCCACGCTTTGTGCGCTGGAACTGCTGCTGCCGTAAAGCTGTTCGGCCCGCTCTTCGAAAGCGGCCACCATCTTGCGGAACGCGCGGTCGATATACTGGCCGGCAAGCGTCTCGAACATCATGTTCTTGAATGTGAAGTCCACGCTGAAGAACAGCTCGCAACCGCCATCATCAGCAGGCTCGAACGTCCACAAATTGTCGAGATCGCGCAGCGGCCCGTCAACATAGTGCACACGCACGCTCTTCGGCGCATCCAGTTCAACATGGCTGGTGAACTTCTCGCGGATCGCCTTGAAGCCGACCAGCATGTCCGCTTCCATGCCCTTGTCCGTCTTGTCGCGCACCCGCGTTGCCACGACCCACGGCAGGAACTCGGGATATTTGCCGACATCAGCCACAAGCTCGAACATCTGCACTGCCGTATAGGGCAGGTGGCGGGTTTCACGGATGGCGGGCATTGGTCAGTTCGTCTTCTGTCGTTCTGCCTGCTTGCGCAGCTTTTCCTCGCGAGCAGCCTTCATCTGCGCAAAATCGTCACCGGCGTGATAGCTGGAGCGCGTCAACGGCGTGGAGGCGACTTGCAGGAAGCCCTTGGCCCGCGCCACAGCGCCATAAGCGCTGAAAACCTGCGGGGTCACGAAATCGACCACTTCGGCGTGCTTCGGCGTCGGTTGCAGGTACTGGCCCATGGTGATGAAATCGACATCGGCGCTGCGCATGTCATCCATCACCTGGTGCACTTCCAGGCGTTGCTCGCCCAGCCCCAGCATGATGCCGGACTTGGTGAAAATCAGCGGATCGTGGCTCTTCACTTCCTCCAGCAAGCGCAGCGAGGTGTAATAGCGCGCGCCCGGCCGGATCGTGGGATAGAGACGCGGCACGGTTTCGAGGTTGTGGTTGTACACATCAGGCCCGGCCTCGCAGATCATCTCCACCGCTTCGCGCATCTTGCCGCGGAAGTCAGGCGTCAGGATCTCAATCGTCGTGTCCGGGGTTTCACGGCGCAGCGCCTTGATCACCTTCACGAACTGCCCTGCCCCGCCATCGGGCAGATCATCGCGGTCCACGCTGGTGATGACGATATGTTCCAGCCCCATCTGCGCAGCGGCGGCGGCCGTGTTTTCCGGCTCCAGCGGATCGACGATGCGGGGCATGCCGGTCTTCACATTGCAGAATGCGCAGGCGCGGGTGCAAACATCGCCCAGGATCATCACCGTGGCGTGCTTCTTCGTCCAGCATTCGCCGATATTCGGGCAAGCGGCTTCCTCGCACACGGTATTCAGCTTGAGGTCGCGCATCAGTTTGCGCGTCTCTTCATATCCCTTGCTGACGGGAGCCTTTACCCGGATCCAGTCCGGCTTGCGCTTGCGCGGAGCGTTGGAGAGGTCGTTCATGGTGGCCCACTTAGTAGCGTGGCTTGCCACTGGCAATGGCACAGGGCAAATGGATGGTCATGAGCGACGAATCTCCCGTAATGTCCGACCTGATCCAAGGCTATCACCGGTTCCGCGAACATGGCTGGGCGCCAGAGCGCGAACGCTGGTCCACCCTGAAGGAAGGCCAGCAACCGCGAGTGATGGTAATCGCCTGTTCGGACAGCCGCGTTGACCCGTCGCAAATCTTCGACGTCAATCCGGGCGAGATATTCGTGGTGCGCAATGTCGCGGCGCTGGTTCCCCCGTTTGAAACCAGCCCTGGCCTGCATGGCGTCTCTGCCGCTCTGGAATTTGCAGTGCAGTTCCTCAAGGTCAAGGAAGTGCTCGTAATGGGTCACGGCATGTGCGGTGGTTGCCAGGCAGCGCTCACCAAGAACCTGCATGGCAACGAGCCCGGCCAGGGTGGCTTCGTGGCAGACTGGATCTCTTTGCTTGACGAGGCGCGTGACCAGGTTGCCGCTGATCTTGGCACCGAAGGTCGCCCAGCGGAGCGGGCAATGGAACTGGCAGGCGTGAAAGTGAGCCTCAAGAACCTGCGCACATTCCCTTGCGTGCAGGCCAAGGAAGGGCGCGGTCAACTGAAACTGCGCGGAGCCTATTTCGCCATTTCCGATGGTGTGTTGTATCTGCTGGACGAGGAAACAGGCGAGTTTTCCGCAGCCTGAGAGCTTGCGCAAGGGCGCGGCACTGGCCCATGTAAACAGCCATGCCATAAGCAACTCTCAAGAATATCGCCCTGCTGATCGATGCAGATAACGCCAGCCCATCCGGGATAGACCCGGTGCTGACTGTGCTGGCCGAGCTGGGGCAGGTGAATATCCGCCGCGCCTATGGCAACTGGGCCAAGCCGGCGCTTTCCAACTGGAACAAGATCACACACCGCTTCGGCCTGCAGCCAATGCAGCAGTTTGACCTGACCAAGGGCAAGAACGCCACTGACATGGCGATGACCATCGACGCCATTGACCTGCTGTATGACGGCAAGGTCGACGGTTTCGGAATCATGAGCAGCGACAGCGATTTCCCCCGCTCGTCACCCGCCTGCGGCAGGATGGCCTGATCGTTTATGGCTTCGGGATGGAGAAGGCCCCCGAAGCCTTCAAGACGGCCTGCACCCGCTTCATCGACGTGGAACGCCTGATCAAGACGGCGCAGTCCGATGATCGCAGCAACAAGAGCGGTGATGGCGACAGCGACAGCGTTCTCGACAAGGAACTGATCGATCTTCTCGGTTCTGCATGGAAAGCCTCCAGTCGCGATGACGAGGGATTTGCGCGGCTGCATGAAGTTGGCCAGATCGCGGGCAACCGCTCCAGCTTCGATGTGCGCAACTATGGCTTCAAGCGCTTGTCCGACCTGATGCGCGCGGCGAGCGATCACTTCCTTATGGAACGGCGCGACGACAAACAGCTTTACGTCAAGCGCTTGCGCTGATCGTTACACGCCGCATTGCGCGGTGCCGGTACCGCTGTAGATCACGCGGTCATACTGGTCGCGAAGGTTGATGGTGCCTTCATACTCCATCACCTCTTCGCCCGACTGCATTCCGTCGCCTGCAATCTCAAGCCGCAGTGAGTATTCGCGGCCATTGTATAGCGAACGAGTACCATATGGCAGCTCCCGCGCACCGGGATCGGCAGCGAACCGAACTATCTCGCCATCGATCTTCATGAAGGCATCTGCCTGTCGTGCGATCACGCGGGCGCCCAGACTGGTTCCGGGCGCATATGCACAGGATGCACCGTAGATGTCGTGCCGTTCGATATCGGGATAGAGGATCGTCTCGGGCACAACTTAGCACACCAAGGGCTCGACCGCATTGGCCTGTTCCACCAGCGCCACCGCTTCGCGGTCGCGCTGCTCCTGCTCATCCTGTGTCAGTGTTTCACTGCAAGCACAGCACGCCAATGCCAGCGCGCAGACAGCAAACCGCATCAATGCCTCCCGAACAGTTTCTCGACATCGTCCATCGACAACTTCACCCACGTCGGGCGACCGTGGTTACATTGGCCTGAACGCGGTGTCGCTTCCATTTCCCTTAGCAGTGCATTCATTTCCGCCACATTGAGCGCGCGCCCTGCCCTGACCGAACCGTGACAGGCCATCGTCGCCAGCACGTGTTCGATCTTTTCGCCCAGCAACAGGCTGTCCCCATGCTTGGCAAGGTCGTCAGCCAGATCCTGCAGTAGAGATTGCGGATCGGCGCGCTTGAGCGAGCCTGGAAGCGCACGCACCAGCATGGCACCGGGTCCGAAACGTTCGATCTCGAGGCCTAGCCGGGCGAAATGTTCGACCTTCTCCTCCAGCCTGTCACAATCGGCTTCGTCCAGCTCGACCACGTCTGGCATCAGCAGAGCCTGGCTGGCAGCCACCTTGTCTCCCGCTCCGGCAGCGCGAAGGCGTTCGAGCACGATCCGTTCATGCGCGGCGTGCTGGTCCACGATCACCAGCCCGTCCGCTGCCTCGGCAACGATATAGGTGTTGTTGACCTGCCCGCGCGCAATCCCAAGCGGATAGTCCTGCGCCTCTGCGCTCACTTCCTCGGCCATTTCGGCTCTGCCCTGCGGCATGGCCATCACGTCTGCTTCGGCACCACGCCACGCGCTTGCCGGGGATGCCACGCGTGTTTGGGGTGCAGACCAATCCCGCCCTTCGAAGATCGAGCGCAAGGCAGGCGCAGGCGTTTCCAGTTCCACCTGCCAGCGCCCCATGGCTGCAGGATCGGGCGACTGCGCGCTGCGCTTGTCACCGGTGGAAAGCGCCTGTCGCAAACCCGATACGATGAACCCGCGCACGCCGGATGAATCGCGGAAGCGAACCTCCGTCTTGGCCGGATGGACATTCACGTCAACATCCTCGGGCGGCAATTCGAGGAACAGTGCCAGCACGGCATGGCGGTCACGCGCCAACATGTCGGCATAGGCACCACGCACGGCTCCTGTCAGAAGCCGGTCCTTTACCGGACGGCCGTTGACGAAGAGGTATTGGTGATCGGCGACACCGCGGTTGTAGGTCGGCAGGCCCGCGACCCCTGTCAGACGCATTGGCCCGCGCTCAAGATCGAGCGAAACGCCATTGTCCGCCAGTTCCCGCGCCACGATCTGGGCAACGCGTTCGGCAACTTCTTGCCCCTTCTGAAGTTGCAGAATGCGCCTGTCGCCATGGGTGAAGGTGAAGCCGATATCGGGCCGTGCCATGGCAAGGCGGCGCACAACATCAAGGCATGCAGCATATTCGCTGCGCGATGTACGCAGGAACTTGCGGCGCGCGGGGATACGGGCGAACAGGCTCTCCATCCTCACACGCGTTCCCGGCGGAAGCGCGGCAGGGCCTTCCTCGACCACGACACCATGATCGACAACCCGCCGCCAGCCCTCTTCACTGCCGCGCGGACGGCTCTCGATGGAGAGGCGCGCGACGCTGGCGATGCTGGGCAATGCCTCGCCGCGAAAGCCGAGAGTGGCGACCTGCTCGATCGCTTCGTCGGGCAGTTTGGAGGTGGCGTGCCGCTCCAGCGCAAGTTCGATCTCGTCCGGAGACATACCGCAGCCGTCATCCGTCACCTCGATCCGCGACAGCCCGCCATCAAGGATGAAAACCGCGATCTGGCTGGCGCTGGCATCAATCGCGTTTTCCAGCAATTCCTTCAATGCTGAGGCCGGACGCTCGACCACTTCACCGGCGGCAATGCGGTTGATCAGCGTCTCGGGTAGGCGGCGAATTTGCGGCATTTTTAAAGGGTAACGACGAAGCACCCGAATTTCGAGGCAGGCGGTGCAAAAATCCGGCGATAATCCGCACAATTTTTTGGCCTTTCACGCTTCTCCGCGCTAAACAGCGCCACTCTCAGTAAAAACCGCTGCGCCCGGCAGGGAAATGCCCACCCCAAAAGCGCGGTAACACACGGATATTTCAATGGGTTCCTTCTTTTCGAGAATGTTTAAGTTCGGTTCGCAAAACATGGCCATCGACCTCGGGACGGCCAATACGCTGGTATATGTGCAGGATCGCGGGATCGTGCTGAACGAACCTTCCGTGGTCGCCATCGAGACGATCAACGGCATCAAGCGTGTGAAGGCTGTTGGCGAAGACGCAAAGATGATGATGGGCAAGACGCCCGACAACATCGAAGCGATCCGCCCGCTGCGTGACGGCGTCATCGCCGATCTCGACGTGGCTGAAGAGATGATAAAGGAATTTATCCGCAAGGTGCACGGCAAGCGCACGCTGCTGCGCTTTCCTGAAATCACCATCTGCGTCCCCTCGGGCGCAACCTCGGTCGAAAAGCGCGCCATTCGCGACGCGGCAAGCAATGCCGGTGCATCCGAAGTATTCCTGATCCTCGAGCCCATGGCTGCGGCAATAGGTGCGGACATGCCGGTGACCGAGCCTATGGGTTCCATGGTCGTCGATATCGGCGGCGGCACCACCGAAGTGGCCGTGCTGTCGCTGCGCGGCCTCGCCTACACCACATCGGTGCGTACTGGCGGTGACAAGATGGACGAAGCCATCGTCTCCTATGTGCGCCGACACCACAATTTGCTGATCGGCGATGCCACTGCAGAGCGGATCAAGCAGGATTATGGTACTGCCGTGGTTCCGGAAGACGGCATCGGCGAACAGATCACCATCAAGGGCCGCGACCTTGTGAACGGCGTTCCCAAGGAAATCGCCATCAACCAGGCGCATATCGCCGAAGCCCTGTCCGAACCGATTGGCGCCATCGTGGAAGGCGTGCGCATCGCGCTGGAAAACACCGCGCCCGAACTGGCCGCCGATATCGTTGACCAGGGGATCGTGCTGACTGGTGGCGGCGCTCTGATCCACGGTCTGGACGAGCACCTGAAAGAAGAAACCGGCCTGCCCGTGTGCGTGGCGGAAGATCCGCTGACCTGCGTTGCCATGGGCACCGGCCGGGCCATGGAAGATCCCATCTATCGCGGCGTGCTGATGACCTCATGATGATACTGGAGAGCAATAAAAGGGGGTAAGGCGGTTATGGCACCGCCGGATGCACATCGATCCGGGTCCAACAAGCGGGCGCAGCTTGGGCTGTTCGCCGGATACGTTGGGGCGGGCACTGGCGCGCTGATTGGCGCAATCCTGCTGGTGATCTCGCTTGTCAGTCCCCAGACATTCCAGGGGTTGCGATCCATGGCGACTGACCTTGCTGCCCCCGCCGGACAAGCGGGAGCGGTGGGGCGCACGCAGGGCCGCAGCTTCTTCGAGGCGATCGCGGGCTATTACGATGCCGGCAGCAAGAATGCCGAGCTCGAACGCGAGATCGCGATTGCGCGTGTGCGCCTGGTGGAAGCCGAAGCGCTGCGGCAGGAAAACGAGCGGCTGAAGGGAGTGCTCAACCTCACTTTGGGCGAAACGGAACCGGTGACCGTGGCTCGCCTGATCGGCTCCACGTCATCAAGCACCCGGCGCCTCGCCTATCTGTCTGCCGGCACCAATGATGGCGTGACCAACGGCATGCCCGTCACCTCTCCCATGGGCCTTGTCGGGCGCGTGCTGGAAGCCGGATCGAACAGCTCACGGGTCCTGCTGCTGACGGACAGCGAAAGCATGGTGCCGGTGCGCCGCGCTACCGATGACGTGGTCGCCTTTGCCGAAGGCCGTGCGGACGGTTCGCTGCGCATTCGCCTGATCAACCTTGGCATCAACCCACTGGAAGAAGGCGACATCTTCGTGACCTCCGGTGCAGGTGGCTTGTTCCGTCCCGGCGTAGCTGTGGCAATGATTACGCAGACCACGGCAGACGGCGGCATTGCGCAATTGCTCAGCAATCCTGCGGGGACAGACGTGGTGATTGTCGAGCCGATCTGGCAAGGCGAGGTACTCGAGGATATCGAGGAGACCGTCGAGAACGAAGTGGCGGATTGATGGAACAGCTCAATCCGAGAGCCAGAAGCGACCCCTACGGCAAGAAAATCAATCGCGACCATTCCCCGGTCCTTGTTCATGGCATCCCCTGGGTCACCATCCTGCTCGGTTCGCTGACGCCGATGCTTCCCATCATAGCGGCCGGCCCCATCGTGCCACCAATGGGACTGATCATTCTGGTAGCCTGGCGCCTGCTGCGCCCGGGCCTGATACCGCTCTGGGCTGGTTTTCCGCTTGGCCTGTTCGATGACCTTTTTTCCGGCCAGCCCTTCGGCAGCGGCATATTGCTGTTTTCCGCGGCGCTGATCGTGCTGGACCTGCTCGAGATCCGCTTTCCGTGGCGCAATTTCTGGCATAACTGGCTTACTGCCTCCCTGGTGTTCCTGTGCTACCTTGGCGTGGCTGCGGTGCTGTCCGGGGCCAAGCTGACCATGCTGCATTTCGCGGTAATTGCTCCACAGGCCTTGCTCTCGATCCTGCTGTTTCCCATTATCGCAAGCATAGCAGCCTTGCTGGATCGCATTCGCCTCATGCGCGTCCGGCGCATCGGGTAGGTCATGAACAAGCCGGTTTCGAGCAACCAGTTACAGCAGACATTCGAGCGGCGCACCTTCGTGCTGGGCGCCGTGCAGGGTGGCATTGGCCTGCTGCTGGCGGCTCGTATGGGCTACATCGCCGTGGCCGAAAACGAGAAATACCTGATGGAGGCGGAAAGCAACCGGGTGAACCTCACCCTGATTCCGCCACGCAGGGGATGGATTCTCGATCGCAACGGTTCACCCCTCGCTTCCAATCGCGCGGACTTCCGCGTCGATATCATTCCCGAACGGGCGGAAGACGTGGAGCGCACCGTAAATCTGCTGGGTGACCTGCTGGATTTCGAGCCTGCCCAGCGTCAGGATCTGGCAGACAAGCTGGGTGATGCAGCAGGTTTCAGCGCCGTGCCTGTCGCCAGCGGCCTGCGGTACGAGAAGTTCGCAGCTGTCAGTGTTCGCCTGCCCGAATTGCCCGGCGTGGTGCCCCAACGCGGCTACTCCCGCTACTATCCAACAGGCCCTTCGGTTGGCCATCTTCTGGGTTACGTCGGCGCGGCAAGCCGCGAGGAATACGAGCAGGAGCCGATCCCGCTCCTCGTTACGCCCGGTTTCAAACTCGGCAAGGATGGGCTTGAACAGCAGTTCGAACAGCGCCTGCGGGGCGAGGCTGGCGCGCGGCGCGTGGAAGTGACAGCTTCCGGCAAAATCGTGCGTGATCTTGAAACCCGCGAAGATGTGCAGGGCGATGCCGTTCGCCTGACGATCGACGGTCCGTTGCAGGATTACGCCGCGCGCCGGCTTGGGCTGGAATCCGGCTCCGTCGTCATCATGGATTGCCTGACCGGTGATCTTTTGTGCATGGCTTCCATGCCCAGTTTCGATCCCAACAGCTTTTCGGACGGGATCGGCCGCATCGAATACCAGATGCTGGCGGAGAATGACCGCGTGCCGCTGCGCAACAAGGTGCTGAAGGGCCTTTATCCACCCGGGTCCACCGTCAAACCCATGCACTGCATGGAGTTTCTGCAGGAAGGGATCAGGCCCGACGAGACAATCATCTGCGGTGGCGGGCGGCGCGTGGGCAACAGGTTCTTCCGCTGCCACAGCAACCACGGCGTGGTCGACATGGCGCGTGCCATTCACCAGAGCTGCGACAGCTATTTCTATGACTTCGTCCGCCGCGTCGGTTTCGACAAGGTGGCAAACTTCGCCGAGCGAATGGGTTTAGGTCAGCAATTCCCACTGCCGGTGATCAGCCAGTTCTATGGCACCGTGCCCAACCCGACCTGGAAGAAGGAAAAGTTCGGCCAGGACTGGGGCGAGTATGACACCGTCAACGCCAGTATCGGCCAGGGTTATTACCTTACCAATCCGCTGCAGCTGGCAGTAATGTCAGCCCGGCTGGCGACCGGCAACAGGCTGATGCCGCGACTGATCCTGGACGAACAGGCACCGGTGGTCGAGAACATGGGCTTTGCGCCTGAACATATCGAATATGTGCGCAACGCCATGAACGATGTGGTGAACGGACCCGGCACCGCGCGCCGCGCGCGGCTGCCGATCGACGGGGTGCAGATGGCAGGCAAGACCGGTACCGCGCAGGTCGTTAGCCTGAGCGTTTCCAACGGCCGTACGGGACCGTGGAAATATCGGGATCACGGTCTGTTCGTGTTTTTCGCTCCTTTCGACAATCCGCGCTATGCCGGTGCGGTGGTGATCGAACATGGCGGTGGTTCCGGTTCTGCCTATCCGGTCGCTCGCGATGTGATGACATTCATGTTCGACCCGCAGAAGGGGCTAGAAGCTCTCCATGCTCTCGAAAAGCAATGGGGTGGCACGGCCCAACAGCGGCTTGATGCTGACTATGCGCGGTTCGCCGAAGCTGCGGGTATCGATCTGCCTCCGCCGCCCGACCCCGTAACGCTGGCTCGGCAGGTGGACGCGGAAGCGCGGGCCGAGGCTGACGCCCATCAGGACGCCGTCAGAGATAACCAGATCGGCAGTGCGCAAAATGGCGGTGAACCGGTATGAAACGCGCTATCACCCTTCCCGCCCCGTTGGCGGAAATTCCTTGGGCGATGCTGTTACCACTTTGCGCGCTGGTGCTGTTCGGCGCGGCAGTGCTCTATTCGGCGGCCGGCGGCAGCATGTCGCCCTATGCCAGTTCGCATCTCGTGCGCTTCGGCGTCTTCGCCATTATGGCGCTGGTCATGTGGCGGCTTCCGCGAGACTGGGTCTTCCCGCTTGTCTATCCGGGTTACGTCGTGGTGCTGCTGTTGCTGCTGGGGGTCGATATCCTTGGCCAGGTCAAGGGCGGCAGCCAGCGCTGGCTCGAAGTCGGACCAGTCCGCCTCCAGCCATCCGAACTCATGAAGCCCACGGTGGTGCTCGTGCTGGCGAGCTATTTCCACACGCTGCCAGTTGGCCTGATCGCCACCTGGCGCGCGCTTGTGCCGCCCGCCTTGATCATGGCTTTCCCCATGGCGCTTGTCCTGCTGCAACCGGACCTGGGCACCACACTGGCCATTGCCTTTGGTGGCGCGGTGGTGATTTTCCTCGCCGGCCCGCCGATCCGCTGGTTCATCAGCGGGGGCGTGGCGGCCATGGTGGTCGCCCCGCTCGCCTATTTTTTCGGGATACAGGATTACCAGCGCCACCGCGTGGATACGTTCCTTGATCCCGAGAGCGATCCGCAAGGCTCCGGCTATCACATCATCCAATCGAAGATCGCGATCGGTTCGGGGGGTATTCCGGGCAAGGGATTCGGTGAAGGATCGCAGAGCCATCTCGATTACCTGCCCGAACCGCATACCGATTTCGTCTTCGCCACGATGGCAGAGGAATGGGGCCTCATCGGCGGGATATTCGTGCTGCTGGTGTTCGGCATCATCCTGCGCTGGGGGCTCAACGTGGCGCGCGCCGCACCGGACCGTTTCAGCTGCCTGCTTGCTGGGGGACTTACCGCGACGATGTTCTTCTATGTCGCTGTAAACCTTATGATGGTGATGGGGCTGGCTCCGGTCGTGGGCATCCCCCTGCCCTTCATGAGCCATGGCGGATCATCGATGATGACCAACATGATCTGCATCGGCGGACTGTTGATGGTGGACCGCTGGACCCGCCAATCCGGGCCACTTTCCAGTTAATTCTCACTGCCCCCTTTTCACCGCGAAATCTTCAGCTATATGAGCGCCTCCCGTTGATTCGCAGCGCGCATCGCGGGACTTTCGGAATGACCGGAATGGACGCATAGCTCAGTTGGTAGAGCAGCTGACTCTTAATCAGCGGGTCCTAGGTTCGAGCCCTAGTGCGTCCACCATTCCCCTCCCTCCTTATTGCCAAATCTCGACTTTCGCTCCCGCCGGTGCGCCGCTAATGCCGTTTGCACGAGAGAGACCAAGGGGAGATATTCGTGAGCAATCTTGAAGGTCGTGTTGCCGTAGTCACCGGTGCCAGCTCCGGCATTGGTGAGGCTTGCGCTATTGGATTCGTTGAGAAAGACGCAAAGGTCGTGCTCGCTGCACGCCGTGCCGAGCGCCTGACCGCGCTGGTCGAGAAGATCGAGAGCATGGGCGGCCAAGCGCTCGCCGTGGCAACCGACGTGACCGATGAGGCCGCCGTGGCAAACCTGTTTGCCGAGGCCGTTGCCCGTTTCGGCACGGTGGATGTGCTGATCAACAACGCCGGCATCGCCGAAAACACACCGGTGCACGAAACTTCGCTGGAACACTGGAACAAGGTGATTACCACCAACCTCACCAGCGCTTTCCTGTGTTCCAAGCACGCCTGGCCGGTCTTCCTCAAAGGGGGCCGGGGCCGCATCGTGAACGTGGGCTCTATCTCCGCCAAGGTGCCGCGTAACGAGTGCCCTGCTTACACCGCGAGCAAGTTCGGCCTGCAGGGACTGACCCATGCACTGGCGCTGG
>CAYXTJ010000012.1:0-31657 GCA_964467715.1 uncultured Sphingomonadaceae bacterium
CCGTGGGGGATCACGATGGCGAGCCGGCCTTGCCCGTCTGCGGCCAGCACACTCGTGCCATCCGTGGAAACCAGCCGTTCCCGGGCAACGAAGCCGCCGGGCAATCCATCGAGCAGCGCCGCCAGCTCGTTGTCGTCCGGCAACTCACCCTTGCCTCTAAATCCCCATCTGGCGGACAAGGCCACCAGGCAGGCAACAGCCAGCAGGATCGCGCCTATGACTGCGAGCGATCCCACGGCCCGTGCTAGTCGGCAGATCGCGCCGCGAGCATGTCCATCGCCTGGCGCACGGGGGACACATCGTAACCTGCTTCGGCAGCGGCCATGGCAATCGCGTCCGGATCAGTGCCTTTGCTGGCCTGCGCCAGCGACCAAAGCAGGGTGGAGCGGGTGCCCGAGCGGCAATAGGCCAGCACCGGTCCGTCATTCGCCGCCAGCGCATCCACCATCTGGGTAACCTTTGCCTCGCTGAAGCCGGAATGGTTGATGGGAATGGCGCAATAGGCAAGGCCGGCTTCCTTCGCGGCAGCTTCGATCGCGGCACCTTCGGTCTGGTCATCGCTCTCGCCATCAGGGCGATTGTTCACGACCAGGGTGAAGCCTCGCGCGGCAGCTTCCTTCACATCGTCCACCGCGATCTGCGGGCTGGCCCAGAAGCTCTCTGACAATTGACGGAAATCGCTCATCTGCTGTTCTCCAATATCCGCCTGGCGCCTGGCGCAGGCTGGATGAATTCTTGCCGGGCTTCCTGCACCCGCCCGCCCCGTTGACGCAACCCCTGCCGTATAGCGATGCTGCAAAACGACACCTGAGAACCGTCATCTGGTTGCAATCTTAAATTGTTCGCAAGAGGCCCTGAACTAGGGTATATAGCTGCGCTAGAAGTGGTGGGCACGTCTTTCGCTTCCATCGGCCGGGGTTTCGTCC
Source organism: uncultured Sphingomonadaceae bacterium (assembly GCA_964467715.1). GTDB lineage: Bacteria > Pseudomonadota > Alphaproteobacteria > Sphingomonadales > Sphingomonadaceae > Alteraurantiacibacter. Next base: position 927 of record CAYXTJ010000012.1, read on the forward strand.
GTGCTGGCCGGTGACCAAAATAGGGCGAGATTAAAGGTTAATTGAGTACATGGGTTACGACAAAGGTCGTCGCGGCCGGGGACGCGACAAGCGGGACGGTTTCGGAGAAGACGCATACGATCCCTTTCAGGAAGGTGGTCCTCCGCCGATGGGCGGTAACGACTGGCGCGGCGGTGGTGACCGTTTCGGCGGTGGTGGTGATCGCTTTGGTGGCGGCGGCGACCGTTTCGGTGGCGGCGGCGGTGGTGGTCGCTTCAACGATGATCGCGGCGGCAACCGTGGCGGCGGCTTTGGCGGCCCGCGCGGTGGCGGTGGCGGCGCACCTCGCGGCGGCGGCATGCCTGCTCAGGTGGTCGGCACTGGTCAGGGCAAGGTAAAGTTCTTCAACGCCCAGAAGGGCTTCGGTTTCATCCAGCGCGATGAAGGCGGCGAAGACGTATTCGTTCACATCAGCCAGGTCGAACGCGCCGGTCTTTCCAGCCTCGCAGAAGGCCAGGAACTGCAGTTCAACCTCGTGGATCGTGGCGGCAAGGTGTCCGCTGCTGATCTGCAGGTCGTCGGCGATGTGATCGCCACGCCCGAGCGTGCACCGCAGCGCGAACTGACTGGCGAAAAGGCTGTTGGCACGGTAAAATTCTTCAACGCGATCAAGGGCTTCGGCTTCATCACGCGGGACGATGGCAAGGAAGACGCCTTCGTTCACATCAGCGCGGTGGAACGTTCCGGCCTGCCCGGGATCAACGAAGGTGACCGTTTCGAGTTCGACCTCGAAGTCGACCGACGAGGCAAGTACTCGGCTGTCAACCTGGTGCCGGCAGAAGGCTAAGCCCTCCGCCAGACCACTGGATCGGCGGCCGGGTTTGACCGGCCGCCGCCCCCGTCATAGATGGATTGCATGACGAGGCGGCCGGTTGGCCGCCATTTGTCGTTTAAGATATCGATTCGAAGGAATTCATCCATGACCATTACCCCGCTGATGCCGGTTTACCCCCGGTGCGGAGTCCGGCCCGTGAAGGGCGAGCATTGCCATCTGATCTCGGAAGACGGCACGCGCTATCTCGATTTTGCATCGGGCATTGCCGTGAACCTTCTGGGCCATTCGCATCCGGGCCTGATCGGCGCGATCCAGCGCCAGGCCGAAACGCTTATGCATGTCTCCAACCTCTATGGCAGCCCGCAGGGCGAGGCGCTGGCACAGAAGTTGGTCGACACCACCTTTGCCGATACGGTGTTCTTCACCAACTCCGGCGCAGAAGCTGTGGAAGCCGCGATCAAGACCGCGCGCGCCTATCACCAGAATGGCGGGGGTGATTCGAATCGATTCGAACTAATCACCTTCAACAACGCCTTCCACGGCCGCACCATGGCCACGATCAGCGCGTCCAGTCAGGTGAAGATGCACCAGGGCTTCAACCCGCTGCTGCCGGGTTTCAAATATGTCGAGTTCAACGATCTCGAAGGCGTGAAGGCAGCTATGGGTCCGAATACGGCAGGTTTCCTTGTCGAACCGATCCAGGGCGAAGGCGGTATCCGCGTCGGCACGCAGGCATTCATCAAGGGCCTGCGCCAGCTGGCTGACGAGAATGACCTGATGCTGGTGTTTGACGAGGTGCAGACCGGCGTCGCCCGCACCGGCACGATGTATGCCTATGAGCAGTTCGGCATAGAGCCGGATATTCTGGCGACGGCCAAGGGCATTGGCGGCGGGTTCCCGTTGGGTGCCTGCCTTGCAACCGAAAAGGCGGCACGTGGCATGACCTTCGGCACGCACGGGTCGACCTATGGCGGCAACCCGCTCGCCATGGCGGCGGGCTGCGCTGTGATGGATGCTGTCGCCAATAAGGAATTCATAGCTGAAGTGCGCGACAAGGGCGAACGCCTGCGTTCGTGGCTGGAGCAGTTCATCGGGAACTATCCCGAACTGTTCGCGGAAGTGCGCGGCATGGGCCTGATGCTCGGCCTCAAGATGAAGGGCGAACCGCGGCCCTTCATGGTCCATCTGCGCGACAATCACCAATTGCTCACCGTGGCGGCGGGTGACGGAACGCTGCGTCTGCTTCCGCCGCTGGTTATCGGCGATGCGGAAATGGACGAGTTCTTCGACAAGCTGTCTGCCGGTGCGGCGGATTACGATCCTGAAGAGGCAAGCTGATGGGATATCGCCATTTCCTCGACCTGAGCGATGCCGGTGGCAATGGGATTGCCGCCATGCTGAACGAGGCGATTGATCGCAAGGCGGCGCGCAAGGGCTTGCCCAAGGGCCAGCCTGATGCGGATGCACCGCTGGCTGGCCGCGTGCTGGCGATGGTTTTCGAGAAGAACTCCACCCGCACGCGCGTCAGCTTCGATATCGCGATCCGCCAGCTTGGCGGCACGCCGCTGATCCTCGATTCGGGCACCTCCCAGCTCGGCCGCGGAGAAACCGTGGCGGATACCGCGCGTGTGCTCGGCCGGATGGTCGATGCGATCATGGTGCGAACCGATGATCACGCGAAGGTTGAGGAAATGGCGAAATACGCCGGTGTGCCGGTCATCAATGGCCTTACCGACCAGTCACATCCCTGCCAGATCGTGGCCGACCTGTTGACCGTGATCGAACACGGCAAGGCCTTGCCCGGCCTGCAACTGGCTTGGCTGGGCGATTGCAACAATGTGATGAACTCGCTGGTCGAAGCAGCTGGCCTGATGAAGTTCGACATGCGCATCGGCACGCCGCAAGGCTATGTGCCCGATGCGCGCTATGTCGAAGCTGCGCGTGCCGGTGGTTCCACCATCACTGTCACCCATGATGCAGCCGAAGCGGCAGATGGCGCGGACATCGTTGTTACCGACACCTGGATTTCGATGGGGCAGGACCATGTCGAGGCGAAGCTGGCCGAGCTCGCGCCGTACCAGGTCAACGCCGCGTTGATGGCGAAGGCCAGGCCCGATGCGAAGTTTCTGCATTGCCTGCCTGCCCATGTTGGCGAGGAGGTGAGTGAGGACGTGTTCGAGGGGCCGCAATCGGTCGTATTCGACGAGGCGGAGAACCGCATCCATGCGCAGAAGTCGATCCTGCAATGGTGCTTCGGGCAATTTGATAGCATTGTGGCGGGTTAACTTCCGGCCCAATGCCCCCATATCACCGCAATGGCAGAACCAGAATCCGCACCGCCGCAAACCGGCTTTGACCAGCTCCTGACTTTTACCATTCCCGAACGCGATTGCCGCGGGCGGCTGGTGCGCCTTGGACCTGTGCTGGATAAAGTGCTCGGCGCGCACGACTATCCGCCGGCGATCAAGCACGTGCTTTCTGAAGCACTCGTGCTGGCAACGCTGATGGGGGGGTTGCTGAAGGAAGAAGGCGATCAGCTGACCATGCAGGCGCAGGCCGACGGCGGAGTTATCAGCCTGCTGGTGTGCGACTATCGCCAGGGAGAAATCCGCGGCTATGTCGATCACGATCCGGCGGAATTTGACAAGCTCGGCTCGGACCCGGTACTGAAGGACCTGTTCGGCACCGGCTATCTGGCGATCACTTTCGATATCGCCAAAACCGGACAGCGCTATCAGGGCGTGGTTCCGCTCGAAGGCGAAAGCCTCACGGATGCGGTGGAGAACTACTTCGCGCAGAGCGAACAGGTGCCGACCTACATCCACACGGCCGGCAAGTCTGGCGCGGCGGGCAATATCGCGGGGGGCATGCTGATCCAGCACTTGCCGGAGGGCGAAGAAGGGCGCGAAAGGTTGCACGCCCAGCTTGACCATCCCGAGTGGGAACACGTCTCGATCCTGGCGGAAACCCTGACTGACGACGAGATAATCGAACAGTCTTTGTCACTGGAAGAGCTGGTGTGGCGGCTGTACCATGAGGAGGAGGACATCAGGGTGGCACCCGGGGCAATCCTGTCACGTGGTTGCCGTTGTACCGTGGCCCATTTTGAAGACGTCCTGTCGCGTTTCCCCAAGGAGGATAGGCGCGAAATGGCGGATGAGAACGGGATCATCCTCGTGGATTGTGCATTCTGCTCCAAGCAGTTCCCGATCCAGGACTAAGGTTTCGGCGGCTCGGTTCGTCGCTCGTAAAAGTCAAATGGTCGTTCATCTTGCTCGTGCTATAAGGCGCAGGGTGAACCAGATGGAGGTAGGAATGATCAAGGGAAGGACGTTGCGCCAATTGTCGTTTGCTGCAGCTGCTCTTGCTGCGACCGTTCCTGCTGCTGCGCAGGCGCCGGAACTGGCGATGCTGGACAACCTCAATCGTGGTAACTGGGACCTGCGTTTGCGCGGGGGTGGGCCGGATACATCGATTTGTGTCCGTTCGGGCCGCGAGCTTATCCAGCTCCGACACAATCAGGCTGGGTGTTCGCGCTATGTCGTGCAGGATGAACCCAACGAAGTGACTGTGCAGTATACCTGTCGCGGCGATGGATATGGTCGCACCACAATTCGCCGGGAAGGCAATGGCCTGGTCCAGATCCGGAGCCAGGGGATCAAGGGTGGCACGCCCTTCTCGATCCAGGGGGAAGCACGCCAGCACGGCGGCTGCTGACAGCTTGGGCCTCGCGCCCAAATTTCCAAGACCACTTGCCGATTGGCACTGACTTGCCTAGCCCCTTCGCCATGGCAGATGCATCTCGAAAGGCAGTTGTCCTCTTGTCAGGGGGGCTTGATTCCATGGTCGCGGGCGGGATCGCGCGCGAGCAGGGCTTTGCCGTGAATGCGCTCACCATAGATTACAACCAGCGCCACCGCCGCGAGATCGACTCTGCGCGGCTGATAGCCGAAAGGCTGGGGGCTGAGCGGCATGTGATTCTGCCCCTCGATCTCAGCCAGTTCGGCGGATCTGCGCTGACCGATGATATCGATGTGCCCAAGGGCGGCGTAGAAGAGGATGGTATCCCGGTCACCTATGTGCCGGCGCGCAACCTCGTCTTCCTGTCCCTCACCCTGGCTTGGGCCGAGGCGATTGGATCGCATGATATTTTCATAGGGGTGAATGCGCTGGATTACTCGGGCTACCCCGATTGCCGTCCGGACTTCATCGCCAGCTTCCAGGAAACCGCGCGGCTCGCCACGCGCGACGGAGTGCAGGGCAAACCCTTTACGATCCATGCACCCTTGCAGCATTGGGGCAAGGCGCGGATCGCTCAGGAAGCTGACCGGCTGGAACTGGAACCGTCAATGAGCTGGTCCTGCTATGATCCGACACCAGAGGGGATTGCTTGCGGGCTCTGTGACAGTTGCCGTTTGCGCCAGAAGGGTTTTGCCGAAGCCGGGCTGGTCGACAAGACGCCTTACCAAGCCGTTCCGGAATAGTGGCGATGCAGAAAGGGAGCGGGGAAGAAACCGAAAGTCAGAAAGTCCCGGCTTATAGCTGTTATGCGCTCGGCGTCCTCTTCCTCGTTTACCTCGTCAACTTCGTTGACCGCCAGATTCTCTCGATCCTGGCCAACGATATCAAGGCTGACCTTGGCGTGGACGATGCCCAGCTCGGTTTCCTATACGGCACCGCCTTTGCAATCTTCTACGCGCTGTTCGGCATTCCGCTGGGCCGGTTGGCAGATGGCTGGCACCGTTTGCGCCTGCTGAGCATCGGACTTGCGTTATGGTCGATCATGACCGTGCTTTCCGGGCTGTCACGCAGCATGGCGACACTCACAGTCGCGCGAATCGGCGTTGGGGTTGGCGAGGCGAGCGCCAACCCCAGTGCATATTCGCTGATTGCGGACTGGTTTCCCAAAGGCTTCCGGGCCACTGCCCTCTCGATCTATTCCGCTGGCCTTTTTGTCGGCAGCGGGCTGTCTCTCCTGATCGGCGGATCAATCGTGGAAGCTTGGAACGCTGCCTATCCGGTGGAGGCTCCGCTCGGCCTCGCGGGTTGGCAGGCAGCATTCATCATCGTGGGCTCGCCTGGCATTTTGCTCGCACTTTGGGTGCTCTCGCTGCGTGAACCGGTGATGGGTGCGCTCGAAGGGAAACCGACAGCCAACAACCCTCACGCTTGCCGGGATTTTCTGGGAGAGACTGTCCAGATCGTGCCGCCCTTCACTGTCATTGGCGCATCACGCCGAGGTGGCAGGGCGTTGCTCTTGAACCTTGCATTCGCGGCACTTATGGCTGCGATCGCTGCGGGCGCGACGGCCCTTTTCGGCAACGCACAGCAGTTCGCTTTTGTCGCGGTTGGCTACTATGCGGTGTTCAGTTGGGGGTGTGCCTTGCGCGCCGCCGACCGCGAGACCTTTGCGATGACCTGGCAATCACCAGCCTTCATTGCCATCGTCCTCGTCTATGCTGCAGTCAGCTATATCGGCTATTCGATCACCTATTGGGCAGCGCCTTACGCAGAGCGCACATTTGCCTTGTCCAAGGCCGACCTCGGCTGGCTTGTCGGCGCGCCCAACGCGCTTGGCGGCTTTCTGGGCGTGATTCTCGGTGGCTGGCTGGCAGACCGGCTTGGCGCAAGGATTGTCGGCGGCAGGATGCTGGTTGCAGCGATCACACTTCTGTCCACCGTGCCTTTGCTGCTGTTGGGATACAGCAGCGCGTCGAGCACGGTGTTCCTGATCTGCAATTTCCTCGGGCAGATGGTCACCGCAGCGGCACTGGGAGCTTGTGCGGCCTCCAGCATTTCACTGGTGAAGCCGCGCATGCGGGGCACGGCGACAGCCATTTTCCTGCTCGGGGCGACGCTGATCGGATTGGCATTCGGACCGTTTGCCGCGGGCCTGATTTCCGCGACGAGCGGAAACCTTGCGCTGGGTGTGCAATATTCCCTGATCGCCGTCATGCCGGGGCTGGTGGCGCTGTGGGTGGCTGTGCGCGGCTATCCGCATGCTCTGGCGCGGCTCGAACAGGGCTGAAGCGGCATCAGGCCGTCGCGAGAATGCCGGCGCTGACCAGTGCTGCGACAAGCTGGCTGATGGCAGAGCGTGCTTCGCTGTCCACCACGCTCCCGCCTTGCGGTTCGCTGACCGGTGCGGCGACTTGCCAACCATCACGATAAAAGCGGATCCGGCCGCTGCTTTCGTCAAACACGCACAGCCCGGTGCGCGGTGCGGCGAAGAGGCAGTTGCCAGCTTGCAAGCATGCCAGCGAGCCATCACGGCCCTGCCAGTCACCGGTTGCCCTGCGCCGACAAGCCAGCAATCTCCTGCCGAAGGAGAAGCGGGCGGAGCAGCCAGTTCGCCAGCGATGCAGGGGTGAAGCAACATGTCGGCCAGCGCGTGTGCTTCGTTGACTGACACTTCCTTCTGCGCTTGCCCCGAAAAGAGGAAGGGCAGCCCGAAGCGCGGGGTGGTTAATGTGAAGCTGGTCGGATCGGACATGGAAAATTCTCCGGCTTAGATGGTGTGGAGCAAGAGCGGGTCTGAAGCGGCATAGCTGCCGACCTGGCTCACCCAGACCGGTTGGCCTGCGTGGTTTGCCTGCAGGTCGGCGATGTCGGCGGGGCTGAAGTCGAGCATGGCCTTGGCAACTTCCCAGACGCGCTCCGGCTGAGTGGTGGAGCCAATGCCCACGCGGTATCGCTCGAATTCCTCGTTGAGCGGGACATCGACGTGATCGAGCCACTGCCATCCGCCGCGCGATCGCCGCTTCCAGCAAAGCAGCAGGCCGCCATCCGCCTGCCATGAGATTACCGGGTGGACTGGCTGCAATGGTTTGAGGGTGGCGCCGGGATTGGCAATGGGGGCGACCGCGGGATCAGCGTCGGCAAGCCCTGCTGCGGCGATCTGTGTTGCTCCGGCAATTGCGGCGGCATCAAGGGCAATCGGTGCGTCATCTAGAATGACGAAGGCTGCGCCTGCTGGATGACCGGCAAGTGCAGCTACCTCGGTTCCGCCGAGGCCCCGCAGCATGCCGGATATCCGCCAGCGCATCGAGGAACAGGCTGCGCCAGTGCCGGTCCAGCTCCGGCTTCTCGCCGTCCTTCTGTTCTGTCCTGATCTTGGTTCGTGATCGTGATGCCATGGATTGTGCCTTGATCCCTGGTGCCTTGCGGGCACGAAAAAGGGCGGCACCCCAAGGGGAGAACCGCTCGTTTCGATTCGCTCTATCGCGATGTTCCGTTTCTCTAACCAAATAGCGTTACAATGTCAATAAAAAAGGGCCATATAGGTTATCTCCATCGCTCTTGCATGGTTATGTCCGGTGCCGTAACGCCCGCAAAACCGGCCTGCATGGAGTATCTGGCAAAATGAAATGGCTGCGCGCGCTGTATGACTGGACGATGGACAAGGCCGCGCATCCGCATGCCGAGCGCTGGCTGGCGCTGTTCGCCTTCGTCGAATCGAGTTTCTTCCCGATTCCGCCGCACCCGCTTCTTGGCCTGATGTGCCTCGCAGAGCCGAAAAAGGCGCTGCGCTTTGCCTTTGTGTGCACGCTGTTTTCCGTTCTGGGAGGCATGTTCGGCTATGCTATCGGCTACTTCCTCTACGAGGCGATCGGCGTGCGGCTGATTGGCGTGCTTGGCCTTTCCGAGGCCTTCCCGGTGGCAGCCTGCTATCTGCGCGAGAGCGACTGGGAAGCGATCGTGATCGCGGGCACCACGCCGGTGCCGTTCAAGCTGCTGACCATCACGGCAGGCTTCATCTCCATGAATTTCCTCACCTTCGTGCTCGCAAGCATCGCCGGGCGTGGGATGATCTTCATGGTGGTGGGTGTGCTGTTCCAGATTTTCGGAGCGCCCATCAAGGGCTTCATCGACAAGTATCTCGACTGGCTGACCGGCCTTTTCGTGGTGCTGGTTGTCGGCGGCTTCCTGATGCTGGCACAGATGGATCGCAGCGAAGGCGGTTCTGACGACCCCTGCGCACAGGTAACCAGCATCGAACGGCTTTAGTTCGAGAAAACTCGAAGTAAAGCTTGCGCCGTCAAGGCAACATTTCGTTAATCATCGAAATGAAGGCGAATCATGCCCTTTCTGCGTTGGCGGCCCTTTCGCAGGAGCATCGCCTCGCTGCGTTCCGCTTGCTGGCGCAAGCGGGGCCGGCGGGCCTGGCCGCAGGCCAGATTGCCGAAGCGCTTGGTGTGCCCAATTCCTCGCTCTCGTTCCACCTCGCCCAGCTGGCAGAGGCTCGCCTTGTCGAGCAGTGTCGTGAAGGGCGCAGCCTGATCTACTCTGCCAACTTCGCTGCCATGCAGGGGCTGGTGGATTTCCTGACTGAAAACTGCTGCGGCGGTGCGGATTGCAGTCCTGCCGGCGCAGCTCCGGAGATTGCTGACCAATGACCCGCAACGTGCTGTTCCTGTGCACTGGCAATTCCGCGCGCTCAATCCTGGCGGAAGCGCTGTTGAACAAGCTGGGGGAGGGGCGCTTTACGGCCTATTCCGCAGGCAGCCATCCGTGCGGAGAACCCAACCCGCTTGCCCTCAAGCTGCTGCAATAGATGGGCCAAGATACCAACGATCTGCGCTCCAAGAGCTGGACAGAATTTGCTGCCATGGATGCGCCCTTCCTTCATTGCGTGCTTACCGTTTGCGACAACGCCAAAGGTGAAACTTGCCCGATCTTGCCGGGACATCCGGTCCAGACACACTGGGGCATTCCCGATCCGGCCGGTGAAACCGATGACGGGAAGATGGAAGACTTCAGAATCGCGTATGACCGTCTCTCCAGCCGGATCGAGGCGATGCTGCAACTGGATAAAGACCAGCTCCCACCGAGGGAATGGCGTGACAGGCTGACGGCTATCGGTCGCGACATGGAGGGTGCGGCCGATGGCACTGTTTGAACGCTGGCTATCGATCTGGGTCGCACTCGCAATCGCGGCAGGTGTAATCCTCGGCCTGATTGTGCCGGGCATAATAAGCGTGCTGGCGGACTTTCAGGTGGCATCCGTCAACCTGCTGGTCGCGGTCCTGATCTGGGCCATGATCTATCCGATGATGGTAGGCGTGGATTTTTCAAGCCTCAGGCAAATCGGCACCCGCCCGCGCGGCCTGATCATCACCGTCATCGTCAACTGGCTGGTAAAGCCCTTCACCATGGCAGCGCTGGCGGTGCTGTTTTTTGATGTTCTCTACCGCGGGATTATCGCGCAAGAAGACGCCAGCCAGTATATAGCCGGGCTGATCCTGCTTGGCGCGGCGCCTTGCACAGCAATGGTGTTTGTCTGGTCCCAGCTTACTCGCGGTGACCCGGCCTACACTCTGGTGCAGGTCTCGGTGAATGACATAATCATGATCTTCGCCTTTGCGCCAATCGTCGCTCTGCTGCTTGGCGTGACGGACATCAGTGTGCCTTGGGAAACACTGCTGCTCTCGGTTATCCTTTATGTGCTCATCCCGCTCGGTGCCGGATGGCTAACGCGCCGCACCATCGTTAAACGCCACGCGGAAGACCAAACCGCTGTCAACGCCTTCACCGCCAGGCTGAAACCGTTCTCGATCATCGGTCTGCTGGCAACGGTGGTGCTGCTGTTTGCATTCCAGGCCGAAACGATCGTTTCGCAACCCGTTCTGATCGTGCTGATCGCCATACCGATCATTATCCAGTCCTATGGCATCTTCGCCATCGCATACGCTGCTGCATGGGCATGGAAGGTGCCACATGACATCGCGGCACCGTGCGCCCTGATCGGAACGTCGAACTTCTTCGAACTGGCAGTAGCCGTCGCAATTGGCCTGTTCGGCTTAACAAGCGGCGCGGCCCTGGCCGCGGTTGTCGGCGTGCTGGTGGAAGTGCCGGTCATGCTGTCGCTGGTGGCGCTGGCAAACCGCACAAGGGCGCGCTTTCCAGACCAGGCGGCAAACTAGCCCTCGAACTTTGTCTCCAGAGTTATCTCGGCATCCAGCAGTTTCGAGATGGGGCAGCCTTCCTTCGCCTCGGCGGCCAGCTTCTCGAACGTGAGCCGGTCCATGCCTGGAACCTTGCCCTTGGTGCTGAGCGCGGACTTCGTGACGGCCAAACCACCGTCCACCTTCTCGAGCGAAACCTCGGCATGGGTGGTTGCCGAGCCGTCTGTATGGCCCGCCTCGGCCAGCTTGAAGCTCAAGGCCATGGTGAAGCAGCTGGCGTGCGCTGCTGCGATCAGTTCTTCCGGATTGGTGCCGGGCTTGTCTTCGAAACGGGTCTGGAAGCCATAGGGCTGTGCGGAAAGCGCGCCGGATCCGGTCGAGACCAGTCCCTTGCCATCCTTGCCAAGACCTTCGTAAGTGGCGCTGCCTTTATTCGTGATTGCCATTGCGGGAATCTCCTTTCCCGCATTAGACGAACGGCAGCGCCTCCTTGTTCCGGCTCAGATGATCCCGACTGCTTTCCCGGCGCGTTCGAACATGCCGAGGATCGTCTGCACCTGCTCTGCCGAATGTTCGGCACACAAAGAACAGCGCAGCAAGGTCATGTTGGCAGGGGTTGCCGGCGGGCGGGCGAGGTTGACGTAGAGGCCTTCCTTCAGCAGCGCCTCCCACATCGCGGCACCCTTCTCAAGGTCCGGCATGATTACCGCCAGGATCGCGCTTTCGGGCTGCTCCGTTCCCAGCTTGAAGCCAAGTGCGGTCAGCCCCTTGTGCAGCGTCTGCGAGTTCTCCCACAGATGCGCACGCTTGTTGGAGCCGTGCATCAGCTTGCGGATCGAGGTCGCCGCAGTCGCCACCACGCTGGGTGGCAAGGAAGCGGTAAAGACATAGGGGCGGCACACCAGCCGCATGATTTCGAACTTGGGGTGGTTGGAAACGCAGAAGCCGCCCACCGTGCCGACAGACTTGGAGAAGGTGCCGATCACGAAATCGACATCGTCGATCACGCCCTGGTCTTCTGCCACGCCGCGGCCATGTTCGCCGATGAAGCCCATCGAGTGCGCTTCGTCCACAAGCACCATCGCGCCGTATTTCTTGGCGACAGCCACCATCTCCTTCAGCGGGGCAATGTCACCCAGCATGGAATAGACGCCTTCGAGCACCACCAGTTTGCCAGCGCCTTCCGGGATGCGGCGCAGGCGCTTTTCCATCGCTTCGATGTCGTTGTGCTTGAACGGCACCACTTCGGCATTGCCCAGCGCACAGCCATCCCAGATCGAGGCGTGGCTATCGATGTCGAGGACGATGTAATCGCCTTTCCCGGCGATGGTGGAAATGATGCCCAGGTTGGCCTGGTAGCCGGTCGAGAACACCATGGCATGATCCATGCCGTAGAATTCCTTCAGCGCTTCCTCGCAAGCCTTGTGGCCCTGATACGTGCCATTGAGCACGCGGCTGCCGGTGGTGCCGGAGCCGAAGTCTTCCAGCGCCTGCTTGCCCGCTTCGATCACGTCAGGATCGAAGGTCATGCCCATGTAGTTGTAGGTGCCGAGCAGGATGGTGTCGCGCCCGTTGCAGATCGCGCGGGTGGGCGAGAGGACCTTTTCCATCACCAGCGAGAACGGGTCTTCCACGCCGGAGGCCAGCAGGCCTTCACGGATCGCGATGACCTCGTCAAACTTGGAGAACAGGTCCTTCGTTTCGGTGTCGCTCATGGCGCTCAGTCACCCTGCAGCTTGGCAACGGCGTCCACGAGCTGGCCGTAGTTCTCGATCTCGGCCTGCTGGTTCATCGAGATGATGATATCGAACCCGTCCTCGATCTCGGCAACGAAATCCATCACGGTCAGGCTGTCGAATTCCAGGTCGCCAGCAAAGGTGGTCGCATCGGTAATCTCCACGCCCTTCTTGTTGAAGGGTTCGATGAGTGACCGGATTGTGCTGTCGATTTCGGCGCGGTCCATGTTCTGTCTTTCCAGTTTAGTTGCGGGCTGCGACCTGCGGCCCGGGGCATAGCGGCGGACAAGCGTTTCTTTCACCCGCTTGTCAAGCATTGCCGCTAACCGCTATCCGGCAAAGAACACATGGGCAAGCCTTGGGGGGCAGCATGGCCGAACCGTCCACACCCAGCGAATCCGGCACTTCCACCGTGAAGCGTCCGCCCCCTGTCTACACGCCGCAGGCGGTGCAGATGCTGCGCACGGTGCAGGTCAATTCGCTGATGCTGTCGCAGATGGCGGACCAGAAGGCTTCGATCCTGATGGGTGCGACCTTCCTGGTGTTCTCGATTTCGGTCAGCCGCTCGCTGGCTGGCGAGCTGCCCTATGCGCTGGCGATCCTTGCGGTTTTCGCCTTTCTCAGCTCGCTGTGCGCGGTGCTGGCGGTGCTCCCGTCAGTGGGCAAGGCGCCGCAAGGGGTGAGGCCGAACCTGATGTTCTTCGGCCATTTCAGCGAGCTGGACGAGGATGAGTGGATGCAAAGCGTGCTCGACCAGCTGGAAAACGACGATCAGGTTTTCCGCATCATGCTGCACGACATCTACCAGAACGGGCAGGTGCTGCAGCGGCGCAAGTATCGCTACCTGTCCTATGCTTACCGGATATTCATCGCCGGGCTGTTCATCACGCTGGCTGCATTCGTGGTGGAATTCACCATCGTCTACTGACGGTGGCAGGTGCGGTCAGGCAGCCTTTTCGATCAGGCCGCGCAGTGCTGCCATGAACGGCCCGATGGAGACGGGCTTGGACAGATAGCCGGCAGCGCCCGTTTCTCTGATGCGTTCCTCGTCACCCTTTCCGGCATAGGCGGTGACAGCCAGCACGGGCACTCCGCGCAATTCGGTATCGCCCTTCATGCTGGCGATAAGGTCCAGCCCGGAAACCTCCTGCAGCTGGATGTCCATGACCACGAGATGGGGGCAGAAACCGCGCGCCCGCTCCAGCGCCATATTGCCATCCGCGCAAGGCTCAACGGCAAAGCCGCCTGCGGCCAGCACGTCGCAAAAAAGTTTCCGGTTCCGATCGTTGTCCTCGACAACGAGGATTCGTTTGGTCATTGCGTCCCCGAATGCCTCCGGGAAGTCTTGCCTGCCATTACTAGCTGTGAATTGGATTGGTGACAAACGATAGAATCCCTGAGGACCAGGCGCAGCAAGCCTCTGTGATCGCGCTCAATGCGCTCGGCTGGGTTCTGGGGGAGGAGCAGCGCGCCCAGCGTTTCCTTGATTTGACGGGACTTACTCCCACTTCCCTGCGTGAAGCGATCGACCATGCCGGGACCCAGCGCGCCGTGCTGGATTTCCTGTGTTCGCATGAGCCTGACCTGCTGCAGGCAGCAGATGCGCTGGGCATGGAGCCCGCCGAACTTGCCCGGACAAGGGAGTACCTGATTCGATGAACCGCCCGCTGGTTGTCACCGATTGCGACGAAGTCCTGCTGCACATGGTCCGCCATTTCCGCGACTGGCTGGGCGATGAGCACGGCGTGGATTTCCTGCTCGAAGGCAACCCCTTCGTGCAAAGCATGAAGCGCCGCGATTCGGAGGTGGAGATGACCGAGGCCGAAGTGTGGGACCTTCTCGGCAGGTTCTTCGATACCGAGATGGGCCGACAGACCGCAATCGAAGGCGCGGTGGAAGCAATCACCGAACTCCAGCGCGAGGCGGACGTGGTGGTGCTCACCAACCTTGTCGACAAGCGTAACGAGGCACGCGTGCGGCAGCTTCGAGACTTCGGGATAACCGCGAAAGTGTTCACCAACCAGGGCCCGAAGGGCGGCGCCTTGTCGCGCATTATCGACGAGTTTTCACCCAGCCGGGCGGTGTTCATTGACGATATCGCCCAGCATCATGCGTCTGCCGGCGAGGTGGTGCCGCACGTCCACCGGCTGCATTTCTGCGGCGAGCCGGCGATTGCGCCGCATATCCCCTGTGCGCATGAGGCCGGTGACGCTCACGCCCGGATCGACTCATGGGACGAAGCCCTGCCATGGGTGCTCAAAACCCTGCATGGAGAAAAATGATGAGTATCGAAGCACGCCTGTCTGAACTCGGCATCACCCTGCCCGAAGCTGCAGCCCCGGTGGCAAGCTATGTCCCGGTCGTGGAGGCCAATGGGATGGCAAATGTCTCGGGCCAGTTGCCATTCGTTGATGGCAAGCTGGTGACCGGGCGACTGGGCGAGGACGTGACGCTGGAACAGGGAACGCAGGCCGCGCGCGCTTGCGGGCTGATGATCCTTGCCCAGCTCAAGGCCGCTGGCCTGCTCGACAAGGTGGAGCGCGTGGTGAAGCTGGGTGCTTTCGTCAATTCCACCGGTGATTTCACGGACCAGCCCAAGGTCGCCAATGGCGCTTCAGAGCTGATGTTCGAGGTTTTCGGCGAGGCTGGCCGCCATGCCCGCAGCGCGGTGGGCGTGCCGGTGCTGCCGCTGGCAGCTGCCGTCGAAGTGGATGCCATCATTGCCCTTCGCGCTGATTGATGCGCTGAAGGCGCCGCCGCCGTCGCCTGGCGTGGCCGAATGGCTCGGGTCCTGCACCTATGCCCATCGCGGCCTGCATGGCGATGGCGTTGCCGAGAACTCGCCAGCCGCCTTTGCCGGAGCCATCGAGCGCGGGCTGGGTATCGAATGCGACGTTCGCCGTACGGGGGACGGGCGTGCCGTGGTCTTTCACGATGCCACGCTGGAAAGGCTCGCAGGGCGCGAGGGCCAGCTTGACCGGATGACCGTGGGCGAGGCGACGCAAGTGCATCTCTCTGTCGGCGGGGAAGCCATTCCCACCTTGCGCGATGTGCTCGATCAGGTGGCAGGCAAGGTGCCACTGCTGCTGGAGATCAAGAGCGATCGCGGCCAGTCGATCCACCTCTTGTGCAAGGCGGTGCGGCGCGATCTGGAGGGCTATCGCGGGCCGGTGGCGGTCATGTCCTTCGATCCGCGCGTGGGCGCATGGTTTGCCCGCAAGGCCCCTGCCATCACGCGCGGGCTTGTGGTCACCGAGGAGAACAGCCGCACCCTTTCCGGCAGGGTGAAGCGGCACTTGTCGCTCTGGGCGTCGCAGGCGCAATTCCTTGCCTATGATATTCGCGACCTTCCTAGCAGCTTTGCCGACAGCCAGCGCAAGCGCGGCTTGCCCCTGCTCAGCTGGACAGTGAACAGCCCGGCCCTGGGCCAGCGCGCTGCAGAACTGGTCGATGCGCCCATTGCCGAAGGGCCGGGACTTTAGGCCACTCGCAATCGGCCCCGGCGATTGTTAGATTGCAGGCAATGGCCGAAGCCGACCTCACTGCCCGCCTTGCTCCGTCCGTCGCCTCGCTCGATGCGGCCCAATGGGATGCGCTGTCCGGCGGGGGCAATCCGTTCATGCGCCATGCCTTCCTTTCTGCGCTCGAGGATTCGGGCAGCGTAGGCGAGGGCACCGGCTGGCAAAGCCTGCCGCTGGTGATTGAGGATGGTCAGGGCAAGCTGCTTGCAGCCATGCCCAGCTATGCCAAGAGCCACAGCCAGGGCGAATATGTCTTCGATTATGCATGGGCCGATGCTTGGGAGCGGGCCGGAGGCAGCTATTATCCCAAGCTGCAGATTTCCGCGCCCTTCACCCCTGCGACCGGGCCGCGCTTGCTGCTGAGCGACGAGAAGTTCGCGCTGCCGCTCTTGAAGGCGGCGGAAGGCTTCTGCATGAAGAGCGGGCTTTCGTCTGCCCATGCGACTTTTGTCGAACCGTCCCAGCATCACTTATTCGAGCAGGCGGGCTGGCTGAAGCGGGAGGATATCCAGTTCCACTGGACCAATCGCGACTATGCGACTTTCGAGGCGTTTCTTGATGCGCTGGCATCGCGCAAGCGCAAGGCGATCCGCAAGGAGCGGGCGGCAGCGCAGGACGGGGTGGAAATCCGCTGCCTTTCGGGCGCGGATATCAGGCCGGAGCACTGGGACGCATTCTGGCTGTTCTACCAGGATACCGGCGCAAGGAAGTGGGGCACGCCATACCTGACGCGCGCAGCGTTCGATCTGCTGGGCGAGCGGATGGGTGAAAGCATCCTGCTGGTGCTGGCGTTCGATGACGGGCGGCCCATTGCAGGCGCGCTCAACTTCATCGGTTCAGAAGCGCTCTACGGCCGCTATTGGGGTTGCCTGCAGGACAAGCCGTTCCTGCATTTCGAGTTGTGTTATTATCAGGCCATCGATGCGGCGATCGAACAGGGCCTGAAACGGGTCGAAGCGGGTGCACAAGGGGGCCACAAGCTGGCTCGCGGTTACGAACCTGTCGCCACAACCTCGATGCACTTCATCACCGATCCCGGCTTCCGCGAAGCCGTGGCCGATTTTCTCGACCGCGAGCGGCGCGGAGTGGAGATGGACCGGCTGCATATCAACCGGCACTCGCCCTTCCGCAAAGGCTGATCAGGCAGCGCGGCGGCTGCCGGCCGAAAGCCATTCGCGTGCACGGCGCTGGGCTTCGGCAATCTCGCGTGCGGTCATCTCGTCGGAAATGTCGGCGCGGCACTAGGCAGCTTCTTCATGGCCGCGCGATGCGGCGAGGTTGAACCACTTGTGCGCTTCCACAAAATCGCAGGTCGCACCGTGGCTGCCGGTGGAATAGATCACGCCGAGGTCAAAATAGGCATTTTCGTCGCCATCGGCAGCAGCGGCCAGACATTCGGCAACGGCAATATCCATCGCGGCGGTGTCAGCCGGCTGGGTCTTCGCAAAAGTCTCGATCTTGGCAAGTTCCACGACCGTGCCCCCCTTATTTGCCCGCGATCCCCTGACCGGCGGGCTTCGATGACCCAAGGTTTTGACGAACATGGTCAAGAATTGGTTAACGCTGTTGTTAAAACCTCCCTGCCACCGCCTTGTGTTTTATGCCGGACCTATCACCAGCTGCGCCCGAATTGCCGCTTGTATGACAATCGCGCGCCCACTATAGGCCCGCGTCAATCCGGTCTGGATCTCGTCGCGCCAAGACCCGCAAAGGGCATGCGCCGGGAGATGCAGGGCAGGCTGGGCTGGATTTGGATGCGGAGCTTTGTAATGGTGTCAGCCCCTCGCGACGAAATTGATATTCTGGTGAAGGCCAAGCGCGCCTTGCCGAGCGATTATTCGCCGGTGGAGGACGAGGAATACATGTCCGAAGCACAGCTCAACTATTTCCGCGTGCTGCTGCTGGAATGGAAACGCTCGATCCTGCAGGCATCCGAAGGTACGCTGCAGAACCTGCAGGACGGCCCCATTCGCGAGCCGGATCTGAATGACCGCGCATCCTCGGAAACCGACTGGGGTATCGAGCTGCGCACCCGCGATCGCCAGCGCAAGCTGATCTCCAAGATCGATGCCGCCCTGCGCCGCATCGACGAGGGTGAATACGGCTGGTGCGAAGTCACCGGCGATCCCATCGGTATCAACCGACTGATCGCGCGCCCCATCGCCACGATGAGCGTGGAAGCGCAGCAGGCGCATGAACGGCGTGAAAAGATTTCGCGCGACGACTGATCCAGTTTGGGACAGTTTGGAAACGCCCAAGCCCCATTAACCCATGGTTAGGCCTGTATGCTGCAGGCAGCTTGCATCAATTGCGCGCACCCGGAATGCGAGGGTGCATGCGGAGGATTGCAAGTTTCGATGACCAATGTCGACACACGCCAGGTAGATCGCGACAGCCTGTTCTTGCTGGCCCAGCTGCGGCTGGCTGGTTCGGAAGAGCAGTACCGCGTGAAGGTGCGCAACCTCTCAGCAGGCGGCATGATGGCCGAAGGCGCGCTGACAGTGTCTCGCGGCCAGCTGGTGCAGGTCGAACTGCGCAACATCGGCTGGGTCGAAGGCTCCGTGGCGTGGGCTCAGGACACCCGTTTCGGCATCGCCTTCATCGACGAGATCGACCCCAAGCGCGCCCGTGCGCCGGTCACTTCGGGGGGCAACCACCCGCTCACCACATCGCACAGGTTCGCCCAGCCTGCCGCTCCGGTGGACAAGGAAAAACTGCGCAAGATCTGATCGCGGTTGAAGGCAAGCGCCGGCCCGCTTAAGCCGGTGCCATGACCTTGCGCGCCGCACTTTCCCTGCTTGTTGCCCTGGGCCTGGGCCTGTCAGCTTGCGGCGGCTCCAATGAGGGCGCCTTGCCGGTCGCCTACATCGACAGCGAAGCAAACCTGTTTGCCAGCGGAAACCGCTTGTCTTCGGGCGGGCAGCATGTGCGCGCGGCGACGCGGTCCGGGCTTGTCGCGCTCAATCGCGATGGCGATGTGGTGCCGGCGCTGGCTGATCGCTGGAACGTGACAGGCGGCGGCAGTATCTTCGTGTTCCGCTTGCGCGAGGGCACCTGGCCGGACGGTAGCGAACTGAGCGCTGACAGCGTGCGCCGCGCACTGGAAAGGGCGATCAGGGAATTGCGCGGGACATCGCTGGGGCTTGACCTGACTCCGATTGAGGACATTCGCGCCATGGCTGGCCGCGTGGTCGAAATCCGTCTCGCCAGCCCGATGCCAGATCTGCTCCAACTGCTCGCCCAGCCCGAACTGGGCCTTGTCAGCGGTGAGGGCGAGACCGGGCCCATGGTGCTGGAACGGTCGGACGCAGGCACTGTCCTTTCTTTCCGCCCGCCAGCAGAACGCGGGCTGCCGGAAGACGAGCGCTGGGAAGAATTTGTCCGCGACCTTGATCTGCACGCCATGCCTGCGGCCGAAGCGATCGAGCAATTCGAAGCGGGCAAGCTCGAGGTCGTCCTCGGCGGCAGGCTGGCATCGCTGCCGCTGGTGGATACCGGGCCACTGTCTCGCGGAACAGTCCGGGTCGATCCGGCCATCGGGCTGTTCGGCCTGCAAGTGCTGCGCGCCCGCGGCATCCTTGCAGATCCTGTGACGCGCGAAGCTGTCTCCATGGCGATCGATCGCACGGAACTGGCCGGTGTGCTTAACATCGGTGGCTGGTCACCAACCACCCGCGTCGTTGCGCCTGGTCTTGCCGAGGATGCCGGGCTTATCGGCGAGCGATGGCGCGATGCCGATATTGAGGATCGCCGCGCCGTGGCGACCGGGCGGATTGCCGCCTGGCGTGCGGCGCAGGGCGATGAAAACCCGTCCGACGGGCTGACCCTTTCCATCGCCATCGCCGATGCGCCGGGCAACAACCTGCTGATGAACGAGCTGTCGCGCCAGCTCGCCACCATCGGCGTTGCTGTGGCGCGCGCCGAGAGCGAGGAAACCGCTGACTTGCAGCTGCTGGACCGGGTAGCCCGCTACGCCGCTCCGATCTGGTTCCTCAACCAGTTCAATTGCGTGCTCGGCCGCGGCTTGTGCAGCGAGGAGGCGGACGTGATTGCGGCGCAGCTACTGGACGAAAGCGATCCGCTTGCGCGCTCGCGTCTGCTGGCCGATGCGGAGGCGCAGCTGACCACCGCAAATGTCTATATTCCCTTCGGTTCTCCCATCCGCTGGTCACTCGTGCGCGGCAACGTGGAGGGCTTTGCAGGCAATCGCTGGGGCTTCCATCCCTTGCCAGAACTGGCTGTCATGCCCAGATAAGTCACCATGGAGAAAGTTCTTATGGTCGAGCCCCAGCGTCCTGAGCCCTTCACGCCCTCCCTGCCGCTTGGCAAGGACGTTGCCGCCATTCGCCAGCGGGTGGAAGCGATGGAGGCGGTCCTTGAGCGGTCCTTCGTCATTCCCGGTATCAACCGCCCCGTGGGCCTTGATGCGATTGCCGGCCTGATCCCGGTGGTAGGTGACGTGGTGACCGCCGCGATGGGCGCCTATATCGTGTGGGAAGCCAACAACCTCGGCCTGCCCAAGTGGAAGATCTGGCGCATGGCGGGCAATGTCCTGTTTGACAGTGCGGTGGGCGCGGTGCCTGTGGCGGGTGACCTGTTCGACTTCCTGTTCCGGTCAAACACGCGCAATTTGAAGATCATCAAGAAGCACCTCGAAAAGCACCATCCCAAAAGCCGGATCATCGAGGGCTGATATTTCTGCGGGGGAGGTTACTCCTCCAGCTCGATGTCCCAGTACAGCCAGTCTCGCCAGGTTTCGTGCAGGTAATTGGGCGGGAAGCATTTCCCGTGTTGCTGCAGCTGCCAGCTGGTGGGCCGGATCGGCTTCACCTGCAGTTGCATATGCGCCTGCTGCGGCGTGCGCCCGCCCTTCTTCATGTTGCACGGCGCGCAAGCCGTGGCGATGTTCTCCCACGTCGTCTTCCCGCCAAGGCGGCGTGGGATCACATGGTCGAAGGTCAGGTGCTGGCCGCTGCCGCAATACTGGCAGGAAAACCGGTCGCGCAGGAACAGGTTGAAGCGGGTGAAGGCCGGGAACTCGCTCGGCTTCACATATTGCCTCAGCGCGATGACGCTGGGGATCTTCATGTCGAGCGAGGGCGAGTGCACCTGCCGGTCATAGCTGGCGACAACATCCACACGTTCAAGGAAGATCGCCTTGATCGCCGTCTGCCACGGCCACAGGCTGAGCGGGTAGTAGGATAGCGGTGTGTAATCCGCATTGAGAACCAGCGCGGGGCAGCTATCAAGCTGCCTCGTCGGGTCATCCTCCGCGCTTCGGAAATGCGCGGCACGGTCGATCAGTTCGGCTTTGAACACGGTTTGGTGTCCTCCCTGATTCGTACAGGTGGAGCATTTGCGCGAAAAAGCGTCAAGACTGTTACAAACGGCGAATCCACAGGATTTTTGCCGATTCGGCATGCGGATAGAGGGGGCCGTGAGACATGGATGTGACGCGTTTCGCCCCCAGCCCCAACGGATCGCTGCATCTGGGACATGCCTTTTCGGCCATCATCGCGCATGATCTGGCGCGGCCCGACGGGCGTTTTCTGCTCAGGATCGAGGATATAGATGGCGGCCGTTCCCGCCCTGAACTGGCGGAGGAATTTCGCGCTGACCTGGCATGGCTAGGTCTCGCGTGGGAAGAAGTGCCCGCTCAATCGAGCCGCGTGGACGAATACGAGGTTGCCGCCGCCACGCTGAAGGCCATGGGCCTGCTCTATCCCTGCAGCTGTTCCCGCGCAGAGATTGCTGCCGCATCCGCGCAGACGGGGCCGGACGGGCCGGTCTATCCCGGCACCTGCAAGGCCACCCCCCCCTTGCCGGGCGCGGATGTGGCCTGGCGCCTCGATGTTGAGGCAGCGCTTGAGCGAACCGGTCCGCTCGTCTGGCATGACGCGCTGGCAGGCGAGCAATTGGCAAGGCCCGAGCTGTCTGGAGATGTGGTGCTGGTGCGCAAGGACCGCGATACGCCTGCCTCCTATCACCTCGCGGTGACGCTGGACGATGCAGCAGACGGCATCACGCTGGTCACGCGCGGGGCGGACCTGTTCGCGGCCACCCATGTCCACCGTCTGCTGCAGGAACTGCTCGGCCTGCCGGTGCCGCGCTGGCATCACCACGCCCTGCTGATGGATACGGACGGGCGCAAACTCGCCAAGCGGCGCAATTCCCCCTCGCTGGCAGACAGGCGGCTGGCAGGAGAGGCCGGTGCGGCGCTGGCCCGCCAGTTGAGCGTGGGCCAAATGCCGTCTGGCATTACGCTGTCCGCAAGCCTAGAAGGCCAGCCATGAACTGGATTCTCACCATCATCATCGTGGTCCTGATGGGCTTTGTCGTGGTTTCTCTGGTGCGCGGGATCATCGCCTTCCTGCAAACAACCAAGATCGATCTGGAAAACAAGGACAATGACGAGCACATCTCGCGGATGCACGCGCAGCAGAACAAGATGATGTTCAATCGCGTGAAATATCAGGCGCTGGCAATCGTCGTGGTTGTGTTACTGCTCGCCGTGAACGGCTGATCTGTCCCGGAACCTGTCGGCTTCCCGCTTCGTTGGTCGGGCAAAGGAGACTTTGCATGACTGACAGCACGATCAAATCCTATGAGCAGCGCCAGGCCAATTTCGCGCCCGAACAGCACAATGACGAGCAGGATGATCACCGCGCGCAGGCGCGACCATCGCGCAGGACGCGCAGAACCTGACGCAGGAAATCCGCAGCCCCACCGAAAGCACGAAGGACCAGCCCGCCAGCAATATCCTGGGCAATGCGACGCAGGACATGGTCGATCACATGCGTGACATGGAAAGCTCCGGCCGCGTGGACATGGATGCCTTTGCCGGCGAGCCCAATCATGATGACAATGTCGACAAATACGGGAGCGAAGCGAAGCTGGACGGCCTTCGCGGCGATGGCAGCTGACTAGCCGCCGATTTCGCCGTCATTGAGAATCCACAGGCCCGCGATCAAATATCGCGGCGCCCGTGGCAACGCCCCATGACAGCAGCCGGAAACGCGGCGCATCGGGTCCATCCACGGCATGGCTGCGCATTCTGGCGAGCGATTTTTCCGCTCGCCGCTGCGCGTTCAGTGCCAGGAAGATTGCAAAGCCGATGAACATGCTGCCGATGGCCTTTGCCAGCCAGGGTGGCTGCAATTCGCCGAACAGGACGCGGAAGGCAGTGCGGATCCAGCCGGCAAAGGTGCGCTCCACCGCCATATCGGTGCGGTCGCGGGCCAGCGCCTCGCTCGCCTCGTCCTCGTCGCAATCCTTGCCATTGGTGTAAGCGTGATCGTCGCCCATGACAGGTTGAACGGGACAAGCGCTGCCTAGGTTCCCGCTTCCTGCTTCAGCCGGTAGAGCATTTCCAGCGCCTCGCGCGGGCTCAGCGCGTCGATATCCAGCGCCTGCAACTGTTCGCGAAGCTGGTCGCTCTCCTCTTCCTGCTGCGCCATGGTGGCGGCAAACAGCGGCAGTTCGCCCAGTCCTGCCGCAAGCCCGCCCGTCTCGGCGCGGCCCTTCTCCAGCTTGTCTAGCACGGCCTTGGCCCTTGTCACGACATCCTTCGGCACGCCGGCAAGCCGCGCCACGGCAAGGCCGTATGATCGGTCTGCCGCCCCTTCGGCCAGCTCGTGCAGCAGCACAAGGTCGCCCTTCCATTCTTTCGCCCGCACATGGTGGAGCGAGAGCGCGGGGCATGTCTCCGCCAGCCGCGCCATCTCGTGATAATGGGTGGCGAACAGGCAGCGGCTACGGTTCTTCTCATGGATCGCTTCGGCCACCGCCCATGCCAGCGCCAGCCCGTCATAGGTCGAGGTGCCGCGCCCGACTTCGTCAAGGATCACGAAGCTGCGCTCGCCTGCCTGGCTGAGGATGGCGGCTGTCTCGACCATCTCGACCATGAAGGTGGAGCGGCCCTTCGCGAGGTTGTCCGATGCGCCCACGCGGCTGAACAGCCGGTCCACCAGCCCGATATGCGCGCTTTCTGCCGGGACATATCCGCCAGCCTGTGCCAGCAGCACGATCAGCGCGTTCTGCCTGAGGAAGGTGGACTTGCCGCCCATGTTCGGGCCGCCCACCAGCCACAGCCGGTCGTCCTCTGACAAGGCGCAATCATTGGCGACGAAGCGTTCGCCCTGCTTTGCCAGCGCTGCTTCCACCACCGGATGCCTGCCGCCCGCGATGGCAAGGCTGTTGTCCTCGGCGACTTGCGGCCGGCACCAGTTGCCTTCCGCCGCACGCTCGGCCTGTCCTGCGCTCACGTCCAGCCGGGCAAGGGCAGCCGCGGTCGCCGCAATTCTTTCGCGATCCTGCACCACCGCGCCCGTCAGTTCCTCGAAATGCGCTTCCTCTGCGGCCAGCGCCCTGCCGCCTGCCTCGGCAATGCGGTTCGCTTCCTCGTGCAGGGTCAGCGAGTTGAAGCGCACGGCATTGGCCATGGTCTGCCGGTGGATGAAGCCGCTTTCCGGTTCCATCAGCCGGTCGGCATGTTTGCTCGGCACTTCGATGAAATAGCCGAGCACGCCATTGTGCCTGATCTTGAGCGCGCTGATCCCCGTCTCGGACTTGTAGCGCGCTTCCATCGCCGCAATCGCGCGGCGGGCATTGCCGGATATCTCGCGCAGTTCGTCCAGCCCCTCGTCAAAGCCTTCGGCGATATAGCCGCCCTGGCTGCGTTCGGTCGGCGGGGAGGGCACCAGCGCGCGGCCGAGCAGGTCGGTCAGCGCGCCGTGGCCGGTGATCAATGGCAGCAGCGCGTCGAGCAGGGCAGGGCGATCCTGCCGGGCGGAGAGGATGCCGTGCAGCCGCCGCGCCTCGATCAGCCCGTCGCGCACCTGGCCAAGATCGCGCGGACTGCCCCGCCCGGCAACGATGCGGCCCAGTGCGCGGCCGATATCAGGTATCGCGCGCAGCAATTCGCGCATGTCTGCCCGCAAGAGGGGATCGCGGTAGATTTCGCCCACCAGCGCCAGCCGGTCTTCTATCGCTTGCCTGTCGGTGAGCGGCGCGGAAAGGTCTTCTGCCAGCAGCCGGGCACCGGCGCCCGTCACGCAGCGATCCACTTCGGCCAGCAAAGATCCGGCGCGCCCGCCGTTTTGCGCCTGCACTATCTCAAGGCTGGCCCGCGTTGCCTCGTCCATCGCCATGGTCGATCCGGTGGAGCGGGCCACGGGGGGCAGCAGGAAAGGCAGCGTGCCGCGCCCGGCATGGTCGAGATAGGCGATAAGGCCGCCAGCCGCCGCCAGCATCGCGCGGCTGAAATCACCGAAACCGTCGAGCGTGGTCACACCGTGCAACTTCTTCAGCGCAGCCTCGCCATCGTCGCTGCCAAAGTCCGATCGCTGGCGCGGAATGGCGTCGAAGGGCGCTTCTTCCCATCCCTCGGGCGCAACCACCTCGCTGGCACCAATTCGCGCCAGCACCGCGCCCAGCGCTTGCGCAGAGCATTCCTCCAGCTCCATTCGCCCGGTGGAGATATCGCACGCCGCCACGCCGCAGGTGCCGGGTACATACACGATCGCTGCCAGCATATTGGCGCGGCGCGGTTCGAGCAGTGCTTCCTCGGTCAGCGTGCCGGCAGTGACAAAGCGCACGATATCGCGTTTCACTAGCGCCTTGGAGCTGGGCGTGCCCTCGCGCTTTGCCCGCTCCTTCGCCTCGTCCGGCGTTTCCACCTGTTCGGCAATCGCCACGCGGCATCCGGCGCGGATCAGGCGGGCGAGGTATCCTTCCGCCGCATGCACCGGCACGCCGCACATCGGCACCGGATCGCCACCATGTTCGCCGCGGCTGGTAAGCGCGATGTCGAGCACGCTGGCGGCCTGTTTCGCATCGTCGAAGAACAGTTCGAAGAAGTCGCCCATCCGATAGAACAGCAGGCAATCCCCGGCCTCTTTCTTGAGGTCGAAATATTGTGCCATCATCGGAGTTGCGGAACCGGCCATCGGGTCCGGTGCGTAACTGTGAATTCGGTGATTCGGGAAGAGAGCTATCGACGCTTTCCCCTATCGCGCGCGGCGATTGCTGATTATGGCTTGGCTTCACCCCAGGGAGGATCACTTGGCTGACGAGACGAACGACTTCACCGCGCGCGAGGCGCTTTTCTATCACGAGACCATCCGGCCCGGTAAGATCGAGGTTATCGCCAGCAAGCCGATGGCGACGCAGCGTGACCTGAGCCTTGCCTATTCTCCCGGCGTTGCCGCCCCGGTGAAGGCGATTGCCGAAGACCCCGCACTGGCGGCGCGCTACACGGCGAAGTCCAACCTCGTGGCGGTGATCTCCAACGGCACCGCGATCCTAGGCCTCGGCAATCTTGGTGCGCTGGCGTCCAAGCCGGTGATGGAAGGCAAGGCAGTGCTGTTCAAGCGCTTTGCTGACGTGGACTCGATCGACATCGAGCTCGATACGGAAGACCCGGACGCATTCATCGAAGCCGTGGCGCTGATGGAGCCGAGCTTCGGCGGCATCAACCTTGAGGATATCAAGGCCCCCGAATGCTTCGTGATCGAGCAGGCCCTGCGTGAGCGGCTGAAGATCCCGGTGATGCATGACGACCAGCACGGCACCGCGATCATTTCAGCAGCAGGGCTGGTCAACGCCTGCCACATTACCGGCCGCAAGCTGGAAGACGTGAAGGTGGTGGTGAACGGCGCGGGTGCAGCGGCCATCGCCTGCACCGCGCTTATCAAGGCCATGGGCGTAAAGCATGACAACGTGTTAATGTGCGACCGCACCGGCGTGATCTACACTGGCCGGGACAAGGTGGACCAGTGGAAGAGCGCGCATGCCGTGGATACCGACCGCCGCACGCTGGAAGAAGCGCTGGAAGGCGCGGACATCTTCCTCGGCCTGTCGGTGGCCGGTGCGCTGAAGCCGGAGTGGGTGGCAAAGATGGCGGACCAGCCGATCATCTTCGCCATGGCCAACCCGGACCCCGAAATCACGCCGGACGATGCCAAGGCAGTGCGCCCCGATGCCATCGTGGCGACAGGCCGCAGCGACTATCCCAACCAGGTCAATAACGTGCTGGGCTTCCCCTTCATCTTCCGCGGCGCGCTGGATGTGCGCGCTACGGCGATCAACGAGGAGATGAAGATCGCCGCGGCAGAAGCCATCGCAGAGTTGGCGCGCCAGCCAGTGCCCGAAGAAGTGGCTGCCGCTTATGGCAAGAACCACCAGTTCGGGCAGGATTACATCATCCCCGTGCCGTTCGATCCGCGCCTGATGGAAACCGTTTCCGCAGCCGTGGCCAAGGCCGCTATGGATAGCGGCGTGGCGCAGGACCCGATCGAGGATTTCGACGTCTACCGCCACACGCTCAAGAGCCGGATGAACCCGACCTCGGCCGCGCTCACCAATATCTATGCGCTGGCCAAGGCCAATCCCAAGCGCATGGTCTTTGCCGAGGCGGAAGAAGAGGTGGCGCTGCGCGCCGCCATCCAGTTCCGCGATTTCGGCTATGGCACGCCGATCCTCGTCGGCCGTACCGAGAAGGTGCGCGAAAAGCTGGAAGAGCTGGCGGTGGACGATCCCGAGAGCTTCATCATCGAGAATTCGGCCACGTCCGAGCATCTGCCCGAGATGGTCGACTATCTCTACAAGCGCCTGCAGCGCCGCGGCCATACGGAACGTGACGTGCGCCGCATGGTGAACCAGGAGCGCAACGTCTACGCCGCCCTGCTAGTGGCACTGGGCAAGGGCGACGGCATGATCACCGGCCTTACCCGAACCTTCAGCCAGTCCGCACGCGAAGTGGCGCGGGTGATCGATCCGAAGAAGGGCGGCACCCCCTTCGGCGTGCACATGGTGCTGGGCAAGAAGCAGACCACATTCCTTGCCGACACCACGCTCAACGAGCGACCGAGTGCGGAACAGCTTGCACATATCGCCAAGGAAACCGCCGCGGTGGCCCGCCGCATGGGGCATGAGCCGCGCGTGGCCTTCCTGTCCTATTCCACCTTCGGCAATCCGTCGGGTCAGTGGCTCGGCAATATCCGCGATGCGGTGGCGATCCTCGATGCGGAGGAGCCGGGCTTCGAATATGAAGGCGAGATGGCGCCCGATGCCGCGCTCAATCCCAAGGTGATGGCACTCTATCCCTTCAGCCGCCTGTCCGGCCCTGCCAATGTGCTGATCATGCCCGGCCTGCAATCGGCAAACCTTTCGGCCAAGCTGCTGCGCGAACTGAGCGGTGACGTGGTGATCGGCCCGATGCTGATCGGTTCGGAAAAGCCGGTCCAGATCGCACCGATGACCTCGATCGCGCCTGACGTGCTGACGCTCGCCGTGCTCGCCTCGGCGGGAGTGGTCGGTTAATCGCGCCCTTGCCCTGACATTGCATGAGCCGCGCGGGCAACCACCCTGCGCGGCTCTTGCAGGATTGGCGTCAGTTCAGCGTTGTCCAGATGCCCAGCGCGCTCGTCAGCGTCAGGACCACGCCAACGAATACCAGCATCAGCTTCACCGAAAGGTGCTTGGCGGCAAAGGCCCCTATGGGCGCTGCGGCAACGCCGCCGATCAGGAAACCGAGTGTCGCCCCGGCAAGATCTGCAAAGCCCAGCTGCACCACGAATGCGGCGGAGATGGTCACTGTAAGGAAGAACTCCACCGCGCTGACAGTGCCCACAACCTTGCGCGGCTCTGCGCCCTGCACCAGCAGATTGGATGTCACCACCGGACCCCAGCCGCCGCCGCCTGCGGCGTCGAGAAAGCCGCCGACAAGGCCGAGCGACGCCACGTGCTTCGGGCGCTTCACCGGTGGCGGATAAGTCAGTCCGCGATACAGCAGGTAAAGGCCGATCCCGGTAAGGTAGGCCAGCACCAGCGGGCGGATCACGCTGGCGTCAATGCTGGTCAGGACATAGGCGCCCGTCACACCGCCGACGATGCCGGGCAACAGCAGCCGCCAGAACAGCTTCCTGTCGATGTTGCCATTGGCTAGGTGGCTGATTTCGCTGGTCGCCGTGGTGAAGCATTCCACCACGTGCACCCTTTGCGAGGCGAGGGCAGGCGGCACGCCCATCACGCCTACCATCAGGGCGTTGGAGATGACGCCGAAAGCCATGCCCAGCGCACCGTCGACAAGTTGCGCGGCGAATCCGACGGCGATGTAGGGAAGCAGGGACGCAAGATCGAAATCGCCGAACATGGGCGGTGCATCCGGAATGGTTAAGCTGGCGCCCTATGCGCGCGAAACCCGGGTGCGGAAAGCAAGTTTTTCTTTAGCCGCCGCGCGCGCTTTCCAGCTTGCTACCAGGCTACTTCGGTGCCGTCGTAAGCCAGGAAGCGGTGTTCCGGCTGACGGCTCGCCTCCAGCACGGTGACCATCCCGGCCACGCTGGTCGGCACATCGATCAGCGCGTTAGGGCCGCCCATGTCGGTCTTCACCCAGCCGGGGTGGAGCGAGATGACCGCAATGCCGCGACCTTTCGCGTGCTTCTCGAACAGCGAGCGCGACAGCATGTTCTGGCTCACCTTGGACAGGCGATAAAGGTTCGCTCCGCCCGAACTGTCATCGATGGAGCCCATTTTCGAGCTCATCATTCCAATCACCGCGCCGTCCTTCAGGGCTGGCAGCAGGGTGATCGCGGCCTGCGCCGGGCACACGGCGTTGGTCATCAGGATATCGGCCACATTGTCGCGGGTAAGGTCCTCCAGCGCCTGTTCGGAACCGCCGTAGACGCCGGGGTTCATCACCAGCATGTCCAGCGAACCGGCAGGGATCGCCTTGGCAAGCTCCGCAACGCTCGCCGCGTCGGTCACGTCAAGTTGATGGATGTGCACCGCGCCGGAGTGCTCGGCAGCAAGCTCGGTCAGCGCGAGCCTGTGGGATCGCTGCGTGGCGTAAACCTCGTAGCCTTTGTCGGCGAGGTGCTTCACCAGCCCCAGCCCAAGCCCGCGCGAGGCGCCGATGATGCATGCTGTCTTGTTTGCCATGGTTGAGTTCCTGTTTTCCTGTCAGGTCGCCTCATCCCAACGAGGAAAGCGGGTGAGATGTTCCGTCTCGCTTGGTCGTGAAGCTCAATATTCCCGCCAAGGGTTGGCAGGGGCGTTTTCCCTCCTGTCTCGCCGGATCAGCGTGATACCGATCAGGATCGCGAGCATGGCCAGCGCGCCTGCCAGATGCCCGGTGTGGCGATCTGCGAATGTATCTATGATCGCCCGGTGCGGATTGTCTGGCAGGTAGAGGACGTCAACCTCCTCGCCAATCTCGAACCGGCCAGAAGGTGTGGTGACCTTGCTGCGGAAGCTGCGCTGCTGGCCGGTCTGGTCCCTGAAGGCGACGATCGGGAAATAGCTGCGCCCGCTGCCTCTTGTGGTGCTGGTCGAACGCTGGTGGGCGATAACCTCTCCCTGGGCCCTCACGCCATTCACGGCGACTTCGTCTGCTCGCGATCCGCTTGCCAGGCCGATCAGCAGGAACAGCACGCCCATGAAAACCAGCATCCCGCCGCCGACGCCCCTCATCCCGACCATCGGCGGACGACCTCAGCCCTTCCGCCGGAAGCGGAAATACCAGACTTCGTGGTTGAAGACGGTGCGCGCCTTGTGTTCGTAGCGCGTTTCGGGCCAGCCGGAGTGGCGCACCTGCCAGTCCTTCGGACTTTCGACGACCCATTCGAACTGGTCGGTAAAGCGGCGCATCACCATCAGCGCGTGGCGCAGGTAAATCGGGTGATCAGTGCCGAAGCGGAACTCGCCGCCCGGTTTCAGCTTGTCGGCGATCATCTGCACCGGGCCGTCGTTCATC
>CAYXTJ010000013.1:0-29722 GCA_964467715.1 uncultured Sphingomonadaceae bacterium
AATGCCGCTGCGGCCCTTGCCACGATTTTCGAGATTGTGCTGGGTTTTGCCGCTTTCGCCCTGATGCAGGACGACAAGGACGATCTGGCCCGGATTTTCTCTTGATGGCCGGCGCTGCACACTGACTTGCCAAACTCCCGATTCATCTATCTACTATCATGTAATCGAGTGATTTAACGGGGGAAGCGTCGTGGGCAAACAACTGGATATCGGGGGAATCCTCGGCGAGATGCAGGCTCTTGTGCAGGACAACCTGCGCGAAGTGCTGATTTTTTCAGGAGCCGTCGGCGGGCTTGCTGCCCTTGGCGTGATCACGGGGATGACGGTTTCGACTGCGGAAAGCCTGGGCTTCGGTGCAGAGGTTTCTACCGCCGCCTCGCTTGGCAATTCCGGTTTCGACCTGCTCGTTTCCATCGCCACGCTGGTGGGGATGTACTGGCTGACCAAGACATTCCTCGCCTCGCGTAACCGCATCGTGAAGCAGGAAAACCGCTTCTGGCTCTACCTCGGGATGACGATCCTTTCGACCATCGGCCTGATCATCGGTTTCATTCTGCTGATCATTCCCGGGATCATCCTTGCCGTGCGCTGGAGCGCAGCGAGCGGTTTCCTTGTCAGCGGCCGCGAAGGGGTGATCGATTCGCTCAAGGCAAGCTGGGAAGCAACGCGCGGCAATGGCCTCACCATCTTTCTCGCCGGGCTGGTGCTGTTTATCGTGCTGGTGCTGATCATCGGGATCATCACGGGTGTTATTTCCTTCGTGAATGTGACGCTTGGCGGCATTGTCGGTTCGCTGCTGGAAGCCTTCACCAATGCTATCATGCCGGCCTTCGGCGTGGCGATCTATTGCCTGGTGCAGAATGATGGCGAGCAGCTGGAAGAGGTCTTTTCCTGACCTTTTCCGGCAAGGCCGGCCAATTGCCTGCTTGACGAATCCAGCGAAAGCTCATCACCCTCGCGCGTACGCACACGTGTAGGGAACGCCTTTTTCAGATCATGCAGCTTGTTATCGTTGAATCGCCAGCCAAGGCGAAGACCATCGAGAAATACCTCGGCAAGGACTTCAAGGTCCTCGCCTCATACGGCCACGTGCGCGACCTTCCTCCCAAGGATGGCAGCGTGCGTCCGGATGATGATTTCGCGATGGACTGGGAAGTCTACGCCGACAAGCGCAACCGCGATCAGGTGAAGGCGATTGCCGATGCCGCCAAGAAGGCGGACCGCCTGATCCTGGCGACTGACCCTGACCGCGAGGGCGAGGCGATCAGCTGGCATGTCATGGACCTGCTCAAGAAGCGCAAGGCACTGCCCGCCGATGTGGAGCGCGTTACCTTCAACGCCATCACCAAGGCTGCGGTGACCGATGCGATGAAGGCGCCGCGCGCGCTGGATCAGGATTTGATCGATGCCTATCTTGCCCGCCGCGCGCTGGATTACCTGTTCGGCTTTACCCTGAGCCCGGTGCTGTGGCGCAAGCTGCCCGGCGCCAAGAGCGCGGGGCGCGTGCAGTCGGTCGCGCTTCGCCTGATTGTCGATCGCGAGCGCGAGATCGAGGCATTCGTCCCGCAGGAATACTGGTCTGTCACCGCCCAGATGGAGCAGGACGGCACCGGCTTCGATGCGCGTCTGGTCAAATACGCCGGCAACAAGATCGACAAGATGACGATCTCCGAGCGCGGCACGGCAGAAGCTGCCAAGGCGGCGGTCGAACAGGGGCGCTTCACCGTGGAGGACGTGGAAACAAAGCCGCTGAAGCGCAATCCCGCTCCGCCGTTCACCACCTCCACCCTGCAGCAGGAAGCCGCGCGCAAGCTCGGCTTTTCCGCCAGCCATACGATGCGGTGCGCGCAGTCGCTCTATGAAGCGGGCGCGATCACCTACATGCGTACCGATGGCGTGCAGATGGATGGCAGCGCCATTGCCGCCTGCCGCGATGCCATTGGTGACCGCTATGACGCGGCCTACCTGCCTGAAAAACCGCGCTTCTATGCCGCCAAGGCGAAGAACGCGCAGGAAGCGCACGAAGCGATCCGCCCCACCGATTTCCGCAAGGATCGCGCGGGTTCGGGCGATGAGGCCAAGCTGTATGACCTGATCTTCAAGCGCGCCATGGCCAGCCAGATGGCCACCGCCCAGCTTGAACGCACCACCGTGACGATGCGCGATGCCACAGGCCAGCACGAGCTGCGCGCCACCGGTCAGGTGATCAAGTTCCCCGGCTTCATCGCAGTATACAGCGAAGGGCGGGACGAGAAATCGGACGATGATGAAGACGGCCTGCTGCCGCTGATGCGCAAGGGCGACAGCCCGCTGAAGAAGGGCGTGGATGCCACGCAGCACTTCACCCAGCCGCCCGCGCGTTTTTCCGAAGCCAGCCTTGTGAAGCGGCTGGAGGAGCTGGGGATCGGTCGCCCGTCCACCTATGCCTCCACCATCCAGACCCTGCGTGATCGCGACTATGTGCGGATGGAGAAAAACCGCTTCTTTGCCGAGGATTCCGGCCGACTGCTGACAGCGTTTCTCGAACGCTTCTTCCCCACCTACGTCGCCTATGACTTTACCGCGGGCATGGAAGACGAGCTGGACGAGGTTTCCGGCGGGCGCGAGGAATGGAAGGCGCTGCTCAGCCAGTTCTGGAAGGACTTCAAGCCCAAGGCTGACGAGGTGATGGACCAGCTGCCATCCGAAGTCACCGAGGCGCTGGACGAATATCTCTCCGATTACCTCTTCCCCAAGACCGAGGACGGTGTCGATCCGCGCGCGTGCCAGAAGTGTTCCGCAGAAGGCCGTGACGGCGGGCGCCTGGCGCTGCGTGGCGGGCGCTATGGCGCTTTCATAGGCTGTTCGAACTATCCCGAATGCACTTTCCGCCGCAAGTTCGGCCAGCCGGGAGAAGGCGACGGGTCAGACGATGCGATCATGGGCAAGGACCCGGAAACGGGCCTCGATGTCGAGCGCAAGACAGGCCGCTATGGCCCCTATGTTCAGCTGGGCGAGGGCAAGGACGCGAAGCGCGCCTCTATCCCCAAGGATGTCGATGATTTCGACCTCGAATGGGCGTTGAAGCTGCTGTCGCTTCCCCGCGTGATCGGCAACCATCCCGAAAGCGGCAAGGAAATCGAGGCGTCGATCGGTCGCTATGGCCCATATCTGCGGCACGATGGCAAATACGCCAAGCTGCAGGGCACGCGCGACGTGTTCGAAACCGGCATGAACGCCGCTGTCACTCTGCTGGCGGAAGCCGAGAACCGTAAGGGCGGCGGCGTGCGTGCCAAGGCGGAACCGATCAAGACCTTCGGCAAGCATCCCGATACGGGCGAGGAGATGAAGGTTCTGCCGGGCCGTTATGGCCCCTATGTCACGGATGGCAGCAACCACGCCACCGTGCCCAAGGACGTGAAGCCCGAGGACGTGACCGAGGAACAGGCCATCGAACTGATCCGTGCGCGCATCGCCAAGGGGCCGGCCAAGAAGGGCGGCAAGAAGGCTGCGAAGAAGAAGCCAGCCAAGAAGAAGGCTGCAGCCAAGAAAGCGGCGGCGAACAAGGGGTGATACTGGAGCTTGATCCCTAGGGTGATCAGGCCCAATGCGGCCTTGCATGAACGATGTCGCCGCAACTTCCCCACAATCAGCGCCAGAAGAGGAGGAGGACGACGGCCTTCCCTTGCCGCGCCGCCTGTGGGCGATTGTGGCGATCAGCTTCGGCACATCGCTGCTGGTGATCGACGGGGCCATTCCCAACGTAGCGCTGCCCACGATTGCGCGCGATCTGGGCGTGTCGAATGCCATCGTGACAAACGTGGTGACGGTTTACCAGCTGGTGCTGGTGATGCTGCTGCTGCCGCTGGCATCTGTCGGGGACCGCGTCGGGCATCGCACGCTTTACCAGTACGGGCAGGGGCTGTTCATGGTCGCCTCGGCCCTGTGTTTCTTTGCTGACAGTTTCACGGTTCTGCTGTTGCTGCGCGCCTTGCAGGCGATTGGCGCCGCTTTGGCGCTGAGCGTTTCGGCGGCGATGCTGCGGCAGATCTATCCCTCCAGAAGGCTGGGAACGGGCATGGGGATCAACTCGGTGATTGTCGCCAGTTCCGCTGCGCTGGCGCCCACGCTGGGCGGCTGGATCGTGGGCCATGCGCCGTGGCAAGTTGTGTTCGTGGTGGCAGCGCCGCTGGCGGTGGTATCGCTGTTGCTGGGCCGCTCTCTGCCTGATCCGCAGCCGCAGGACCGGCGCGTGCAATGGAAGAGCGGTACGTGGAGCGCGCTCACCATGTTGCTGCTGATCGGCGGGATGCAATGGGGCACGCACGGCAATGTGCCCGGCGGTATCGCGCTCTCGGCCCTGGGCGTTGTTTCGCTGGTGCTGCTTGTGCGGCGCGAGAAAGCCCGGCCTGCGCCGGTTCTGCCGGTCGACCTGATGGCAAGGCCCGTGATCGGCCTTTCGGTGCTGGCCAACTTCACCTGCTTCATTTCCGCAGGCGCGCTGATGCTGTCGCTGCCTTTCCGCCTGGAAGAGGCGATGGGTTACGAGCCGCAAATGGTGGGCATGCTTCTGCTGCCTTTCCCGCTGACGATGCTGGTGATCTCGCCCATCGCCGGTTGGGCATCGGACCGCGTTGCGCCCACCAAGCTGGGCGTTACCGGCATGACGATCGCGATAATCGGGCTTGTCATGCTCTCCACCATGCCGGATCAGCCCGGCCCGTGGGGCATCGCATGGCGACTGGCGCTGGCGGCATCGGGCTTCGCGCTGTTCTTTGCACCCAATACGCGGCTGGTCATGAGCAACGCGCCTAGGGACAGGTCAGCGGCGGCAGGCGGGCTCTATTCCACATCACGCCTCTTCGGGCAGACGCTCGCCGCCGTACTTGTCGGTATACTGCTGGCAGGCAATCTGGGGCTGGGGCCGGTGCCGATGTATGTGTCCTGCGGCCTTGCCTTTGTAGCGGCAGCCTGCAGCCTGACGCGGTATCGCTACCGGCCGACCTGATTCTCGGGCAGCTCGACGATTGCCATCACCGGTTTGCCAGTATAGCAGTAACACATTGATAAAAAAGCACTTGGGGCGAAATGGGCGAACATCGGTTGCAATGGAGTGGCACAGCAAAGCTGAGCCTGGGCTGTGCGATTTCGCTAGTGCTTGCGGGATGCGTGACGACTGCGCGAGAACAGAAAGGTGCGGCATTCGGTGTTAATTACGCTGAAGCAACTTTCCGGCTGGGCATTGATGATACCGTGGGATTTGCTGAAGCAACGTCTCAGGAATATCTCATGGGCAATTCCGCTGACCGAAATTCCGCTGGGCGCGTCACCTTGTTCACTTTTCTCAACAAGGAGGACAAACCTTTCCTGTTGCCAGCAGGCGAGAAGATTTTCGTTTTTGCGAACCTTTCTACGCAGAAGGGTTCTGCTGGGTATCTTTACGCGGAGGACTATTGTCGCAACGCGTCAATTTTCACACCTTTGGCCAACACGCGTTATGACATCGTGCAGTCTAGGGTGGCAGATCAGGGCTGCATGCTGACGGTCGTTGAGGCCGAAACCGGGGCGCCACCTGCTGATCTCGAACAGATCAGGCATTTGCGGCCGTGGGAGGTTTCGGAAGATGAGGCGCGGAATTCCGGCTCCTAAACTTCTGCCAGGATTCTAGCCAATTCTGCCGCAATGGCAGCATGGCCCGCTGCCGTGGGGTGCCACGGCGCGCCCGGCACTTCGGGATCGGCCGGGAACCCGCGGGACCATGCCTCGGCATCGCAAGCTGTATGGCTGGCCGACAGCGCGTCTGCGGGCAGGACCAGAGCACCGGTCTGCTCGGCAGCTCTGGCGGTCACCTCGGCAAGTCGTGCGGCAAGGTGGCGCGCCCTGATGGCAACATCCGCATCAAGAGGCGTGGCGTTGCACAATTCTTCGGGAACGAGGGTGACATATTGCACGAAGACGATCGTTGCTTCGGACGCTACCATGCGCACACTTTTGGCGATGGCAGCAAGGTCCGCCTCAAGCTGCGCATAGTCAGCCTCGCTCGGCATCGGCGGGGCGATAGGCGGGCAGGGTACGCGGTTGCCATCGAACATCATGCCCACTGCCGGGTCGCAACTGGCGGTGAACAGCAGGCCCATGTAGTCGAGATCGTTGCCGCCCACGGTGATGGTGACGAGGCGCGTTTCGGTTGTGACGGCGTCAAGCTGTGCAGGCAGTTCGTCCCACGGCCCGAGCAGGTGAGCAGTGGTCGCACCGCCGCAGCTGGCGTCCACCAGAGCGAGGCCAAGCTCCGCTGTCAGCAGCGCGGCGTAATTGTCGGTCGTGCGTCCGCAGCGCTCGGGCGAGCCTTGCTTCAGCGGCCCGATCCCGGCGCCTGCCGCGAAGGACGAGCCCATGGCGACATAGCGCGCGCCGCTCTGCACTGCTGCATCACTTGCAGGAACCGTGGCGCAGGACGTGCTGGCCAGCAGGGTAGCGAGAGGCAGCGCAAGCCGCATCACTTGACCCAGTCGAGGCCCATTTCCTCGTAGATCTCGCGTTTCTCGGCCCAGCCTTCCTCAACCTTCACGTGCAGGAAAAGGTGCACCTTCACCCCGAGGATATCGGACAGTTCCTTGCGTGCCGCCTCGCCGATGGCCTTGATCATCGCACCGCGCTTGCCAAGCACGATGCTCTTCTGGCTGTCCCGCGCGATCACGATCTGCTGGCGCACTTCCACGCTGCCATCGGGGCGCTGGGTATAGGCCTCGTGGCGAACGGCGCTGTCATAGGGCAGCTCGTCATGCAGCATCTTGTAGAGCTGTTCGCGCGTCACTTCGGCTGCCAGCAGGCGCTCGGAGGCGTCCGACACCTGATCCTCCGGATAATGCCAGGGGCCTTCGGGCATCAGGCTGGCGAGGTGGGTCTTGAATTCTGCCACGCCATCGCCGGTAAGCGCGGAAACGAAGAATACCTCGCTGAAATCAGCCAGCGCGACCAGTTCCTGCGCCAGCTCCAGCAGCGGTTCCTTCTTTGCGACATCGACCTTATTGAGGACGAGGATCTTGCGCTCTGGCCTGCCTTTCAGCGCCTCCAGAAGCGGCATCAGCTCGTGCCGGCGCTGCTTGACGGGATCGACCACCAGCACCACCGCATCGGCAGCCTGCGTGCCTTCCCATGCGGCAGATACCATCGCGCGGTCCAGCCGGCGCTTGGGCTCGAAAATGCCGGGCGTATCGACCAGGATGATCTGCGTATCGCCTTCCAGCGCAATGCCCATCAGGCGGGCACGGGTGGTCTGCGCCTTTTGCGAGGTGATGGCGACCTTCTGGCCCACCAGCTGGTTCACCAGCGTGCTCTTGCCAGCGTTGGGTGCGCCGATCACGGCCACTAGGCCGCAGCGGGTCTGGGTGTCGTCAGCCATATTTCTCCATGAACAGCCGTGCTGCTTCTGATTCCGCCTCGCGCTTGGATGAACTGGTCGCTTCCACCGCGCCAACCTTGTGGACGCTCACGCGGACGGTGAATTGTGCGGCGTGGTCAGGACCGGAACGGTCCACCACTTCGTAATCGGGCGGGCGGCGCTGGTTGCCTGCGGCCCATTCCTGCAGCGCGCTCTTGGGATGCTTGGACCGGCCTGCATGGCCTTCCACCGCATCCTTCCACAGCTGCTGGATCACGCCCAGCGTGTGCTCGAAACCGGCATCGAGGTAACTTGCGCCGAGCAGGGCCTCCATCACGTCGCCCAGCACGTTTTCGCTGGTGGCAGCGCCGTCATCGCGCGCCTGTTTGCCCAAGCGGATGTGGTCAGGAACACCGGCAGCGCGAGCGACATCGGCACAGGCGCGCTTGCTGACAAGCGCGTTGAGGCGCTGGGCCAGCTTGCCTTCATCGCTGTTGCTGGAGTTTACCAGCCACTGCGCGATGGCGAGGCCGAGCACGCGGTCCCCCAGGAATTCCAGCCGCTGGTAATCCCAGTCTTCGCCCGTGGAACCATGCGTCAGCGCATCGCGCCAGCGCTGCTCGTCTAGCACCGCAAAGCCTGTGCCTTGCAGCCATTTCTTCGTCGCAGGATCGAGCGAAGCCATCAGCCTAGATGCCGCTGAAGATGCGGCTCCAGCGCACGCCGTCCACGCCGTACGAGAAGTACATGAAGCTGGCCTTTGCGATCACGCGGTCTTCGGGAAGGTAACCCACGGCCATATGGGCTTCGGCTTCGAAGCGGCTGTCTGCCGAATAGTCGCGATTGTCACCCATCACGAACAGATTGCCTTCGGGCACTTCGAACACGTCGGTGTTGTCGCCCGCAGTCAGGCCGCCGTCGAGCACGTTGTAGGTCACGCCATTGGGCAGGGTTTCGCGATACTGGCGGTAGACGCAGGTGAAGTTGCCGTCCTCGTCCTGCTGGGTCAGGTGCGCGCGGCCGGTGCCGCAACCCTGTTCCACCGTGATGGGCAGGGCGAAATCCTCGATCCTCTCGTAACCGACAGGCTCGCCATTGATGTGCACAACGCTCTGGATCACCTGGACCGTGTCACCCGGCAGGCCGATCACGCGCTTGATGTAATCTTCCCCGCTGATCGGGTGTTCGAAGATCACAATATCGCCGCGTTCGGGCGTGCTGGCGAGGATGCGTCCGGGGATCAGCGGCGCGTTGAACGGCAGCGAGCGGCTGGAGTAGCCATAGTTCCACTTGGAGGCGAACAGGTAATCGCCTACCAGCAGACGTGGCATCATGCTCCCGCTGGGGATGTTGAAACTGGTGAAGACAAAGCTGCGGAACAGCAGCACGATGATCCCCAGCTTGACGCAGAACCAGAAGAAGCTGCCTTCTTCCTTCTTGTCCTTCTTCGCGCCCGAGGCGGGTTTGACCTTCTCGGGCTCAATTTCGCGGATATTCTCGTTCATGAGGGCATCCCATGTTGGCAGGGCTGCACAAGGTCAAGAAAAATGGGATTTGCCCCCTTGCTTTGATCGACCAAGAGCATAGGCGTTCAGATGAATCACCAAAGGAGTCCTGAATCTTGAACAACCCGCGCGACGCCGTCTGGGAAAAGCTTTCCCTCCATCGCGATCCGACCTTGCTGGAACTGTTTGCCGATGATGCGGAGCGCGTGTGGAAGCTGTCCTCCCGCGTGGAACTGGGCGAGGTTGGCGTGCTGTTCGACTGGTCGAAGACCCACCTGACCGACCAGTATCTTGGCGAGTTCGAGGAACTGGCCGAAGCGCGCGATTTCAATGAAATGCGTCGCAAGCTGTTTGCCGGCGAAGTGGTGAACCCCACCGAAGGCCGCGCCGCGGAACATTCCGCCTTGCGCGGCGTGGGCAAGGAAGCTTCCGTCGAGGAAGCCGAAGCCCTGCGCGCGCGGATGCAGGGGCTGGTCGAAGCGATCCACGATGGCGCGCTGGGAGAGGTGAAGCACCTGATCCACGTTGGGATCGGCGGTTCTGCCCTCGGCCCGGCGCTGGCGGTGGATGCGCTGGCGCGCGACCATGCGCTGGTGGATGTGCATGTAGTATCCAACATTGACGGGGTAGCGCTGGAACAGGCCTTCGCTGCTTGCGATCCGCAGACCACGCTGATCGCCGTTGCGTCCAAGACCTTCACCACCATCGAGACCATGACCAATGCGCAGAGCGCGCTGGAATGGCTGGAACAGAACGGCGTGGAAGACCCCGGTGGCCGCGTGATCGCGCTGACCGCCGCACCTGAAAAGGCGGTGGAATGGGGTGTTGACGAAACCCGCATCCTGCCTTTTGCCGAAAGCGTGGGCGGGCGATATTCGCTGTGGTCCTCGATCGGCTTTCCCATCGCCATCGCCATCGGCTGGGAGGATTTTGAATCCATGCTGGCGGGTGCAGCGGCGATGGACGTCCACTTCCGCGACACCGATGGCCGCGCCAATGTGTGCCTGCGCGCTGCCTTTGCGGACCAGCTCTACACCCGCCTGCGCGGCTGCCAGACGCGTGCGGTCTTCTGCTATGACGAGCGCCTTGGCCTGCTGCCGGATTACCTCCAGCAGCTGGAGATGGAATCGAACGGCAAGCGCGTGACGGCAGAAGGCGATCCGGTCGATTTCCCGACGGCACCGATCACCTGGGGCGGGGTGGGCACTGACGCGCAGCACGCGGTTTTCCAGCTGCTCCACCAGGGCACGCATCTCGTACCGGTGGATTTCATAGCCAGCATTGCTGCAGGCGACGTGCTTGACCCGGCGCACCACAACATCCTGCTCACCAATTGCTTCGCGCAAGGTGCCGCGCTGATGGCCGGCGGCAACATGAGCGCCGATGGCAAGGACCCGGCGCGCGCCTTCCCGGGTGACAGGCCGTCCGCCACCATCCTCTGTGACGACCTCGATCCGGCAACGCTGGGCGCGCTGATCGCCTTTCACGAACACCGCACCTTCGCCAATGCCGTGCTAATGGGCATCAACGCCTTCGACCAGTTCGGTGTGGAGCTGGGCAAGAAGATGGCGAAGGACATCGAAAGCGGCAACGCCAGCTTTGATGCGAGCACCGAGGCGCTGCTGGAAAAGGCGGGGTTGAAGTAAGGGCTAGCCGGCCGGAATGATCAGCGTAGTTCGCGGACCGGCAACGAAACCCATCTTTTGATAGGTCTTGGAGCCGGCGATTGTCGCGTGCAGGGTAAAGCGCTGCTTGCCCAGCAGGCGAGCGCCTTCTGCCATGGCGTGACGCATCACTGCGGCGGCGAAGCCCTTGGCCTGCTCTTCAGGCTCGGTCGCTACCATAAGGACATAAATCGTGTCCTCGACCAGGCGGATACCGGTGGTCGCCACCGGCTTTCCATCGATATAGCCGACGAAGCCAAGGGTGCCTTCCGGAAAGAAGAACATCCCGCCGCAAGGTGCAAACTGCTCTTCAGGCATGCCATAGGCGTGAGCGTTTATCAGCATTGCCTGCAAAGCCATGTCATCATCGGTGATCTGACGGATGTCGATTTCTGCCAGCGCTCGGGGCGGGGGAGTGATCGCGTCTGCCTCCATTCCCAGCATCGGCATCATGACTGCCATGCCTTCATCGGCGAGGACATTTTCCCAATTCACAGGAAGCCAGTCTTCACGCAACAATCCGCCGCTGGTCTGATGCCAACTTGCAGAGCACGCTTTTCCTTCCCTCAGGAGACGCCGAAGATGCGCTTCGTCGGAAACCGGCCCATCGTGCATCCAGACGTTGAAGAACAGGTTCGGCACATCGCAAAAGCATGAGGTGATGCCGTTGTCGTGGCCGATATTGGTGCCAGGCAAATCGGACACCATCTGCTGCCAGGCAGAACTGAAGAGCTTGAGTGGTTCTGTTTCCATGGCGCGCGGCCTTCCGGATAGGAAAGATGGGAAGTCGAATTGGCCGTCACCTTACCGCCAAGGAGCCTTGTTGCTAGGCAAATCTTAACCATCAAAGCCTAGGCATTCTCTGTAGTTTGCAGGCGGGATGGGGCCGATAGATTAATGATCCGGAGCAAGACCACTCTGGTTGTCGGACCCGGTGCCGGGCTCGAGATCCAAATGCCGGGCAGGGCGGAGCTTTTGAACAAGGTTGCCCAGGGCTTCGATTTCGCGCGCCTGGGTACCGAGTTGCAGACCCGCGACATGCAGGTGCTCGACCGCTATTTTGAGAAATTCGGCCGCCAGATGGGTTCGAGTGGCGAAAGGCTTAAGGAAGCCTCTCAGGCGATCCGCGTCTCTGCCCGCGTCGGCTCCACAGTCGATGCCATCCTTGAGCAGCATTCGCATGACCAGATGGCTTCGGCTGCGGCAAAGCTGGCGCTGGTCTATTACACGCTGCAGGCAGAATCGCGCTCGCCGCTGCTGCTGGAACCGCGCGATCCGGGCGATCTGCCCTTGCGCGGTACGGAACACTGGCTGTTCCACCTTGGCCGCCTGCTGACATCTGGCGTGGCGCGCAACATGGCGGACAAGGCGTTCGACAATCTCTCGATCATCAATTTCAACTATGACCGGTCAATCCGGCATTACCTGCCCTTCGTGGTGTCGATGGCCTTCGGGCTGACGCTGAACGAGGCGCGCACGATGGTGGGGCAAAAGCTCAACATCACCCACCCGCTGGGCAATGCCGGGCGCCTGCCATGGGAGCCGGGCGAGAATCCCGACGTGGAATGGGGCAATGAAGAACCGTGGAACCTCCACAATCTGGTGAAGGAAATCCAGACCGCCTCCGAACGGATGCGCAACCGGCAATATGTCACCGCGCTTCAGGCCGCGATTGCCGGATCGAAGAAGATCATCTTCCTCGGTTTCGATTTCGATCCTGCCACCATCGATTTCCTGTTTGACTATTCGCTGAGCCACGATCCCGATGTGATTGCGGTAACGCAGGGCATGAACGAAGCGACCCAGAGCGCCGCTTATCGCCTGCTGCGCCGCCGCACCGGCATTGAGGATGACAACCTCATCTCTATGCTCGACATGCGCTGCTTCAACTTCATGCGCGGCTATGCGCTGTTCCTCGAAAGCCGACGGGCCAGCGCAATTGTAACCAGTCGCGGTTTGCAATCGTATGGTGAAGCTCCATATGGCCTGACACGTCCGGCACGTCAGGCTGGCAACAGGGAGCATCGCCGCAAATGTCCGAATTCGATTACGACCTCTTCGTTATTGGCGCAGGTTCCGGCGGCGTGCGCGCTGCGCGCATTTCCGCCAGCCACGGGGCCAAGGTGGCGATTGCCGAGGAACATCGCGTGGGCGGCACCTGCGTGATCCGCGGCTGCGTGCCCAAGAAGATGCTCGTTTACGGTTCGATGTTCGCCGAAGAGCTTGGCCATGCCGATCGGTATGGCTGGACGATCGAAGGCCAGAGCTTCGACTGGCCCACCTTGCGCGATTTCGTGAATGCCGATGTGGACCGGCTGGAAGGCCTCTATGGCAAGACGCTGGAAAGCCACGAGGTGGAACTGTTCGCAGAGCGTGCAACCATCGCCGGGCCGAACACGGTCAAGCTGGCGAGCGGCAAGGAAGTGACTGCGAAATATATCCTGATCGCGGTGGGCGCATGGCCGGCCAAGCCCGAATTTCCGGGTGATGACCTGTGCATCACCTCCAACGAGGTTTTCCATCTGGAAAAGAAGCCCGAGTGCCTGGTGGTGCAGGGCGGCGGCTATATCGCGATGGAATTTGCCGCCATCTTCAACGCGCTGGGCAGCGAAGTCAGCGTGATCAACCGTTCGGACAAGCTGCTGCGATCCTATGACAACCAGATCGTGGAGCGGATGCTGCACATCGCGATGGAACGCGGCATCAACTTCCACCTCAATAGCGCAATCGAGAAGGTCGAGAAGACCGATGATGGCTGCCTGCTGGTGCACACGGGATCGGAAAATCCCATCCGTGCAGACCAGGTGCTGATCGCCACCGGGCGCACGCCCAAGACACCCGGCCTCGGCCTGGAGAATGCGGGCGTAGAGTTGGGCGAAAAGGGCGAGATCAAGGTGGACGAATACAACCGCACGTCCTGCCCCAGCATCTATGCCGTGGGCGATGTGACCGACCGCTTACAGCTGACACCTGTCGCCATTCGCGAAGGCCACGCCTTTGCCGATACGGTGTTCGGCGACAATCCGCGCACGATCAATTACGATCACATCCCAAGCGCTGTGTTCAGCCAG
Organism: uncultured Sphingomonadaceae bacterium; assembly: GCA_964467715.1. Lineage (GTDB taxonomy): Bacteria > Pseudomonadota > Alphaproteobacteria > Sphingomonadales > Sphingomonadaceae > Alteraurantiacibacter. Next base: position 13,601 of record CAYXTJ010000013.1, read on the forward strand.
CCCCCTCTCGCAGGCGTTGGCCTCACCGAACAGGAAGCGCGCAGCACCTATGGCAATGTAAAGGTCTATTCCTCGGACTTCCGCCCGATGAAGAACATCTTCTCACCCCACGCCGAGCGCGGCCTCTACAAGATGATCGTGGACGAGACGTCCGAGAAAATCCTCGGCATCCACATCATCGGCCCGGAATCGCCCGAAATCATGCAGGTAGCAGCGGTTGCGCTGAAGGCGGGGCTGACCAAGCAAGCCTTCGATGATACCGTGGCGCTGCATCCGTCGATGGCGGAGGAACTGGTGCTGTTGAAGTAACGATCAACCTGCCAACTGCTCGCCCATGAAGGTGGCGATATCGTCCATCGCCACTTCGCGGTCGAGGAAGGCCTCGCCGATATTGCGCAAGAGGACGAAAGGCAAGGTGCCGGCATCCATCTTCTTGTCATGCAGCATGTGCGCGGCGAATTCATCGCCCGAGCAGTTGAGGCCCAGGTCGCGGATTTCGCTCGGCAATCCGGCAGAGGCGATCGCCATGGTCGTGCGCGCTGCATCGCCGGGGGTGATATAACCCTTTCGTGCCGAGTAGCGAGCGGCCAGCACCATGCCCAAGGCTACGGCCTCGCCATGCAGCAGACGGGATGAATAGCCGGTCTGCGCTTCCAGCGCGTGGCCGAAGGTATGGCCAAGGTTGAGCAGTGCGCGCGCGCCAGTCGTTTCGCGTTCGTCCTCCGCGACGATTCGGGCCTTGGCCTTCACGCTTTCGGTCACGGCATATTCCAGCGCATCACGCTCGCCATCCATCACCCGCACGCCGTTCAGCTCGCACCATTCGAAGAAGGCGTGGTCGCCGAGGATACCGTATTTGATCACTTCGGCATAACCTGCGCCAAGTTCGCGGCGGGGCAGGGTGGCGAGGCTGTCGAGGTCTGCCAGCACAAGGCTCGGCTGGTGGAAGGCACCGACAAGGTTCTTGCCGGCTGACGTGTTGATCGCTGTCTTCCCGCCTACCGAGCTATCGACCTGTGCCAGCAGGCTGGTGGGCAGCTGGATAAAACCGCAGCCACGCTTCAGGATGGCAGCAGCAAAGCCGGTGAGGTCCCCGATCACGCCGCCGCCCAGCGCCAGCACATGGTCTCCGCGTTCGACTTCCTGCGCCAGCAGCCAGTCCATCACCTTCTCGAGGCTGGCCCAGCTCTTCGAGCTTTCGCCCGGTTCCAGCACAAGGAAGCGCGGCTCATGCCCGGCTTCGGTAAGCGACTGCGCCACCGTGTCCTGCCATTTGGCCGCGACATTGGCATCGGTAATGATCGGCACGGCCTTTTTGCGCAGCAGACTGCCGCACTGGTTGGCGACATCGGCCAGCAGCCCGCCATCGACGCGCACTTCATAGGAGCGGCCAGCCAGTTCCACGCGGGTTACAGACATGTATCGAGAGCCTCCAGAATTCGGGACACCGCCGCATCATGCGGCCCGGCATCGCTCATCACATGGATCATGGCTTCGGCATAGGCTGGCTCGCGCTCTGCCTTCATCCGCGTCACGATGTCACGCACGTTGCCGCCGCGCAGAAGCGGGCGCTTGTCATTGCGGCTGACGCGTTCGACCAGCGTTTCCACGTCGCTGTCCAGCCAGATGGTGATCGCCTTCGCCTTGATCAGCGCGCGCGTATCGTCCTGCACAAAGGCCCCGCCGCCCGTGGCGATCACGCAGGCCTTGCCGTCCAGCAGGCGCGATATCACGCGCCGCTCGCCATCGCGGAAGTTGGCTTCACCAAATTCCTCGAATATTTCGGAGACGGTTCGCTGGGCGGCCTTCTCGATCTCGTCATCGGCATCGGCGAACTGGAAATCCAGCAGGTGCGCCAGCTTGCGGCCAATGGTCGATTTGCCCACGCCCATCATGCCAACCAGCGCCAGCGGACGATCTATCCGCTGGGCAAGCGCCTTCAGCCGGGCATTATCCGGCAGGCCTTGGTGGGCTGGTTGCGTGTTGTTCATTGCCGTTGGGGCTATAATTGCGCTAACCGCTGGTGCAAGCGTGCTGATCCTGCTTTTTGCAAGGAGCGGCGATTGGCTTGGCAGCGTGCCTGGATTGAAGAATGGTGGCAAAACGCCTGATGAGTATCGTGATTTTTCTGGCCCTGGTGTTGTTCGGGCTGCTGGCATTGGCCTGGTACGATGGTGGTCGCAAGGAAATGCGCATGATCGAACAACAGGTTGACCTGCCGGAGGCAGCGCGATGAGGCGTGCGCTGTTGCTTGCCGGCGCCGCGCTGGCGCTCACCTCCTCGCTGGCGATGGCCCAGCCGGAAGACCTGCTGCCCGATATCTTCAACGATCCTGCGCCGGCACCTGCACCGGCACCCACGCGCACGTCAGCTCCTGCGCCCGCGCCCACTGCGGGGCCGCGCCAACCTGCGCCTGCGCCGGTTCCGGGCCAGCAGGCACCGGGTGTTTCATCTCCGGTTGTACAGCCGGTTCCGTCTTCCTCTTCCCGAGAAGCCCCGCGCGGTGCTTTTGAACTTCCGCCCGGTTTCCCGACGCTGGAAGAGCTGGAGGAAATGGAAGAGAGCGAGGTCAACGAACTGCTTGGCCTGCGCCCCAAGTTCGACGTGCCGCCAGCGGCGCGCCGAGCGCTGACAAGCGTCGGCGTGATCGCGGCGGGCGAGGGCGGCTTTGTTGCCAATTCTCTCGCCAGCCAGCCAGCCGGGCTTGTGCGCGCGGCGATGGAAGGCACGCGCGGGCCGCTGGTTTCGCGCTGGGGCCATATCCTGCTCCGCCGTGCACTGGCGAGCCGGCTGGACGCACCAGACGGCATGGACCCGGCGGAATTCGCGGCACTGAGGGCGGGCCTTCTGGGGCGCATGGGTGAAGGCAAGATAGCGCGTTCACTGATTCAGGACGTTGATGGCGGCAATTACACTCCGGCGCTGACCGACGCGGCCTTCGATGCCTATCTTGCTACGGGTGACTTGCTGGGAATTTGTCCGATCGCCATGCTCCATCCGGAACATCGCGATGATGGCGAGTGGATCCTCGCCCGGGCGATCTGCGATGCCTATACCGGCGATACACGCGGTGCGGAGCGGCGGCTTGATCGCGCTCTTGGCACGGGCGAGGCGGCGGAAATCGATGTTCGTCTGGCGCAGCGCTATGCCGGCGCAGTCGCCGAGGGTGGCCGCGGTGTGACGATCGAGTGGGACGGTGTGTCTGATCTGACGCCATGGCGCCTTGCGCTGGGCCGCGCGCTGGGGCTGGAGTTGCCCGAAACGCTGATGAGCAGCGCGCCACGCCGTTACGACCTTTCTGACGCCACGATCCCGGCTGTGCCGTTGCTGCGCCGCCTGGAAGCGGCAGACTTTGCCGCAGCGCGCGGGATATTCTCGTCGCGCGCAACGGTCGATCTCTATTCGCGACTTTACACCAGCGACCAGGTGAGCGCTGGCGACCGCTCTCCCGCCGTTACCTTGCGCGAAGCCTATGTCGCGGCAGACCCGGCTGCACGCGTCGCCGCGATGCGGGAATTGTGGAGCGAGGAAGGTGGCTACGGCCGCATGGTGCTCACTTCCTACGCCGCCGCGCGCATGCCGGTGAGCGATGTGCTGGAAGCAGACGCGGCCGACCTGATCGCCTCCATGCTGGCTGCCGGACTTGATGCCAATGCGCTGCGCTGGGCGGGACTTGTCGATGAAGGAAGCCAGGGCTGGGCCTTGTTGGCGCTTGCCGATCCGGATGGCGGCACGGTGACAGATGGCCAGTTGGGCGATTTCGTGGGTGACGATTCCAGCGAGGAATCGCGCAAGTCCAAATTCCTGCTCGCCGGTCTTGCCGGTCTTGGCCGTATCCATGCCGAAACCATCGCCGAATATTCGCAAGACCTTGGCGTGGATCTGCAACGCCAGAGCCCGTGGAGCCAGCGCATCAGCCAGGCCGGGCGTTACCGCAACAAGGTGCTGGTCGCGCTGCTGGCGGGCGTGGGTATGCAGGGCGAGGGCTGGCACCGGATGACGGCGCGTCACCTTTACCACATTGTCAGCGCGCTCAACGCCGCAGGGCTTGAAGCAGAGGCCCGGATGATCGCGGCAGAGGCCGTGGCGCGGGGATAAACCCATCAGCGCCGAGATCGAAACCTTCCTCGCCATGCTCGCTGCAGAGCGGGGTGCTGCGGCCAACACGCTTGCCGCTTACCGGCGTGATCTTGAAGGCGCAGACGAACTCCTTGGCAATCTGGTGGGCGCGGGAAAGGCAGACCTTGGCAAGCTCGCGGGCAAGTGGGGCGATCTTGCGCCGTCCAGCGTGGCGCGCAAATCCTCTGCGCTCCGGCAGTTTTTCGGATTTCTGGTGGATGAAGGCCTGCGCAAGGACGATCCCTCTGCCGCCTTGCCGCGCCCGGCTGCGCGCCGCCCGCTGCCAAAGATCCTTGGCCATGGCGAGGTGGAGGCCCTGTTCGAGCGTGCAGCGCTCGAAGCGGAAGGCGGCAACCCGCTGGCGATTCGCATGTTGGCGCTGCTCGAATTGCTTTACGGTTCAGGATTGCGCGCCACCGAACTGGTGGGCCTGCCGCTGGCTGCGGTGCCGCGCGATGCGCCCTTCCTGACCGTTACTGGCAAGGGATCGCAGCAGCGCATGGTGCCAGTGTCCCGCAGGGCGCAGCAGGCGCTGGCCCGCTGGCTGGAAGTGCGCAATTCCGCCTCGTCCTTCCTGTTCCCCTCCCGCACCAAGCACATCACCCGCATACGCCTGTTCCAGATGGTGAAGGAGCTTGCCGCGCGCGCCGGGCTCGATCCGGCAAAGGTCAGCCCGCATGTGCTGCGCCACGCCTTTGCCACGCACTTGCTGGAGGGCGGGGCAGACCTGCGCGTGCTGCAAACCCTGCTTGGCCATGCCGATATCGCCACCACGCAAATCTACACCCATGTCGATTCCGCAAGGCTTGTTGCACTGGTGAATGAGCGACATCCTCTTGCAGGCCGCGCCAGTCAGCGGTAGCGGAACTGTCATGATTTCTTATCTCGAATTCGAAAAGCCGGTTGCGACCATCGAAGCCAAGATTGCCGAGCTGCGTACTGCAGCGGGCGAAGATGGCGATGTCGATATCTCCAAGGAACTCGCGCGCCTCGAAAAGAAGAGCGCAGAGTTGCTCGAAAGCACCTATGCCGGCCTTACGCCGTGGCAGAAGACGCAGGTCGCCCGTCATCCCTCGCGCCCGCATTTCCGCGATTATGTCGCCAATGCGTTCGATGACTTCATGCCGCTGGGCGGGGATCGCCTGTATGGCGATGACGAAGCGATCATGGGTGGCCTTGCCACGATCGGCGGTCGCAAGGTGGTGCTGATCGGCCATGAAAAAGGCAACGACACCGAAAGCCGCATTCGCCACAATTTCGGCATGGGCAAGCCGGAAGGCTATCGCAAGGCCATCCGCCTGATGGAAATGGCTGACCGTTTCGGCCTGCCGGTGGCGACGCTGGTGGATACATCCGGCGCGTTTCCCGGCATCGAGGCGGAAGAACGCGGTCAGGCAGAAGCCATCGCTCGCTCTACCGAAGCCTGCCTTGCGCTGGGTGTGCCGATGGTGGCGGTAATCGTGGGTGAAGGCGGATCTGGCGGCGCGGTGGCGCTGGCCAGCGCGGAACGCGTGCTGATGTTCGAACATGCGGTCTATTCGGTAATCTCGCCCGAAGGCTGCGCCTCGATCCTGTGGCGCACCGCCGAAAAGGCTCCGCAAGCGGCAGAAGCCATGAAGATGACCGCGCAGGACCTGCTTGAGTTAGGCGTGATCGATCGCATCGTGGCAGAGCCTGTGGGCGGTGCGCATCGCGATCCCGAGGCAGCGTCTGCTTTCCTCGCGGCTGCAATCGGTGAGGAACTTGATGCGCTGGCGGGCAAGCCGGCAGACGAGTTGCGCCGCCTGCGTGACGAGCGCTTCCTCGCGATTGGCCAGAATCTCTAGCAAAGCGCTGAATTCGGCGGAACCAAAGGCTTAACATCAGGTTGCTTTAGGCAAGACTTCGCGCCAGTCTGGCGGTCGAAGAGTTTGTTTGGGGAACCCGAAATGCCTGCCTTCGCCTCTACCAGAACCATCCGCCTCGCGCTCGCAGGGGTCGCGTCGCTGGCGATCAGCGCTTGTGCCACGGTGCCCGGCGCCAATGTCGCTGCCGGATCGCCGATCACGCCGCAGGAAGCGCAGCTGGGGGCGGAATACCACCCGCAATTCATTGCCGAATTCGGCGGCGAGATGACCGGGCCTTATGCCAATTACGTGCAGCAGGTGGGGCAGGGTATCGCCGTGCAGTCAGGCCTTGCCACGAGGCCGGACGCTTTCGATGTCACGCTGCTCAATTCCTCGGTCAACAACGCCTTCGCGGTGCCCGGCGGCTATGTCTATGTCACCCGCCAGCTGGTGGGGCTGATGAACAACGAGGCGGAACTCGCCGCCGTTCTGGGGCATGAGGTCGGCCACGTTGCCGCGCGCCATTCTGCCCGCAGGCAGGCTGCAGCGCAGCGCAACCAGCTGGGCGGCCTTGGCATTGCCATTCTTTCCAGCGTCCTTTTGGGAGACAATCCGCTGGGCAACCAGATTACGCAGACCGCAATGCAGGGTTCTCAGCTGCTGACGCTCAAATATTCGCGCACGCAAGAGATCGAGGCGGACAACCTCGGTGTGCAGTACCTGACCAGTGCAGGCTACGACCCGCGTTCGATGGCCACGCTGTTGCAAAGCCTTGCCGCGCAGAATTCGCTCGATACCCAGCTCCAGGGGCGCGGCAATGCCACCATTCCGGCCTGGGCATCGACCCACCCCGATCCCGCCAGTCGCGTGCAGAATGCTCTCGCGCAGGCCGGCAGCGGAACGGGTGTAACGAATCGCGACACCTTCATGCAGCGGATCGATGGCCTGCTTTATGGCGATGATCCGGAACAGGGCGTGATCGAAGGCGGCACCTTCATCCATCCCGAACTGCGCCTAAGCTTTACAGCGCCGCAGGGCTTCTACATGGTCAACCGCACGCGCGCCGTTTCGATCAATGGTGATGCTGGTCGATCGCAGCTGACGACGGGGCCGTTTGACGGCAACCTGGAGAACTATGTGCGTTCTGTCTTCACCGCGCTTGGCGGGGACCAGCAGCAGCTCGCGCCATCGAGCATGCAGCGCGCCAATGTGAACGGCATCCCCGTGGTGTTCGGAGGTGCCCGCGTCAACAACGGTCAGAGCCAGGTGGACGTGACGGTCTTTGCCTATGATTTCGGCAACGGGCAGGCATTCCACTTCCAGTCGATCACCCCTGCGGGACAGGCGGCGACCTTCAACCCGATGTACAATTCGATGCGGAAGATTTCCGCCAGCGAGGCTGCCCAGGTGGTGCCGCGGCGGATCGATATCGTCACCGCCGGCCGCAGCGATACGGTGCAGAGCCTGTCGCGCCGCATGGTCTATGACGATGCGCAGGAACAGCGCTTCCGCGTGCTCAACGGCTTGCTTGGCGATGCGCAAGTGGTTCCGGGCCGCGAATACAAGATCGTGGTTCGCGCCAACTGATCTGTTTCGGGCAAAAGAAAAGGGCGGCAGGTTTCCCTGCCGCCCCAATCTTGTTCAGCTAATCTGAAAGTTCAGATTATTCGCCACCGATCACGGAGTTCGCGGTCTCGAGCGAGCCACCAACTGCAGTGAAGGTCGTGTTCAGTTCAGAACCGACGTTCGACAGAGCGGTGATGGCAGCAACTGCGATCAGAGCAGCGATCAGGCCATATTCGATTGCGGTCGCGCCAGCTTCGTCGCGCAGCTTGTTCTTGAAGAAGGTCATTTTAGTCTCCTGGTTTTCTTAGTCTTCGGTACCCGATCCAGAACAGTTCCCCGTTCGGACAATTTGGGTTCGAGTGTCCAAGTGTTGATAAAATCCTAATCGGGACGAGCATTTTCTACAGCAGTCGCGATCCCGTTCGGCATAGTGGTAGCTTCCTGCGCGAACACGTTGACGCCGCCGATGATGGCCAGCACCAGCAGGCTGATGATCAGCCCGTATTCAATCGCAGTCGCCCCTTCGTCGTCTCGCAAGAGTCTGCGAAATCTCAGCATGGCAAACATCGGGAAGCCCCTTAAACAAGTCTCGATGCTTAAGATTTTCCCACCGAAATCCTAACGATTGGTTTAGACGAGGATCCGATTTGGCAAGTAATCCGACAACTATATTGGTCGTTGCAGTGGCATTGCGCGACAATTCGGGCCGGCTGTTGTTGCAGAAGCGGCCTCGTCACAAGCATCATGGCGGCTTGTGGGAGTTCCCCAGTGGCAAGGTGGAAGCTTCTGAATCTCCTCGCAAAGCCTTGTGCCGGGAGATCTTTGAAGAGCTTGGCATCACCCTTGACGAAGCAAGCCTCTCCCCTGCGCTGATGGCCGATGAGGGGGCGGACGGTGCGATTGTCCTGATTGTTTACACATGCACCAGTTGGACAGGCGATCCGGTAGGCCGGGAGGGCCAGGAGTGGGGCTGGTTCAGCCGCAGGGAGGCACAGAAGCTGCCCAAGCCCCCGATGGATGCAGATTTGCTGAAAAGAATGCCGGAATAGCTATTGCCAAGCCGGAAATGCCCCCCTAAGAGCCGCCCTCCACAGAGCGCGCCCGTAGCTCAGCTGGATAGAGTACCTGACTACGAATCAGGTGGTCGGAGGTTCGAATCCTTCCGGGCGCGCCATTTTTCAGGCCATCTTCGCAACCGCGGGGGTGGCCCGAAAAGTTTCTGGCTGGGGAAAAGGTCCTCAGCTGCCGATCATCCACTTCCTTTGGTCCATGCCCCGCGGTTCCTGCGGAACTTAAGCCGCGTTGCGCCATTGAATTGGCAAACGCAGACAAAAGGAGCCACCATGACTTCGACCGATATCTTCGCACGCCTGAAGGAAGACCACGAAAGCCACCGCAAGCTGCTCGCGCAGATCGAGGAGACGCATGGCGAGAGTGCCGAGCGCAGGGAGCTGTTCGAGAAATTCACGCTCGAAGTGAAGAGCCATGCGGCCGCCGAAGAGCAGGCGCTCTATTCCACCATGATGCGCAAGCCCGAAACCACGGACGAGACGCGTCACTCCGTTGCCGAGCATCACGAACTCGATGAAATGATGAACGATCTCGCCGCTACTGACATGGCGACCGGTGCCTGGCTGACCAAGTTCAAGAAGCTGAAACACGATTACCTGCATCACATCGACGAGGAAGAGGACGATCACCTCCCCGATTTCGAGAAGCACCTTACTGTCCAGGATGAAGAGCACATGCGTTCGGTGTTCGACCGCCGCAAACGGGCCGAAAAGGCCGATGCCAGCGTCACGCCGGAGAAGATGGAAGAGGCGAAGGAATAGGCTCTAGAAAGCGGAGGGGCATCTGGATCACAGTCAAACTGAAGACGCCGGGGGCGACGCAAGGTCCGTCGAACCCGGCGTCTGGCGTTATGCCAGGGCGAGCAGGGCCAGCCTGGTCGTCGATGGCGAAGCCTATTTCGAACTGATCCAGCAAGCCATGCTCAAGGCCGAGCAGCGCATCCTGCTGATCGGGTGGGACTTCGATACGCGAATCCACCTCTCGCGCGGGCCCCGCTGGTGGAAGAAGGGGCAGGGCAAAGGCCATCCGCGCCGGCTGGGCAGTTTCATCTACTGGCTGGCCCGCAAGCGAAAGGGGCTGGAAATCCGCATCCTGAAATGGGGTTTTGGGACATTCAAGTTCTTCAGCCGCGGGACAATGTTGCTGGACCTGCTGCGCTGGTGGCCGCAGCGGCGGATCGATTTCAAGTTCGACAATGTCCATCCCGTCGGTTGCAGTCACCACCAGAAACTGGTGCTGATCGACAGCGATTTTGCAGTCTATGGTGGGATCGACTTGACCAGCGGGCGCTGGGACACAAGCGAGCATCTGCCGGATGATCCACGCCGCAACGGACCGGGCAGGGAAATGCACCACCCGTGGCATGACATGGCGCTGATGATGGAAGGCGAAATCGCCGGTGCGCTGCTGGATTACGGCCACCACCGCTGGGAACGCGCCAGCGGCAAGACCCTGGAGCGCAGCGAACCACGCGACGGTTCTGCCTGGCCCGATGATCTCGAGGCGGATTTCACCGATGTCGAGATTGGCATCGCCCGCTCGCGCCCGCCTTACAATGACGAGCAGGAGATCAACGAGGTGCGCGACCTGTTCGTGCGCCAGATCATGTCTGCCAGGCGCTTTATCTATGCCGAAAGCCAGTATTTCGCCTCGCGCGCGATCAGTGAGGCGATAGCAGAGCGCCTGTCACAGCCTGATCCGCCGGAAGTTGTGGTCGTCCATTCCAAATCCGACGATGGCTGGCTGGAGAGCACCCCGATGGACCCGGCCCGCGCCGAACTGGTGAAGGTGCTGCGCGAAATCGACAAGAACGAACGCTTCCACCTCTACGTGCCCTTTAGCGGGGACACGCCGATTTACGTTCACGCCAAGCTGCTGATCGTGGACGACAGGGTAATCCGCGTCGGCTCGGCCAATTTCAACAACCGCTCGATGGGTCTGGATACCGAATGCGACGTGTTCATCGACGCGGAGCGTGAGAGCAACGCCCATGCCACTCCCGTGATCCGCCGCCTGCGCCATTCGCTGCTCGCCGAACATTGTGAGCTGGAAAAAGCAGAAGTGGGCCCGCTGCTGGAACGGCACGGCTCGATGGCGGCAATGATCTCGGCGCTGGCCGAACAAGGGAAGGGGCGATTGCGGCCATTTCATCCGCCGGAAAACGGCGATCTGGAGAAGGAACTGGCAGAGAGCGAAATGCTCGACCCCGAAGATCCGGAAGACCTGTGCGCAATTCTGCCTCGCAGGCGTGGCCTTTTCCGTTCGGGCAGCCTATTGGCAAAGGCAAGGTCAAGACTGACAAGGAAGCGACACGCCAAATGAGCTGTGACATGGATGGCCCGCACGCCAAGCCGCCGGTCCCCGAAGATGTACAAGATGCAATCCGCACGCTGATCCGCTGGTCGGGAGACGATCCCGAGCGCGAAGGCCTGCTGGACACGCCCGCACGCGTCGCGCGGGCGTGGAAGGAATATTGCCAGGGTTACGATGAAGACCCGTCGCACCACCTCTCTCGCGTGTTCGAGGAAGTGGGGGGTTACGACGAGATCGTGTTGCTGAAGGACATTCCCTTCCAGAGCCATTGCGAACACCACATGGCGCCGATCATCGGCAAGGCAGCCATCGCCTATCTGCCCACCAACCGGGTTGTCGGCATCTCCAAGCTTGCCCGCGTGCTGCACGGCTATGCCCGCCGCCTGCAGATTCAGGAGCGACTGACTGCCGAAGTGGCAGAATGCATCTGGACTCACCTTGAGCCGCGCGGCGTTGCCGTGGTGATCGAAGCGAGCCATGCCTGCATGACCGCGCGCGGCGTTCGCACGCCGGGCGTCAACATGGTCACCAGCCGGGTGATGGGCCTGTTCCGCCGCGATTCGAAAAGCCGCGAGGAAGTGCTCAAGCTGATGGGTTACTGATCGCCCGCAAGAGGCGAGACTGAAGTTGTGAAAGGGTACCAATGACAGCGCTTTACGTGCGCGGCGGCCAGAAGCTGCAAGGCAAGATCGATCCCTCGGCCAACAAGAATGCAGTGCTGCCGGTGCTGTGCGCCACGCTGCTGTCCGATGCACCGATCACTTTGCGCAACGTCCCCGAAATCACCGATGTCACGCGCATCCATGGCTTCTTTTCGGAGCTGGGCAGCACGGTGCTGTGGGACAAGGAGAACAAGGTCCTCGAGATTGACCACTCCACCATCGCACCCAACGCCCGCGCCACCCTGCCGCAGGCGATGCGCGCCAGCATCATGATGATCCCCGGCCTGCTCGCCCGCCTTGGCGAAGCGCGTCTGGAGCATGAGGTGAAGGGCTGCACGCTCGGCGCGCGCGAGATCGATCCGCATGTCGCCGTGTTCAAGGCCTTCGGGGCGGACGTGTCCTATGGAGGAAAGAACATCGTCTTTCGCAAGAAGGGCAAGGGCGAAGGCACGCGCATGTGGCTGGAATATGCCAGTGTGACCACCACGGAGAACTTCATCATCTCCGCGCTTACCGCCAACGGCACCAGCCAGATCGTGAACGCGGCTTGCGAACCGCACGTACAGGAAATGTGCGCGTTCCTTGAGATGATGGGTGCGACGATCCGCGGCAAGGGCACATCGATGGTGTCCGTAGACGGCGGAGCGGAACTGGGCGGGGCGGACTATACTTTCGTGGAGGATTTCCATGAGGTCGCCACCTTCCTTGCGCTGGCAGCGGTGACGGGCGGTGACATTTCGGTGCGCAATTCGCAGCCGGAAAACTTCATGCTGATCGACCAGACCTTCCAGAAGTTCGGCGCGCATGTCGAACATGCCGATGGCTGGTCGCGCCTCAATGCTCCTGAAGAACTGGTGGTGCAGCAGAACTTCACCAGCCACATCACAACCAAGGTGGAGGCAGCGCCCTGGCCCTATATTCCGGCTGACCTGCTGCCGATCTTCATCGCGCTGGGCGTGAAGGCGCGCGGGCAGACGATGTTCTGGAACAAGGTCTACGAAGGCGGCCTCACCTGGCATACCGAGCTTTCGCTGTTCGGCGCGCATACGCTGCTGTGCGATCCGCATCGCCTGATCACCTTCGGCGGTAGCAAGCTGGTGCCCGGAACCGTGACCAGCCCCTACATCATCCGTGTCGCCATCGCGCTGCTGATGGTCGCCGCATCGATTGACGGGGAATCGACCATCCTCGATGCTGATCCGATCCGCCGCGCCCATCCCAACTTCGTGCCCAATATCGACAGTCTGGGCGTGAACGTGGAATGGGGCGCTTGATCGCGCTGGCTGACAACAGGGGGAGGACAGGCATGACGAAGGCGAGAACACTGACGACAACCCTCGCGCTGGCAAGCCTGGGCATGGCGGGGATGGCTGCGCCCGTTCCTGCACAGGCGCAAACGGTGCGCATCCTCACCGCACTCACCACGCAGGATCTGGCGGAGGCGATGGAAGCCTTTGGCGGCCAGTCGCGCCTCAACGAGACACCGCAAGGCGGCGGCCTGTCGATGACCGTGCGCTTTGCCAGCGGCCTGAATGCGGTTGCGCAGTTCAACTGCAACAACAACACGGGCTGCACGGGCCTGCACCTGATAGCCTATTTCCCGCCGGGAGAGGTTCTTACCCCGCAGCAGGCACTCAGTCGCGTGCTGAATTTCAACTGGGGCCGCGCCGCCGTGTCGGCCGGGCTGGACGATTCGGGCAATATGTTTGTCTCGCGCTATATCGTGCTTGATGGCGGCGTGACGCCGCAGAACCTGGTGGCGAACTTGCAGGTGTTCGAAGCGCTGGCGAGCGAATTCGCGACCATGTGATCGCGCCTCCATCGAGGCAAAGAAAAGGGCGCGCTGCCATCAGGCGGCAGAGCGCCCTTTTTCGTTGTGATCGCGGCTCGCTGTTACAGCTGGCCGAGCATGTGTTCCGCGCTGGAAACCTTGAACTGTCCAGGTTCTTCCACGTTGATTTCGGTCACCACGCCGTCGTCGACGATCATCGAATAGCGCTGGGCGCGCTTGCCCATGCCGAAACCGCTGAAGTCTGCATCGAGGCCGAGCGCGGTAGCGAATTCGCCATTGCCGTCTGCCAGCATGGTGATGTCGTCAGAACCGCCAGCCTTGTTCCATGCGCCCAGAACGAAGGCATCGTTCACGGCGGTGCAGGCAATCTCGTCCACGCCCTTGGCCTTCAGTTCGGCAGCCTTTTCGACATAGCCGGGCAGGTGCTTGGCCGAACAGGTCGGGGTGAATGCACCCGGCACGCAGAACAGCGCCACCTTCTTGCCTGCGAAATAGTCCGCACTCTGCACCTTGTCGGGGCCATCGGCAGTTGCCTTTACCAGCGCCACGTCAGGCAGCTTGTCACCTTTGGAAATTGTCATCTGGGAAAATCCTCCTGTCACCCGTCCTTGGCATCCGGACATAAGCTGCTGGCGGCAGGGCGCAAGAGGATTGCCGCGATTTGCCCGCCGTTTGCAAGACGTGCGCCGCAACGGGGACTGTCGCAGGGGTTGTAGGCAAGCGCCAGGCGCTCTATGTGGATCTGCGAAGAAAACGCGTTGCAGGAGCCCCAGCGACGCTTCACCCCTCTAAACGACAGGAGAAGTGTACGTGGCCACAGCCGCTGCTGAGCAGGATTATATCGTCAAGGACATCGGACTGGCCGAATATGGCCGCGACGAAATCGCCATTGCCGAAACCGAAATGCCGGGCCTGATGGCCACGCGCGAGGAATATGGTGCGTCGAAGCCGCTGAAGGGCGCGCGGATCACCGGTTCGCTGCACATGACCATCCAGACCGCTGTTCTGATCGAGACGCTGGTGGCGCTGGGCGCGGAAGTGCGCTGGGCGACCTGCAACATCTTCTCGACGCAGGACCATGCTGCTGCCGCGATTGCCGACCAGGGCATTCCGGTGTTCGCGGTGAAGGGCGAGAGCCTGGCCGAGTACTGGGACTATGTCGGCAAGATCTTCGACTGGGATGACGGCAACGGCCAGACCGCCAACATGATCCTCGACGATGGCGGCGATGCCACCATGTTCGCGCTGTGGGGCGCGCGCATCGAGGCTGGCGAGACCATGCCCGAGCCGCAGAACGCCGAAGAGATCGAGATGCAGCGCGCGCTGAAGGAGTTCATCAAGCGTAAGCCCGGCTACCTCACCGAGAGCGTGAAGAACATCAAGGGCGTGTCGGAAGAGACGACCACCGGCGTGCACCGCCTGTACAACCTTGCCAAGCAGGGCAAGCTGCCGTTCCCGGCGATGAACGTGAACGACAGCGTGACCAAGTCGAAGTTCGACAACCTCTATGGCTGCCGCGAATCGCTGGTTGACGCGATCCGCCGTGCGACTGACGTGATGCTGGCCGGCAAGGTGGCTTGCGTTGCCGGCTTCGGTGACGTTGGCAAGGGCTCTGCTGACTCGCTTCGCAATGGCGGCGCCCGCGTGATGGTGACCGAGATCGACCCGATCTGCGCGCTGCAGGCGGCGATGGAAGGCTATGAAGTGGTGACGATGGAAGAAGCGGTGAAGCGCTGCGACATCTTCTGCACCACCACCGGCAATGAAGACGTGATAACCGCCGAACACATGAAGGCGATGAAGCCGATGAGCATCGTGTGCAACATCGGCCACTTCGACTCAGAGATCCAGATCGGCGCGCTCGACAACTACAACTGGAAGGAAATCAAGCCGGGCACGGACATCGTGACCTTCCCCGATGGCAAGCAGATCATCGTGCTGGCCAAGGGCCGCCTGGTGAACCTTGGCTGCGCGACGGGCCACCCCAGCTTCGTGATGAGCTGCTCCTTCACCAACCAGGTGCTGGCGCAGATCGAGCTCTACAACACGCCCGAGAACTACGAGAATGACGTCTACGTGCTGCCGAAGCATCTCGACGAGAAGGTGGCTGCACTCCACCTCGAAAAGCTCGGCGTGCAGCTGACCAAGCTGAGCCAGAAGCAGGCTGACTACATCGGCGTGCCGGTGGAAGGCCCCTTCAAGCCGGAACACTACCGCTACTAAGCTGGCGGCTTTTCCAGCCTATTCTTGCGGGCGGGCTTCCATGAACGTGGAGGCCCGCCCGTTTGCCATTGCATCCCTGCAGGAGCGCCAATAGCAGTTGCCTATGGAACTTACGCCCTCCGCACTGGTGCTGATCGGCCTGCTGCTGGCGGCATGGACCTTTGGCGCGGTGTGGGTGGTTCTGTCTGCCCAGAAGCGGGCGCTCAAGGCGCGGGCGGCGCACTCGGCGGCCAAGCGCCTGAGTCGTATGATCGACGAATCGCCGGCCATCCCCATGCTCGTGCGCGGTGATGGCAAGATCGAGGGGCCGCATCGGCTGGCGGCATGGCTCGGGCTGTCGCGTATGCCCGGCTATCTCAGCGAACTCGAGGCGGGTGAGGTCGGCCTGACCCGCGCTGATATGGACCAGCTGAGCGATGCCGTGCGTCGCACGCAGAAAACAGCCGCCCCTTTCCGCATGACGATAACGCCCATCGGTTCGGAAAAGAGCCTGGCAGTGCGCGGCCAGCAGGCAGATCCGCTGGTCGCTCCGCCCGGCTCGGCGCAGCTG
>CAYXTJ010000014.1:0-13241 GCA_964467715.1 uncultured Sphingomonadaceae bacterium
AGGTGCTTGAAGAAAATGCGAAGGACGTGGCGGCTGGCGAAGCCAACGGCCTTACCGGCGCCATGCTCGATCGCCTGAAGCTGGACGAAGCCCGGCTCGAAGCCGTGGCTGCCGCCATTGAAAACGTGGCCGGCCTGCCTGATCCTGTCGGGCAGGAGATCGACCGCAGCACCGCGCCCGGCGGGATGCAACTGGTGCGCCGCCGCATCCCCATCGGCCTGATAGGCATCATCTACGAAAGCCGCCCCAACGTGACGGCGGATGCTGCAGCGTTGTGCCTGCGTTCGGGCAATGCTGCGCTCCTGCGCGGCGGCAGCGAAGCGGTGCATTCCAACCGCGCGATCCATGCAGCCATGGCGGAAGGCCTCGCCAGCAAAGGCGTGCCCGAATCTGCGATCCAGCTGATGCCGACACAGGACCGCGAAGCCGTGGGCGGTATGCTGCGCGCAGCAGGGCTGGTGGACATGATCGTGCCGCGCGGCGGCAAGAGCCTGGTGGAGCGGGTGCAGAATGATGCCCGCGTCCCCGTTCTCGCGCATCTCGATGGCATCTGCCACACCTACATCCATTCCGCCGCTGACCCGGCGATGGCGCGCGATATCGCGGTCAACGCCAAGATGCGCCGCACAGGCATTTGCGGGGCGCTGGAAACCTTGCTGCTCGACGCTAAATTCCCCGGCTCCACCGATGTCGTCGGCGCCATGCTCTATGCCGGTTGCGAGCTGCGCGGAGACAAGCGCGCACAGGCTCTCGACAGCCGCATCAAGCCCGCCACGTCCGAGGATTGGGACACCGAATATCTCGATGCCATCGCCTCTGTCGCGGTGGTCGATGATGTGGATGACGCGATGGACCATATCGCTGCGCATTCCTCCGGCCACACCGATGCGATCATCACTGAAGACAAGGAAGCGGCAGAGCTGTTCCTTGCCGAGGTGGACAGCGCCATCGTGATGCACAACGCCTCTACCCAGTTCGCCGATGGCGGCGAGTTCGGGCTGGGCGCGGAAATCGGCATTGCCACGGGCCGCCTGCATGCGCGCGGGCCAGTCGCGCTGGAAGGGCTGACGACATACAAGTGGCAGGTGCTGGGATCGGGGCAGGCACGCCCCTGATCCTTCACCCGCACCGGGGAGAGGGAGAAGACAATGCGCTACAACACGCTCGGCAATTCGGGCCTGGTGGTTTCGGAACTGTGCCTGGGGGCGATGACCTTCGGCAACAAGCCCAGCGCCTTCTTCCAGCACGACCTTGACCAGCAAGGCTCGACGGTACTCATCAAGCAGGCGCTCGACGGCGGGATCAACTTCATCGACACGGCCAATGTCTATTCGCAAGGCCAGAGCGAGGAATTCGTCGGTCAGGCGCTGAAGGATCTTGGCGTTTCGCGGCAGGACGTGGTGATCGCCACCAAGGGCATGGGCCCGATGGGCGAAGGGCCGAACGATTCGGGTTATGGCCGCTATCACCTGCTCGCCCAGATCGACGAAAGCCTTGATCGCCTCGGCCTCGACCATGTCGACCTCTACCAGATCCACGGCTGGGACCCTGTTGCGGGCATGGAAGAAGGCTTGCGCGCGATGGAGGACATCGTCCGGTCCGGCCGCGCGCGCTATATCGGCGTGTCCAACTGGGCCGCGTGGCAGATCGCCAAGGCGCTGGGCATTGCAGAGCGGCGCGGGTGGGACAAGTTCATCTCCAACCAGGCCTTCTATGCCGTCTCCGGGCGCGAACTCGAACGCGAGATCGTGCCGATGATGCGCTCCGAAGGCCTTGGCCTGATGGTGTGGAGTCCGCTGATCGGCGGGCTGCTGTCCGGCAAGTATGACTTCGGCGAGGATGGCGAGGTGAAGGGCGATGGCCGCCGCGCCAAGCTGGACTTCCCGCGTGCGGACAAGCCGATGGCTGCGGCGGCTGTTGCAGCCATGCGCCCGATGGCGGAAAGCCGCGGGGTGGGCGTGGCTGCCATCGCGC
Organism: uncultured Sphingomonadaceae bacterium; assembly: GCA_964467715.1. Lineage (GTDB taxonomy): Bacteria > Pseudomonadota > Alphaproteobacteria > Sphingomonadales > Sphingomonadaceae > Alteraurantiacibacter. The sequence goes on from CAYXTJ010000014.1 coordinate 1,975, forward strand.
TGGCATGGCTGCTGCATCAGCGCGTCGTCTCCAGCGTGATCATCGGTGCCAAGCGCGCCGAGCAGCTGGAGCAGAACCTTGCCGCTAGCGATATCGACCTCACCAGCGAAGATCTCGCCACACTTGATGCAGTCGGCCGCCTTGATGACGAATATCCGGCATGGGCGATCAAGGCGCAGGATGGCCGCCACGGCTTCCGCGTCTCGCCGCGTCGTCCGGAACGGTAAGCAGGGGTGCCCCGATCGCTCACCGGCCCGATCACCGGCCTTCTGGGCGGCAGCTTCAACCCTGCGCACGGCGGGCACAGGCGCATATCACTGTTCGCCATCGATGCGCTGGGGCTGGATGAGCTGTGGTGGATGGTCTCTCCCGGCAATCCGCTGAAGCCGGCAAAGGGCATGGCGCCGCTCTCCGCGCGCTTTCGCTCGGCGCTCGCGCAAAGTCGCAATTCGCGTATCCGCGCCACCGCCGTCGAGCGTGAACTGGGCACGCGGTATACCGTTGATACGCTTCGCAAACTGAAGCGCCGATATGCCGGGCGCCGCTTCGTGTGGCTGATGGGGGCAGACAACCTGGCGCAATTCCACCTGTGGAAGGACTGGCGGCAAATCGCCCGGGAAATGCCGATTGCGGTCATTGCAAGGCCCGGCTATGATGGCGATGCCCTCGCGAGCCCCGCGATGGTCTGGCTGCGACGTTACCGGTTGAACGCAGCCGGCTTGCGAAACCGGAGCGAATGGAGCGCACCTGCGCTGATAGAATTGCGTTTCGATCCCGATCCGCGCTCGGCAACAACAATCCGAAAGGCGGATCCCGCTTGGGCAGACCGGTATGCCGGGCCTGCTTCCAGGGATGAAGTGACGCATTCCCCTATTCATGACATCGCAAGGGGGCGGGACGCATGAGGCGCTCCTGGCTCATGCTTTTTCTTGTCCATTACGCCAATCAGGAGCATGACACGTCGCGATGACACAGGCGCAAGCCATCCCCGCAACTACGGGCACCGCAACCATCATTTCCATGACCAGCAACACTGACACCATCACCGCTGAAGCCGGCACCGCCCACGCTCTCATCCTCCAGCAGCTGGATGATGACCAGGCGCAGGACGTGATTTCCATCCCGCTCGAAGGCAAAAGCTCGATCGCTGACCACATGGTCATCGCATCGGGCCGCTCGACGCGTCAGGTCGCCGCCATGGCGTCCAAGATCGCCGAAAGGCTGAAACAGGAAGGCCACGGTGTGGCACGCATCGAAGGCCTGCCCGCGGCAGACTGGGTGCTGATCGACGCCGGTGACGTGGTGGTGCACCTGTTCCGCCCCGAAGTCCGCAGCTTCTACAATCTGGAGCGCATGTGGGGCTTTGGGGATGAAGGTGTGGCCTGATTCATCCCCTCCCGCTTGCGGGAGGGGCAGCGAGACTTGCTGAGCCGCAGGCGAAGCTAGTCGCAGCGGGGTGGGCCCTTGGGAACACCCTTGCGCCAAGACCCACCCCCAACCCCTCCCGCAGGCGGGAGGGGAGCAAGAGGCGAGCCACCATCCTTCTCCATGTCATCGCTCGCGGAAAGATTGCCCGTTCGCCCGAGGCGGAGCTGGTTGCGCGTTATGAAAAGCGCATCGCATGGCCCGTAAAGCTCACCGAACTGCCCGAAACCGGCGGGCGCATCCCTGATCCGCAAACGCCGTTTCGCACTGTCCTGCTCGATGAAAAGGGCAAGGACTTGTCGTCCGAGAAATTCGCCGAAGTGCTCGAAAAGTGGCGCGATGGCGGGATGCGCGAATGCCGTTTCGTGCTCGGCGCGGCAGACGGGCACTCGCAGCAAGAACGGGACGAGGCAGACCTGCTGCTGGCGTTCGGCAAGGCGACCTGGCCGCATCTGCTCGCCCGCGCCATGCTGATGGAACAGCTGTTCCGGGCCACATCGATACTTGCCGGGCATCCCTATCATCGGTCAGGATAGCGCGTGATGTCGCGTATCCTCGTCCTCCTGTTTGCCTCGGCGCTGTTTGGCTATGCCGCCTCGGCGCAGCTTGCCCCTGCCTATGACACGGCGGACGAGACGCGCGCCGCGCTCCAACAGGCAGTGGCAGAGCGCGATGCCGCGCAGGCTCGCGGCGAGCGGCTGGAGCGCGAGGCGCAAGAAAGCGCAGACGAGGCCGAGCGCACCGCGCGCGAAGTGGCCGCGCTCGCTGCCCGCATCCAGCAGGCAGAAGCCGGCATTGCCGCTGCCGAAGCGCGCAGCGCGCTGATAGCTGCGGAGCGCGAGAAGCTTCACCTCCAGCTCGGGCAGGAGCGTCGCCCCATCGTCAGCCTTACCGCCGCCTTGCAGCAATTCGCGCGCCGCCCGGCGGCGCTGGCGATCCTGCGGCCCGGCGATGTGCAGGACCTTGTCTACCTGCGCGCAGTGATGTCCAACACCGTGCCCCAGATCGAACAACGCACCGCCAGCCTGAAGCAGCGGATTGACCGTTCGCGCCAGCTGGAGCACGAGGGCGCGCAGGCAGCCGATGTGTTGCGCGCCGAGGAAGCATCGCTCGCCGCGCGCAGCGAGGAACTGGCCGGGATCGCCGCGCAGCTACAGCTTGCCGCACGTGAGGCGGGCAGCGTCGCCAGTCGCGAAGCCGAGCGGGCGCTGGCGCTGGCAGAACAGGCGCGCGATCTCGATACGCTGGCAGGCGAACTGGAACGCGCAGCCGCCTTGCGCAGCCGCCTCGCCGCTTTGCCCGGCCCGGTGCTTCGCCCCGGCAGCGGCCTTGCCGTTTCCAGCGCGCGCGAACCCTTGCCTGCACCTTAAGCCGAACAGGCTCGCAGCGCCCCTTCGCCCTACATACTGCCGGTTACGGGTCGCACGGTCACCGGCTTTGGCGCGCCGCTGGAGAATGGCTTGAGCCAAGGCGTGACGCTGGCACCGCGCGCCAATGCGCAGGTCGTCGCGCCCGCCGCAGGGCGGGTGGCCTTTTCAGTGCCTTATCGCGGATATGGCCAGATCGTGATCATCGAACATGCCGGCGGCTGGAGCAGCCTTGTCACCGGCCTTGCCCGCAGCGATGTGAGCGTGGGCGAGCAGCTGGTCGATGGCGCGCCCATCGGCGTGGCCGGACCGGGCTGGCCAGGCTATCGCGCAAGTGATCACGCCAGATGTCCCGCTACGGGACTTGGATCAGGGCGAAACATCCTCATCTGGTGTTCAGCCAACCCTTGCGATACACAACAGCTTGGGACTCAACAGGATACACGTGCCATGAAGTTTGCCCCAAAGTTTGCTCCGGCCATTCGCGCTGCTGCCCTTTGCACTGCCGTGGCGCTGCTGCCCGCCACCACCGCAGCCTTCGCGCAGGTGGAAGGCCGCGCCTCGCCGGAATTCGCCAAGCTTTTCGCGACATACCAGCGGATCAAGTCCAGCTATGTCGAGCCAGTGGATGACGAGCAGCTGATCCGTGGCGCGATTGACGGGATGCTGGCTTCGCTGGACCCGCACAGCTCCTATATCGATGGCGCCGCGATGGAGCGGCTGAACACGATGATTGACGGCAATTACCAGGGGCTCGGCATCTCCATCCAGATGGATGACGGGCTGGTAAAGGTCGTCTCGCCCTTCCGGGGCAGCCCGGCTGACCAGGCCGGCATCAAGGCAGGCGATTACATCTCGCACGTCAACGGCAAACTCATCTACGGCCTCGAGATCAACGAGGCGGTGGAGCAGATGCGCGGGCCTGCAGGCACCGATGTGCAAGTCACGATCCTGCGTGCCGGGCGTGACGAGCCGATGGAGCTGACCGTGACGCGCGGCGTGATCGAGCTGGAGCCGGTTACGTGGGAAATGAAGGACGGCGATATCGGGCACATCAGCGTCAACGAATTCAGCCGCGATGTCGGCGCGGACGTGAACGCCGCGATTGCCGATTTGCGGATGCAGGCGCGCGGCGGGCTGAAGGGACTGGTGCTGGACCTGCGTCGCAATCCGGGCGGTTCGCTCGATGAAGCCGTTGCCTTGTCGGACCTGTTCCTCGACGAAGGCCAGATCGTCTCGCAGCGCGGTCGTGGCCGTCGTGACACGATCTATTACGATGCCGAAAGCGTCTATCGCGGTGACGTGGCCGAAGGCCTGCCCATCGTGGTGCTGATCGACGAAGGCTCTGCCTCGGCGAGCGAGATCGTGGCTGGCGCGCTGCAGGACCACCAGCGCGCGCTGATCATGGGTGAGCGCAGCTTCGGCAAGGGCAGCGTGCAGACGCTGCTGCCGCTGACGCGCGACACCGCGCTGAAGCTGACGACCGCACGCTATTACACGCCGTCCGGCCGCAGCGTGCAGGAAGGCGGGATCGAACCGGATATCCGTGTGCCGCAGCTGTCTGATCCCGATGCCGAGCGCCGCCAGCGCTATGCCATGCGCGAAAGCGATCTGCGCGGCCATCTCGTCAACGAGATCGCTTATGAGGACAAGTCTCTCGAGCGCGACCAGATCGACGATCCGCGCTTTGCGATGACTGCCGAGCAGCTGGAAGAGCAGGGCATTGACGATTTCCAGCTGCAATATGCGCTGGATACGCTTCGCCGCACCAATGGCGTTGCCATCGCCGCGCGGGCTGGCACCGCGCGCCGCAACTGACGGGGCATACAGTGAACAAGGCTGACCGGCTGGCGCAAGCCCTGGCGTTGATCGTCCCTGCCGCACTTCTGGGCGGGGCCTATATCTCGCAATATGTGTTCGGGCTCTATCCGTGCGAGATGTGCTGGTGGCAGCGCTGGCCGCATTTTGCCGCGCTTGCCTTCGCGGTACTGTCGCTGTTCGCGCCGCCCAAGCGCATCTGGGTGGCGATTGCCGCAGGCGGCATTCTCACGTCCGGCCTGATCGGCTTCTTCCATGCCGGGGTGGAATACCACTTCTGGGAAGGCATTACCGGCTGCGCCCTGCCGGCCAGCAATGGCGGCGATATGCTGGAAGCGATCTTCGATCAGCCGATCATCCGCTGTGACCAGGCCCCGTGGACGCTGGTGGGTATCTCGCTCGCCGGCTTCAACGCCATCATCTCCATCGCCAGCGCCTTCACCATCTGGGTGCTGCTGGCGCGCAAGGACGATGCAAGCTAGGGTGGCAGCATGACAAAGGCAGCGCACAAACCAGACCGTTCCGAAATGATCCGCGTGGACCAGGCGGGCGAATTCGGCGCCACGCGCATCTATGCCGGACAACTCGCGGTGATGGGTGATCGCGGGCCACATTCGGCGGAAATCCGCGCCATGGCCGAACAGGAACAGGGCCACCGCGCTGAATTCGATGCGCTGATGGCCGCGCGCGGCGTGCGCCCCACGGTGCTGCAACCGTTCTGGCATGCCGCGGGCTTTGCGCTGGGTGCAGGCACCGCTCTGATCGGGCCGGAAGCCGCCATGGCCTGCACTGCGGCGATCGAGACCGAGATTGACGAGCATTACACCCGCCAGCTGGAGGACCTCGAGAAATCGGGCGATGATCCGGAACTTGCAGACATGATCGCCCGTTTCCGTGATGACGAGCGCGAGCATCGCGATGCCGCCTTTGCTGCCGGCGCAGAGAAAGCGCCTGCCTATCCGCTGCTTTCCGCTGCCATAAGGCTGGGCTGCCGCGCGGCGATCCGCTTGTCGGAGAAGATTTGATCGCGGTCATGGCGGGCGACGCCTGCTTCAGCCATGGTTCACGCGAAATGGCGCCTTGTGGGCCATCTGGATTTGAGGATTGAAACGATGAAAGCTGCGTTCCTGCTTGCTGCTGCCACCACTGCGTTGGCCGGCCTTGGTGCTACCCCTGCTGCTGCACAGGGCGAGGGGAACGAGCGGATCATGATGGTCCAGATCCCTGCGGGCGAGGATTGCCCTGATGCTCCCGATGCGGACACCATCGTGGTGTGCGAGGAGATCGAGAACCCCTATCGCATCCCCAGCCAGCTGCGGCAGAGCCGTGATCCGGAAAACAACAGCTGGACCGAGCGATCGCGCGATTTCAACGAAGTCGGCAAGTTCGGCCCCGGTTCTTGCACTAATATTGGCGGCGGGTCGGAACTGGGCTGTTCGATCCAGGAAATCGAGGAAGCCGTGGCCGAGCGCGAAGTGGCGCCCGAACGTCGCTTCAGCATGCAGATCGAGGAAGCGCGCCGCGAACGGCTTGAGGAAATCGACGGCGAGGCTGCCCGCACGCAGGCCCGCGTCGAAGAGCTGGAGCGCGCCTATATCGAGCGGCTCGAGGCGGAGCGCGATGCCCCGCTGCCGGGCGAGGAAAGCGAAGCACTGCCCGAAATCCAGGTGACTGACCCCGAAGCCATCGCCGAGCCGCCGCGCCCGCAATAAATTCCGGCACATGCGCGCTAGGCTATAGTTAACGATCCATCGGCTATGGGCTGCGGCATGGCTGGCACCAAACGCATCCTCACCATCTTCGGTACGCGCCCCGAAGCGATCACGCTCTTCCCGCTCGTCCATGCGCTGGAAGCCGATGACCGGTTCGATAGCCGTGTCTGTGTATCGGGCCAGCATCGCGGCATGCTGGATCAGGTGCTGCAAATCTCCGGCGTGACACCGCACCACGATCTTGACCTGATGCAGCCGGACCAGACGCTGGACGCGCTCACCGCGCGGCTGCTGACTGGGCTGGGCGGCGTGATGGACACAGAACAGCCCGATTGGGTGGTGGTGCAGGGCGATACGGCCACCGCAATGGCGGGCGCGCTCGCCACCTATTACCGCAAGATCCCCGTCTGCCATGTCGAGGCGGGTCTGCGTTCGGGCAATATCTACCATCCATGGCCCGAAGAGGTGAACCGCAAGATCATCGGCGATATTGCCGCGCTGCAATGGGTCACCGCGCAGATCGAGCAGGAGCCGCAGCTTGCCTCAGGTCTGGCCGCCCTTGAAAAACGGTTTGCTGGAAAGCGCATCATCGGCGCGACCACCCACCGACGCGAGAATTTCGGCGAAGGGATGCAGGCGATTGCCGATGCCATCCGCCGCCTCGCCGCGCGGCCCGAAGTGGCGGTGATCTTCCCCGTTCACCTCAACCCGAATGTCCGCGCCGTGATGGACGAGGCCTTGGGCAATGTGGAGGACGTGGCGATGATCGAACCGCTCGATTACCCGCATTTCGCGAGGCTACTCGACATTGCCGATCTGATTTTGACCGACAGCGGCGGCGTGCAGGAAGAAGCGCCAGCCCTCGGCAAGCCCGTGCTGGTGATGCGCGAAACCACCGAACGGCCCGAAGGCGTGGAAGCGGGCACCGCGAAACTGGTAGGAACCGATGCGGATGTGATCGTGGCAGAGGCCAACAGGCTATTGGACGATCACGATGCCTATCTGGCGATGGCCCGCGCGCACAATCCGTTTGGCGATGGCAAGAGCGCACAGCGCATCTGCGACCTGTTGTGCGAGCATAGCTGAGCCCGCCGGGCAGCCGTGCCCAGGCAGGGGAGGCGCCTATTGGCCCTCTTCATCAATATCGAGTGCTCGCTGTGCGGCCTTCTCGATTTCCGCCTTTTCGCGCTGGAGCGCGACGGATTCTGCCCTTTCGGCCAGGCCGCGCCAGGTTTTCTCGGCGCGCAATTCGCGATCGCGGACATTGTCGAGCTCGGCGGCGCCCGCTGCTGATGCAGCAGCTTCTGCCCGCTCCATGTAGAATTTGTAGGTATCAGCCATGGCCTGTCCTGACATGTGGCGAGGGGTGCGGCAGCGTTCTGCCGCACCACACCCGCAGTTTAGTCCGCAGTGGACAGGTTCACGGCGCTTGCCTTGCCGTTCTGGCCCACTTCGACGTCGTAGCTCAGACGATCGCCTTCGTTGAGCGACGTCATCCCGGCAGCCTGGACCGCGGAGACGTGGACGAAGCTGTCCGATGCGCCGTCATCGGGCTTGATGAAACCATAGCCCTTGTCGCCATTGAAGAATTTTACGGTACCGATAGTCATAGTCGTTTCCTTTCAAGAAACGGATTTTCCGCCCACGCGAACGTGCGGAGCGGCTTCGTGCGTCAAGTCGTAAATTGAAAGGAGGTCGTCGTGGTCCGGATGCGGAGCGGGAAACATTCCCGGCCGCCACAGCTGGCGTCGATATCCATCGAAGTTCAACGAGAGCAATTTGGGTTTGGCCCTAGAAGGCCGGCCGGGGTTCAGGCCCGGCATCCGCCGGTTGGGCGAGTTGGGCGTGGCTCCATGCACAGGCCGCAGCCGCGCCGAGACCATGCTGGAAATTACTGATGCGGCCGGCGATCAGGCCTGCCTTCGCAAGCAGATCATTCCGGTCATCGTCATTCGCCGCACCTTTCGCAGCCATGATCGCATTCTGGTGTGCGGCATATTCGAGGTTCAGGTCCATTGTCGGTACTCCTGCTTGGGCGGGAATGCTGCTGCATGGCCGCTGGGTTGGAACTGCATCAATCAACCATCGCGGCGACCAGGCGGCGCAGTTCAACGGTCGGGATCATGGCAGCGGAGGGCATATGGGCCTTGGCTGCATGGGTTTGTGCGGCGCACGGGCGCAGCGTGGGCAGGCGCTGCGTGATGCCGCGCGTATAAAAGGTGTTCATTGTATTTCTTCATCGGCAGGTCTTTCCCGCCGCCTTGTAAAATTCGTCAACGCCGCTTGCCGCGCCCCGGGACACCGCCTGGGCCTTGCCCGGGTGTCCGTTCGCGGAAGATGATCCGGCCTTTGCTCAGATCGTATGGCGTCATTTAGACGTGTACGCGGTCTCCAACGACCGATCGGATTCGAAGCCGGCGCATTTTACCGGCTGTGTCGGCGATGATGCGGTGCTCATTATCCAGGGTCACGCCGAAGCGTCCGTCTGGCATGACCTCGTCGATCATGCCTTCCAAGGTAAGGAGCTCCTCCTTCGCCAATACAAATCCCTTGCGTACGAAAAATCATCCGCGCGGACGTGTTCCGACGCGGAGCCAACTGGCATGAAATGGAAGAGGTGCCGCATCTGCATCGTGATGAGTGGCGGCCAACAATATCCGTCGCAGGCGACGCTAGGCAACATTCATATAACACGGTGCAAAAAAATTACAAGCACGAATGATATCTTTGCGCTGTCGCTTGGCGGCGGCAATTCGCTTGTTGCTTCCACCTGGCCCGGATCGCGGTGCCAATGCTCAGGCAATCAGGGCATCGTTACCCGATTATAAACCAATTCCTGCCAATGCCTTGCGGTGCAACACACGCGAAAGGCATTTCATGCGCGGCGACACGCTTCCTACCGTTTCTGTTATCGGCCTCGGCTATATCGGCCTGCCCACGGCGGCGATCATCGCGCGCAGCGGGATGTGGGTGCATGGCGTGGATGTGACGCAGCATGTGGTCGACACCATCAATCGCGGTGAAATCCATATCGAGGAGGTCGATCTTGACGGCCTCGTGCAGGGCGTTGTCCAGCGCGGGCTGTTGACCGCTTCCACCGAAGTGAGCGCGGCGGACGTCTTCGTGATCGCCGTGCCCACGCCCTTTGCCAAGGATGGCAAGCACACGCCCGACATCTCCTACGTGCTGGATGCCGCGCGCAATATGGCGAAAGTGCTGAAAGCGGGTGACGTGATCATCCTTGAATCGACCTCGCCTGTCGGCACCACCGCCCAGATGCGTGACATGATCGCGGCAGAACGGCCTGACCTTGCCATGCCCGGCCTCACCGATGGCACGCCGGATATCTCCATCGCCTATTGCCCGGAACGGGTGCTTCCGGGGAAGATCCTCGAAGAGCTGACCAATAATGACCGTTCGATCGGCGGCATCACCCCGCGTTGTGCGAGGAAGGCGCTGGCATTCTACAAGCGCTTCGTGCGCGGCACCTGCATCACCACCGATGCGGCGAGCGCGGAAATGACCAAGCTGGTCGAGAACGCCTATCGCGACGTGAATATCGCCTTTGCCAACGAGCTTTCGATGGTGGCGGACAGCATGGGGCTGGATGTGTGGGAGGTGATCAAGCTCGCCAACCGTCATCCGCGCGTCAACATCCTCACCCCCGGTCCCGGCGTGGGCGGGCACTGCATCGCGGTGGACCCGTGGTTCATCGTTTCCGCCTCGCCCGAGCATACGCCGCTGATCCGCACCGCGCGCGGCGTGAACGATGGCAAGATCCACCATGTGATTGCGCAGGCCTCCGCGCTGGCGGAAGCCAATCCGGATGCCAAATTCGCCTGCCTCGGCCTCGCCTTCAAGGCGAATATCGACGATTTCCGCGAAAGCCCCGCACGCCTTGTCGCTGCCACGCTGGCCCGCCGATACGGTGGGCGCATCCACGTGGTCGAGCCCTATGCGGCGGAACTGCCGCGCGAATTCGAAGGGACGGGCGCCGTGCCCACCGATATCGATACCGCGCTGGAGACCTGCGACGTGATGATCGTCCTCGTCGATCACGACATCTTCAAATCGGTCCCGCTGGCAGAGCGGGCCGACAAGCAGGTCTATGACACGCGCGGCATCTGGCCCGACCAGCCGTGCGCCGTGGCAGAACCCGCGATTGAGGATATGCGCCGCGCGGGCTAAGCCCCCGCTACCATGATCGAAATCATCGCCATTCCTGCGCTGCTGCTCGGCCTTTATGCGCTATGGGTTGTCGGCTGGCATGATTTCCTGCGCATCCTGCAGGGCACAAGCTACGCCCGCGCGCGGGTGGTGGAGCATCATTCGGGCAGCGACGGCTATGTGCCGATCTTCGCCTTCCAGTATGGCGACCGGTCCTTGCGCGTCCCCGGCCCCACTGCCCATGCCCAGCCAACGCCCGCAGTGGGCGAAAGCATGGTGCTGAGCTTCCCGGCGAAACGCCCGGACCTTGCCCGCCCGCCGCACCCGATGGCGCGCAGCCTGCTCTACGTCGGCTTCGCGGCGTGGCTGGCGTTCTTTTCTGACCTGTGGCTGAACTGGTTCTAGGGTCCTGACCCAGAAGCGTCACTCGCCGGGAAAGCGGTCGAATTCCGGCATCTCGGCCAGCTTTTCCATCCACTTGCGGCGCTCGGCCACCTGGATCTGGACGCTCGGTTCCCCAGCGTCAGGCTCGTCCAACGTCACTGACGGGATATCGACAAGGCCGGGCAGCACATTCTCGTTCACGAAGGAGAGCGGCGTGCCGCAAGTGCCGCAGAAGCTAAGGATCGAACCGCCTTCGCCTTCATAGCTGACGGGTTCGCCCTTGGTCAGGCGGTAGCCGGCAGACTTGAACGCGATCCAGCCGACAACCGGCGCGCCATGCGCCATCTGGCAATCGCGGCAATGACACAACGCGTGATGCGCGATCTCGCTGCCC